>NZ_JBNPEC010000197.1:0-27423 GCF_051117345.1 Alcanivorax sp.
GGCCGGCGATAACCAGAAAACCGGCCATCACCAGGCCCACGTAGCGGTGCAGGATGACCAGCTGTTTGCGCAGCGTCATTTAGAAGTTGTACTTCATTCTTGCCAGGTAGGTGCGCCCTTCTTCGCGAATCACACCATCAAAGGAGCCGGGCGAAAAGATCTCTTCGTCGAAGATATTGTCGACGAGAAAATCCAGCTGCACGGCATCACTGATGGCGTAGTAGGTGCCCAGATCCACGCGGGTGTGGCTGGGAAGGGTAAAGCTGTTGTCGGCGTCGCCGGGGCGCTGGTCCACATAGCTGACGGTGCCGCCCACACTCAGCCCGGTGATGGCGCCAAGGTGATAGCGGCTCTGCAGGGAGGCGGTCTGCAACGGCACATTCACAAAGCGATTGCCCTCCAGGGTTTCATCGTCGCTGTGCAGTACCTCGGTATCGGTGTAACCGTAGCCGGCGCTGAGGAACAGCTTGTCGCTGGCATAGCCACTGATGGTGAGCTCGCCGCCTTTGGAGCGGGCCTTGCCCTCGGCCACCTCAAAGTTGTTGTTGAGAGGATCGGTAATGGCAATGTTGTCTTTCTCGATCACAAAGCCGGAAGCGTTGATATCCATACCGCCCAGGCTAATGCGAATGCCTCCTTCGTACTGAGTGCTTTCCTCGGCTGCCAGTGGCTTACTGCCGGAGGTGGTGCCTTGCTGAGGCACAAAGGCTTCACTGCTGCTGGCATACAGTGAGGTGCTATCGGTCACGTCGTAAACGAGCCCGAACTGGGTGGTCCAGGCGGATTCGCTGAGCTCAGCACGGTCAACGCTATTGTTGTTCAAAAAGTCGGTGGTTTCCTGTGACTGCTCTGAGTCGGTATAGCGTAGCCCGGCCAGTACGTGCCACTGTTCCGCGAAGGTAATGCGGTCCTGGAAGAAGCCGGCCAGAATCTTGTCGCTCTGGGTAAAGCCCCGGTCCCTTCCCAGATTGCCCGGGCTCAGGTCCGCCGGGCTGTACTGCGGGTTGAACAGGTCAATGGGATCGGTGAAGTAAATGCGGGTTGGGCGGGTGGAGTCGGACTCCCGGTAGTTGATACCGGCGATAAAGGTATGGGTGAGTGGGCCGCTGGTGAACTCGCCACTGAGGTCGAGAATCACCTCGTGATCTTTTTTGTCGGTGTCGCTGCCGGCAAAAATAATGCGGTTCAGGGTGCGCTGATCATTGTCCAGGCCAAAGGGTGCGTACTCTTCCCAGTCCGCATCGTTGCGGGTGTAGGCGTAGCTGAGCCGGGCATCGATGGTGTCGGTTATGGCCTGGGTCAGGCGGGTGTTGATGTAGCTGGAGTTGCGCTCGGTAAAGCTGTCTTTCCAGGCGGTGTTGAAGGACTCGCTGTAATCGCCATTGGGGTTATCCGTGATGGCGCCTTCGATGGGCGCGCCGCCGGGAAGAGCGGTCCACTCATTGCCGGAGTAGCTGCCTTCGATGGTCAGGTTGGTGCTGTCGGTCAGGTCCATGGTCACATTGGGGGCCACGAAAACCCGGCGGTATTCCCAGAAATCCAGTGAAGACTCGCTGTTCTGGTAGGCCAGGTTAAGGCGCGCCCGTACCCGGTCGTTCAGGGGGCCGGTCACGTCCAGGGTAGAGCGGGCGTGGTCATAGCGGCCGTACTCCACACCGAATTCGGCCTGATGGTAGGCCAGCGGTTGTTTGGTCACCACATTGATGGTGCCACCCGGTTCCATCTGCCCGTAGAGGACCGAGGCCGGGCCCTTCAATACTTCCAGGCGTTCCACATTGGCCAGATCCGTGGGGTGGTCGGTCTGGCGGAAGCCCAGGCCATTCACGGATTGCTCGGCGTTGAAACCGCGAATCAGAAAATCGTCGGCAAACATGTCGCGGCCGGAACCGGCCCGGTTAGCGCTGGGAGTAAGGCGCAACACGTCCCCCACGGTTTCCGCCGATGCCAGCTCGAAGTTTTCCCGGTCGTAGACATTGACGCTCTGGGGGATGGCCGCAAGGGTGTCGCTTTTCTGGCGACCGTAGACGGAGATGGCCTTTAGCTCATTTTCCTGAGCTGGCGTCTTTTCCAGTTTGAAACCGTTGGCATTGCGGCTGGCGGTCACACCGCTGCCGGCAAGCAGGGCCTGAAGGGCGGCTTCCGGGGTGTATTCCCCGTTGAGGGCGGGGGCCTGTTTGCCCTGCAGCAGTGAAGCATCGCCGCCGATGGCCAGCCCGGTCTGGCGGGCCAGTTCGATAACGGCCTGGTCCAGAGGTTGGGCAGGCAGGGTAACGGTATAGGATGCCGGGTCGTCGGCATGGGCGGTTACCGGTTGTCCCAGAGTGAGCATCAAGCCAACCAGCAGCAATGCTGCCGGTGAAGTCGTTCCATGTTTCCGATTCATCAAGGTGCTCCAGCGTTATTTCGCGGTGTCTTTACTCTTGATGACAGGGCAGGAAGCCAATCGGGCAGAAAAAAGCGTATTTTTTATTGCCCGGAGCTCAGTGTCACGTACCAGGCAGTGAAAGGCTGGACCTGCAGGTCCAGAGAATCCGCCAACAGGGCCAGGGCGGTGTCGCTGTCGTTGGCAGGGAGTACGCCGGTGAAATGGAGCTGGCGGTGACTCAGTTCTTCGCTGAGTCGCATTACGCCGGTGCGGTGGCGGCCGAGGCGTTCGATCACTTGCTGCAGGGGGGTATTGCTGAACACCAGCCGCCCATCGGCCCAGTCCGGTCGGTAGGTCGGTGTCGTTTCCCGTGCAATAAGCCCGTTGCTGTTCAGATCGGCCTGTTGCCCGGCGGTGAGGGTAAGGGGGTTGCCGTTATCGTTAGACGTCACGGCCACAGAGGATTCCTGTACCGCTACCCGGCTGAAGGTGTCTGCTTGTTTCACCGTGTATTGCGTGCCCAGAGCGGTGGCGGTGAGGTGGCGGGTCTGTATCTGGAAGGGGCGCTCCCGGTCGCTGGCCACAGTGGCAAGCAGTTCGCCGCGCACGAGTGTCAGGGTGCGGGCCGTGTCGCTGTAGTCCAGGTCGATGGCGCTGTCACTGTTGAGGACGATCCGGCTGCCATCAGGCAGGGTCACGCTGCGGATCTCGCCGCTGGCGGTGCGGTAGTCGGCGCCCCAGTAAGCCCAGGGGAGTTGGCTGCCCAGCCAGGCTATCAATAGCAGCGAGCCCAGGCCGGTGGTCAGGTAGCGGCGTTTGCGGCGCCTTGCCTGGGCCGGCTCCGGGGCGTGCCACATCTGTTGCATCTGTTCCAGCACCTGCCGGTGCCGTGGGTCTGCCGCCTGCCAGGCCTCACACTCGGCTTGCAGCTGTGCACGCTCGTCTCCCCCGCATTCCTGCAGGGCAACAACCCACTCTGCGGCCTGTTGCCGGATAGTGTTCAGATCGGGCCGGGCCACTGTTAGTCCGCCAGGCTGTCGTAGAGGCGGGCATGGCAGTGAGCCAGGGCGCGGGCCAGGTATTGCTTGACGCTACTTTCAGACACGTCCAGCTGCCGGGCGATCTGGCGATAGCTGAGGCCTTCCAGGCGGGCCAGCAGAAACGCACGGCGGGGTTTTTCCGGGAGTTCGTCCACCAGCAGTTTGAGTACGCTGAGCAGCAGATTTCTGGCGGCGGTGGTTTCGGCCGGGCCACGCTGGTCCTGGGTTTCCAGCAGGATGGCCACCTGGCGAAGGGCCTCTTCTTCCACCTGCTTGCGGTGGTGGCGGTTGATCAGCAGCCGGCTGGCAATCACCAGCAGGTAAGCGCGGGGCTCACGCAGGGCATCCAGGGGTTGGTCACCGAGAATCAGGCGCAGGAAGGTGTCGTGGCTCAGGTCGGCGGCGTCCTGGGGGCAGCGCAGGCGGCGGTGTAACCAGTGAGTCAGCCAGCCATGGTGTGCCTTATAGAGGGCGCTGACCTCGTCATGGTTTTGAGAGAGCAAACTCTCCTGATTGATCGCCGTCTCTGACATGCGCCGTACGGTATCCCCTTCGGATTAAGTGCGAGTGATTATCAGTTAATGGCTGAGTGGGTGCAAGTGGGCAAGGGCTTGTCTTGGTGTGGGTGTGTTAACAGGGCCTGTTCGCCAAGTGGCCGTGCATCAGAGGGCCTGCGGACGTTCCAGCCAGTTGCACCAGGGTTGCTATAAAACCCGGATATTGAATAGAATGAGAACCATTCTTAACTGTGGTGGCGGATTTCTGCTTCCTGTGGGGTCGTCATGTCGTCTGTAAATTCAGCGCCGCATCATCTGGATACGCTGTACCGGGAGCATTATTCCTGGCTGAAAGGCTGGATTCGGCGGCGTCTGGATTGTGATGAGCAGGCCAGCGATCTCGCCCAGGATACGTTTATTCGCGTGCTGGGCCAGCGGCGCCATGACACCCTTCGCCAGCCCCGCGCCTACCTGAGCAGCATTGCCCGCAATATCCTGGTGGACATGTTCCGCCGCCGCAGCATTGAGCAAGCGTATCTGGACACCCTGGCCTACCAGGAAGAATCCACCCACATTTCGCCGGAGCAGCACCACCAGATTGTGGAAACCCTTCTGGAAATCGATGCCATGCTCGATTCCCTGGGCGGGCGTACCCGCGAGATCTTTTTGTTGGCGCAACTGGAAGGCCTCACTTACGTGGCCATCAGCAAGCGCTTGGAAGTCTCCACCAATACCGTGCGCAAGCATTATATTCGTGCGCTCAGTAAGTGCCTGATGCTGGTGGAAGACTGATGGACCAACCGCTCAGTCGCGCCGTCGCCGAGCAGGCCGCCACCTGGTACGTGGACCTGCTGGATGCCCCCGCCGATAGCTCCCGGCAGGAAGCCCACCAGCATTGGCTGGCACAAAGCGCCGAGCATCGCCGTGCTTGGGCGCGCATGGAAAGGCTGCAAGGTCGTCTGGAGCAGGCGCCGGCAGGATTAGCCCGCACCACCTTGAACAAGGCTCGCACGTCGCGTCGGCAAGTCATCAAGGGGTTGGCGGTGTTGTTGGTAGCGGGGGGCGCCGGGCTGAGTTGGCGGCAGAGCGAGCAGTATCACGCTCTAGCCGCAGAATATCGCACCGACACCGGTGAGCAGCGATCGTTGTCGTTGGCGGATGGCGGGGAGCTGGTGCTCAACACCGGCTCCAGCGTGGATGTGCATTATGGTGCCAGCGCCCGTCAGGTCATTCTTCATCAGGGTGAGATTCTGGTTACCACCGCGCCGGACCCGCAAGGGCGACCCTTTATCGTCCACACCCGCCACGGCAGCGTTCGTGCGCTGGGCACGCGCTTCAGTGTTTACAGCGATGATAGCCACGCCCGGGTAGGCGTGATGGAGCACGCGGTGGAGATTCGCCCCACGGATGGCGGGCAAACGCCGCTGCGTCTGGATGCCGGGCAACAGGCGGATTTTACCCATAACCACGCTGGCAAGGTGCACACCCTTAGCCCCAATGCGCAGGCATGGCAGCGCGGCTTGCTGATCGCCAGCGACTGGCGACTGGAGGACTTCCTTGCCGAACTGTCCCGCTACCGGCCTGGCCGGTTGGTGTGCGGCGAACAGGTGGCAGACCTGCGCCTGTCCGGCGCCTTCCACCTGAACGACACCGACGTGGTGCTGGAAAACCTGGCCAACACCCTGCCGGTGAAGCTGCGCTATTTGACCCGTTATTGGGTGCGGGTAGAGAGAGGGTAGGGCGGTGTTGGGTTGAGCTTCCCGACATGCCTTTAGGCTGGACGCCCGCAGGGGTTTATCAAAGCCAGCAATGTACAAGCAATACGCAACCATAAACCCCAGCTCAACCCAAAAAAACCACTCAAGGGGTTGTTGATTTCCATTCTCATTCGACTTGTCAGGTAGAAGCCACATTTATTACCTGAAACAGGGGAAGGAATTCATGTCAGCAACGCGTCACCCATTCCGCACCACTGCCATGGCTACCGCCATTTGCGTAGCCCTGGGCGGGCTACCCATGCAAGCGGCCATGGCTGCCGATAGCACTGCGGCACAACAGTCCGCACAGTCTTTCAACATTCCTGCAGGTTCTCTGGAGCAGGCGCTGGTGAAGTTTTCGGCTGATAGCGGGATCACCGTGTCGTTTACACCAGGTATGGTGCAGGGTTTGGAAGTAGAAGCCGTCAACGGCACCATGACTCCCGGCACGGTACTGGGCCGACTACTGACCGGCAGTGGGCTGCAGGCCCAGCGGCTGCCAAACGGCAGTTATTCCCTACAGAAGGCGTCCAGCAATATGCTGGACCCTGTTACGGTCAGTGAGCAGCAAGGGAATCAACTGTCAACATCCGTTCAGGAGGAAGGCTACTGGTCATCCATTTCCTCGGCATCCGGTTTTCGGGCCACGGCTGTCCTGGATACCCCTTCTTCGGTGACCAGCTTTCCCGAAGAAGTGATTCGTGACCAGCAGGCCCGCTCGGTGACTGATGTGATCAAGAATGACCCATCCGTGATCCAGGCAGAATCCCCGCTCTGGTATGACAGGGTGATGGTCCGCGGGTTTTACCTTTCTACCGATGCGATCAACCGCGATGGTCTGTCCATCAACGATCAGGGCCCCATCGCCCTGGAGAACAAGGCTTCCGTTGAAGTGAACAAGGGCTTGTCCGCATTGCGCTATGGGGTCACTTCGCCCGGTGGTGTACTCAACTATGCAGTAAAACGTCCGACGGATGAGCCGTTGTCCAGAGTGACCATCTTCACGGATGATCACGGTAGCCTGGGGGCGCACGGTGATTTTGGCGGCCGCTTTGGTGAGCAGGAACAATATGGCGCACGAATCAATATCGCCAAGAAGGACATCCAGAATCACCTGGATGATTACGAGTCCGATACCAAGTTTTTCAGCACCTTTTTTGACTGGCGCGTCTCGGACAATCTGCTTGTGGAGTTGGAGTACGAGCACCAGGACAGAAAGAACTCGGAACCCTACACGCTTGGGACATTCAGCTTCCAGAGCCTCGCAGACGCCCGCGCCTTTTTCCCTCAATTGGGCCCCGACAACAGCTATTTCATCGCTGACTGGGCGGAGGGTAATAATATCCAGGACTACTATGTTGGACGGGTGATTTACCAGTTCGCGGATAACTGGAAAGTGCGCCTGGCGGCACAGAAGGCGGAACTGAAACGCAACGCCTTGACCCTGGGCGGATCATCCATGGATGCCAATGGCAATTATGACGCCCTTGTCTATTTCAATAGTGCCTACGAGGAAAGAAACAACGATGCCCTGCAGGTGGTCTTTGAAGGGGATATGGACACCTTCGGTCTCGGGCATTCTCTTGCCTTTGGCTACGACGAAGTCCGGCGCGACATGATCTGGTCTGATGGCACAACCGCGGGCCTGGGCAACTTCAATATCAACGGCGATGTGCCCGCGCCGGATTTGACCACCCTGACGGATGGTCCCAGTGTGCTGCGTAACAGGACGGACCAGAAATCGTTTTTTCTCACCGATACCATCGCCTTCAATGATCGCTTCGAGGCCTTTGGTGGGGTGCGTCATACCCAGATCAAGACCTACCGGAGAGCAAGTGTCGGTGCGGCGCTTAAGGAAACCTATGACAAGTCGGCCACCAATCCTACCCTGGGCCTGATCTATAAACCCCGCTATGACATGACGCTCTACACCAGCTACAGCGAAGGGATTGAACTGGGTGGCATTGCCCCGGTGGGGACTGTCAATGAAGAGGAGATGCTCGATCCCCTGTCCAGTGATCAGGTCGAGTTAGGTTTCAAATACGAGCCCAACAGCCGCACGTTGTTCACTGCCGCCGTGTTCGAAATCGATAAGGGGCTCGAGTATATCAATGGCGCCAACCGTTACGTTCAGGACGGCCGTCAGGTTCATACCGGTGTGGAGCTGTCGCTGAGCGGGAATGTGACGGATCGCCTGAAGATGATTGCCGGCGCGGCCTATCTGGATGCGGAGGTGGAGAAAACCGCAAATACCGCCCTCATTGGCAAGACGCCTCAGGGCGTGCCCGAGTGGCAAGCCAACCTTTATGCGGACTATGACCTATCGCCAATCCTGCAAGGGTTGTCCGTCAATGGTGGTGCCTACTATGTTGGCAGCAAGCCCATAGATAGCCTCAACACCTGGAATGCTGCCAGCTATGTGCGCCTAGATGCCGGTGTTCGCTACAAGCAAAAACTGTCCGGCGAGAAAGCGGCCACTTATCGGTTGAATGTTGAAAACCTGACCGACAAGGAATACCTGGCCAACACATCATTTGGTTATCTGAACTTTGGTGATCCGCTGACGGTTAAGGCTTCTGTGGAGTTCGATTTCTGATCATTGGCTCAACTTGGCAGGGACAATAACCACCCAGAAAAAATCTTCCCGGTACGGTTCGCCCTGCCGGGATTTTTTTGTGGGCGATTTTCGCGGTGGGAAGTGTGGCCCGTGTTGGATGTTGGGTTGGGGGGATGGTTTGTGGGCGTTTTTGTTGGGTACCGTTGTACTCCACCCAACCTACGATCTCGCGAAGACGTGTAGGTTGGGTTGAGCTCGGCGATACCCAACATGGCCATGGCGCTCTGCCCTCGCCTTGCATAGTGGCATGATGAAACCTAGAATGAGATCTATTCTCATTTCTGGCCTGCCGATGGGGGAACGTCGGTGGCCGATGATCGGGGTTGGTCCTTGCCTGACACGAATTCGGCACATCACGATACCGTTCGCAGCCTCTACAGCGATCACCATGATTGGCTGTACGCTTGGCTGCACCGAAAACTGGGGTGCGGCCATAATGCGGCGGACATCACCCAGGACACCTTCGTGCGCCTGCTCAATTCCCGTGACGCGCTGTTTGGTATCCGTAATCCCCGGGGGTTTTTGGCCACCACGGCCCGCCGGCTGATCATTGATCGCCGCCGCCGGGAGGTTATCGAGCAGACCTATCTGACCGAGCTGATGGCTGTTGCCGAGGAGCAGGGCGGGCATGCCTCCCCGGAACAGGTTTGGCAAGCTATCGAAGTGCTGGAAGCGATAAGCCGGGTGCTTGAGAGTGTCCCTGCCCGCGCCAGGCAGGCTTTCCTGCTGCATTATCTGGAAGGGATGACTCAAGTCGCCGTGGCGGAACGGCTGGGGGTGACCTCCCGGACCATTCGCAGTGATCTGGTCAAAGTGCTGGTGCAGTGCCAGCAGATGTCGGGCGGGGAGTAGTCCGGTGAGTGGCTCTGTGTCGAATAACCGGAAAGCGATCAGCGACGCCGGCAACGATATTGCCGAGCAGGCAGCGGAATGGTTGCTGGCTTTGGAAGACGGTGATGCGCAGGCGCAGGCCCGCACCCGCCGGGATTTCGACGCCTGGCAACGGGCCGACCCGCGCCATGCGACGGCGGCCAACAAGGCCCGCTCGTTTCTGGAAAGCCTGGACCAGCTCACGGCGCCTGGCCCCGCTCGCAAGGCCCTGGAAGCCCGTTTCCACCAGCGCTCCCGTACCCGGAAACGCCTGGCAGGCGGCTCCCTGGCGATCCTGTTGTTTTTCACCTTGCCGGCGTTGCTGCTATTGCATCAATACCCGCTGGATCATCTGGGGGCCGATCTGCAGGCCAATGCGGGCGAATGGCACAGCGAGACCCTGGCGGATGGCAGTAAAGTCACGCTGGGGGGCAAGAGCGCGGTGGATATCCGCTTTACTCCACAGCTCCGCGAAGTGCATCTGCTGGCGGGTGAAATCCACGTGGATGTGGCGAAAGAGGCCGGGCGCCCCTTTGTGGTCAGTACCGAATACGGGCAGATCCGGGCACTGGGCACCCGCTTTATCGTCAACCACGAGCATGAGCGGGTGACCCGCCTGAGCATGCTGGAATCCCGGGTCCGGGTCAGCGCGGACACTACCTCGAAGCCTGTTGAGTTGGGGGCCGGGGAACAGGTGCGCCTGGATGGCAATGGCATTGGCCCGGTGACCCGATTCAACGCCAGCCAGCAGGAAAAGAGCTGGCAGCAACGGCAACTGGTGGTGCATGGCTGGCCGTTGGCCCAGGTGCTGGCGGAGCTGGCGCGCTACCATCAGGGTTATCTGCACTACGATGTCGAAAGCCTGCCGGTTATCCGCATTTCCGCCGTGCTGCCGCTGGACAAGCCCGACGAGGCGCTGCAACTGCTGGCCAGCAGCTTCCCGGCGATTCGGGTACGTCAGATCACGCCGTGGCTGGCCATGGTGAGTGCGGCCAAGTGATGGGGGTTGGGTGTGATGCGTCTTCGGGGGGAGTGAGGGAGTACAACGATACCTAACATGGCCTCCAAACCCCGACAAAACCCACAATGCCCCCCTCCTCACTCTCTTCCATAAACAAGAATGATTTTCTTTTCCGCTTTTCCTTCCTGGCGCGTCAAAGGGGTAAATACCGAAGCGTTGAGGAGCTGATCCACGTGAAATCGAAACATTATTCAGGCTTGTCCATTCGAGCGGGCCTGGTCGCAGTGGTGCTGCTTTGCAGCCAACTGGCCATGGCCGAGCCGACCTCTGTCCGTGTGGAAGCGGGTTCATTAAGTCGTGCCATCAATCAGTTCGCCCAACAGGCGGGCATTGCCGTGGTGATGGACGACAGCCTGTTGTCCGGGCTGACCAGCGAAGGGCTGGTCGGGGAATTTGAGCCGGAGCAGGGGCTCAACCGCCTGCTGAGCAGCAGCGGCTATGTGGCCCGCAAAACACCGCAGGGGTATGTGATTGAGGCGCAGCAGGCGAATATGCTTGATCCGGTTAAGGTAAGTGCTGCCGGCTATCTGGAGACAGCGTACGGGCCTGTTGAGGGATATGTGGCAACACGTAGCGCGACAGCGACGAAAACGGATACTGCGCTGATGGAAACTCCGCAGTCGGTCAGCGTTGTATCGCGTCAAGAAATGGATGACCGTGATGTGAGAGATATTGGCGAAGCGGTTTCCTATACCTCCGGTGTTTCTACCGGGGCTACTGGTGAGACGACCTTGTTCGGGGGGAACAATGTCAGGATACGCGGGTATGGAGGTAACGGCACGGCAGGTTCGTCTTTTAATGAGTATCTGGATGGGTTGAAGCTGAAAGGCTCCAATTTTGTTAGTGCTAATCTTGACCCTTGGATGTTTGAGCGGGTCGAGGTCGTCAAGGGGCCGGCTTCCGTATTGTTCGGCCAGACCCAACCGGGTGGAGTCGTCAATATGGTCAGCAAGCGACCGCACGAAGACATGACCAATAAGGTCCGTCTTGGTACCGGGAATTTTGACCGTGCCAGTGCGGCGTTTGATGTGGGTTCAGGCGTGAATGAGCAGTTGGCGTTTCGGGTGACGGGTCTTGGTCTGAACGGAGAGACGCAGCAGGACCACAGTGACCGAGAGCGGCAGATGCTGGCGCCGTCTATGCGCTGGAAAAACGATACAACGGATTTCACCCTATTGGCCCAATACCAGCGCGATGACATTAACGCCACGGTTCTTGGGGCCATTCCGCGTGATGGTGTTTTTTCAAACCCGAACGGTCGCGTTCCTGCCAGCTTCAGGGTGGGGGATCCCGGGTTCGAGTTTTGGGACAGAGAAGTTTGGTCTGTGGGATACCTGCTTAGCCATCACGTAAGCGGCGATGTAACTTTCCGACAGAATGTGCGTTTTACAGATAACGCTCTGGATTCCAACTGGCTATACCGCCGCTCTCTGGAAGCGGATCAAAGGACTCTTCAGCGTAGCGCGTTCAGTGCGGTAGAAAACTCCAGTGACTGGACGATTGACAACCAGCTTGAATGGAAGACGACGACAGGTAGCCTTGACCATACGGTGCTGATGGGCGCTGATTATTACCATTTCGAGAATGATACCCTGCGGGGATTCAGCGCCGCGCCCAGCATTGACCTATTTGAACCAGTTTATAATGTTGCGATACCGGCTCCGCCGATTTATCAGAGCATTGATAACCAGGTAGAGCAACTCGGTTTTTATTTGCAGGATCAGATTCATATAGGTGCCCTGTCTTTTCTTGTTGGCGGGCGATATGACGATGCGAAAACGTCTGCTGAAAATAACCTTTCTTCCAGTAAAACGGATTCTTCAGATAATGCATTTACCGGGCGAGCGGGTGTCATCTATAACTTCGCCAATGGCGTGGCCCCTTATGCCAGCTATTCTCAGTCATTTGAGCCAGTTGGTGGTACAGATTTCAATGGTTCCCAATTTGAGCCGATGGAAGGTGAGCAGTATGAGGTTGGTGTAAAATACCAACCGGTGGGTACACAGCACCTGATCACGATTTCGGCTTTTGACTTGACCCAACAAAACATGACCACCGCAGACCCGGTTAACCCTGGGTTCAATATTCAGACCGGTGAAGTCAATACCCGTGGTCTTGAGTTGGAAGGAAAGGCTCGTTTGAACAGGAATGTTAACCTCACTGCGGCATACACTTATCTGAATGATGAGGTAACCGACAGCAACAATGGAGATGAGGGCAAGCGACGGCCTCAGGTACCAGAAAGTACGGCATCACTGTGGGTAAATTACTCGATGCTTTCTGGTCCGCTATCGGGCGTTGAACTGGGAGGAGGTGTTCGCTATACCGGTGAAACAGAAGGCGACAACACCAATACCTTTAGCGTTCCCAGTTACACGCTGGTTGATTTGGCTTTGCGTTACGATCTGGGGAAAGGCCCCTTGGCTCTGGATGGCTGGAATGCAAATATCAACGTGAATAATTTGCTGGACGAGTACTACATCGCCTCGTGTAGCACTGATAGCACCTGTTTCCTGGGGCAGGAACGGTCTATCCGTGCAGCAGTGGAGTATAGTTGGTAACGCGGTCCATAATCGGGGCCACTCCCTTTCCTTCAAACAAAATCCCGGCATGGTTTGCCCTGCCGGGATTTTTTTGGAGTTGAAGGATGAGCGGGGACACCCACCGAGATAGAGCGGTCGTGTCTCTGTGTGTTGGCTGCTGGAAAACCCCTTGCATGCTTCAGGCCACGCTGAGTAATTATCTTTCGCGAGTAGGCAAGGGGTTTTCAGAGGCTGTCTAGGGTGTCGTCTTCCTCTTTGGGAGTGGCGTTGGCCGTGCCGCCGTCGGCACACAGAGCCAACGCTAGCGCAGACCGACGAACCATTTCTGGCGACAATATTTTTGCGGCTTATAGAGTGTCGCACTGGTGCGTATGGCCTACGGGTAGGTCGAGGGCGCCAGACCTTTCACGTCCTTCCAGTCCACTTCGAACATTTCTCCGGGACCGGCGTCCATAATGATGTAGAACGGCTGCTGCGGTTGCGTGAATTGAAAGCGCGATTGCTTGTTCAGCTGGCCGGAGGCCAGGGTGGCGTTGTGGTAGTCGAATACGGTCATGGCGACGCCGCTGGCCTCGCTGCCGTCGTGGAACTGGCCGGTGCAGGTGATGTCATTGCCGGTGAGCTCACAGCGGCATACCGGGGTATGGGCCAGGGCCTGGCTGCTGATCAGGAGACTGGCGATCAGGGTGGTGACTCTCATGGGCGCTCCTTGATAAAGGTGGCCAGGGAAGGAGAGAGGCGTTTGATGGAAAGTGGCTGATGGTGGAAGCGGCCATCGTTACCTTCCACGGTAAGCCACAACCGGTCCTCCAGAGTGGCGGCTGCGGGGATGGGAATCTGTGTGGTTTTCTCTTCGCCACGCCCGAAGAAGGCATTGCCGGCGGCGGTGTTGCTACGGGGTTCGCGCACTTTCAGCCAGGCCTGACGAATCTCGCTCTGGCAACGGTCGCAAAAGCGGATCACGAACTGTTTCAGGGGTACATCCAGGGCAAGGATTTCCGGTGGCTGCTGTTCCTTTTCCGCGATCACGAAATTCCACGGGCCGATGGTGCCGTTCAGGGCGTCCTCGCGCATCAGCGGTTTCTGTCCGGTGTTGGCCAGTTGCCAGGCAAACACGGTGAGCGGCAGGGCAATGACCAGGGTAGCGCCGGCGATGGTCAATGGCCCCGCTGGAGTTGGCGCCGACACGAGCGGAATACGATTTGTACCCTGGGCCTTTTTTCTGGTTGGGCGTTGCGGTTTCACCGGCTGCCAGGGCCAGCGTGGCAGGGCAAATACCAGCGCCAGCCCGGCCAGGGACAGCCAGCCGAGCCAGATCACTGAGCCGATGCTGAAGCGCCACTGGGCGATAGCCAGTGCCAGCGCCACAACCAGTAAGCCCCAGCCTGCCATTTTGGTAAGCCGTGCGGCTTGCGGTGACAGAGTGCGCCGCAACAGGTGTTTGCTGTGTCTGGGCATGGCTAAACACAGCGCCACGAAACCGGCCAGGGTAATGAGGAGCAGTGCCAGATGCAGCAGTGTCATGCGCCACCTCCTGGCATCAGCCACCAGACCAGGGCGCCGCAAAGCAGGCTGCTGGCCACCATGCCCAGCCAGACAGTGCGCAATCGTTTGACGCTGAAGGCCCAGATGATGATCAGCGCATAGAGGATGAAGCTGATCATGGTGCTGGCAGCAATCGCTTCGGCCCGGGGAAGGGGCCAGACCAGGGCCATCAGCAGTAATAGTAACGATGACAGGACATAGCCGCCCACAAAGGCAGCCAACACTCGCGAGGCCACGGCCCAGCGGTAACGCGCGTTTTTGCTGAATGTGCTGCTCAGTGGGGACATCATGATGACTCTCCCGTACGCAGCCAGCGACGTTTGACCTTGATGGCCATCCAGGCAAAAGCGCCGCCCAGGCCGAGCATGGTCAGATCAAAGCCGGCCAGCACCCAGTCGCCGGCAGGCAGGGTGATGCCAAGATGCTTGTCGGTGGTAAGCAGGTTGATAAGTGGGACCAGTGTGAAAGCGGCAGCGGCCAGCCACAGTATTTCCACCCAGGCTTTGCGGATATCGCGGAAGCAGGCATACAGAAACGCTTCTCCCCACAACAGGAACAGCACATTGGCTTCCCAGTTGGCCCGGTCTGCTATGTCCACCGGCAGCAGGCGGTTGGCCAGGAAGTACCCGGCCACGCCGAGGGGTAGGCCGGCGATGGTGGCCACGTTGAGGGCCTCGATCAGGCGCAGGTTGAGGCTGCCATTGCCGGGGAGTTCATGCTGGCGGCGACGTTTGACGGTCCACAGCACCAGGCCGGTGGCGATCATGGCACAGCCCAGCAGGCCGGCGGCGAAGTACAGCCAGCGCAGCCAGGGGCCGGCGAAGCGGCCTTCATGGAGGGCGGTGATGATCTGCCGGGTTTGGGAGGTGGGCGTGCCGTAGGGGCCGCTGGCCATGGCCTCGCCGGTATTGGCGTTGAAGACCTGTTTTTCGCCGTCATACCAGCGCAGCCGGTCAAGATCGATGCGCCGGATTTCCACCCGGGGGGCCTTGCCGGTCTCGTGCTGGATGAAAACGGACTGGACCTGATGGTCGCCCCAGGCCTGATCGGCGCTGGCCAGCATCGGGGCCAGGGGCGCATCCGGGCGTCTGGCCGCCTGGTGATCGTGGTTTTCTGCGTAAAGATCGTCGAAGTAGCGGTCGCGGCTTTCCCGGTCGGGGCCGTAGATCGCGGCCATGCCGGCGGGCATGTAGGTGGTGTCGAAGAACACCAGGCCGCTG
This sequence comes from Alcanivorax sp., assembly GCF_051117345.1. Taxonomy (GTDB): domain Bacteria; phylum Pseudomonadota; class Gammaproteobacteria; order Pseudomonadales; family Alcanivoracaceae; genus Alcanivorax. Next base: position 15,476 of record NZ_JBNPEC010000197.1, read on the forward strand.
TAGGTGATCATGATGAAGAACGGCAGCGCCATCACGCTGATCACGTTGTGGGCATCCAGCCAGCTGCGTTGCCCCTTGCCGGGCCGGAAGGTGAAGAAATCCTTGAAGATCTTCTTGTGGGTAATCACCCCGGTGATGATGGCCATGAACATCAGCAGGGTGCAGATGCCTACCAGGTAATAGGCCGTCAGGGCATCCAGGTAATGGAGGCGATAGTGCATTTCGTAGAGCAGTTCGCCGCCGCCGGTGTCACGTACGGCGTCCTTTTCCAGGGGAGCGCCGGTGAGTGGGTTCAGGATTTCGTTACCGCGGGCACCGTGGTCGTGGCCGGGTTCAGGCAGGTCTTCCCAGCGAATTTCGAAATCCTGCCAGAGGCGGGTGGCGGGGGAATCATGGGGGAGGACGATTTCCCAGTAAGCGGCCCGGGGCGCGCGCTGTTCCAGCCGCGTCAGGCCCAGGGAAATCAGTTCGCTACGGTCCGCTACGGGCTGGGCGTCCACCAGTGGCCGTTCCGGCTCCATCCAGCGGGTGATTTCATAGTGAAAATAGCCGGCGGTGCCGGTGACGAACATGAATAACAGTACCCAGCCCACTACCAATCCGGTCCAGGTGTGGAGCCAGGCCATACTTTGTCGGAAACCTTCTTTCATACTGCTGCCGGATGACCTCTCGGGAAAGTGTGGTTGGGAGTCAGTTGCATGGGATAGCAGCCCCGACCAAGCGACAAAAAAGCGCCCCGGCACCCAATGGGGCGGGGCGATGCGTTGGAAGGAGCTTGCTTACGTCGCGACGCCTGGGCGAACCGGCACCGCAAAATGGGGTGCTCCAGTGCGGGCTTATGATCCGCTTTTTTGCCCCATTTACTCTATAGACGAACGAGGGTGGCAAAAGGTGAAGCAAAAACCGGATTTTTTGTGGCTTTTTGGGTTTGGGGTTGAGTGCAACGATACCCGACGATTTCCCGGATCAGGCACGGCTGGGTTTAGTCTTGCTAGCCCCACCGGTTGGTCTACGCCCTGAGCGCAAACGGGCGGAGCGTTTGCGCTGCCAGATAACAACGCCCGTAACAGACAGCATGACCAGCAGAATGCCGCTGACACTGACGAAGATCTTGAAGGGAAGACCCCAAACACCAGCCATATGTAGAGTGATCAGCCAAGTGGTCAGGGTGTCACCACTGGCGGCGCCGGTGGGTAGATAGAGCGCTATCACTTCACCGCTGTTGCCGTCGATGTACATCCGCGTTCTGCCCCAGTCCTCGTCCACGTCCCGTTCACTGCGGAATCGATAGTGGTAGACACCAAACTGCGGAAAATAGCTCATGCCGGTGTAATCCAGTTGGCGTACCGGTTGGTCGGTGAGGTGTTGCTCGTTCCCATCGAGATAGTTCAACGCCACGGCCCGGGCTTCGGCGTAGCTGATAGCCGGTGAAGTCTTGGGCTGTTCGGGCGGAGAAAAGTCGCGACGGACATCCTGAAATTCGAAGGCCAGCCCCATGGCAGGGCGGTACACCTGGCCCAGGTTGAAGGCCACGCTGCTCCAGGCGAGCACAAATAGCATGGCCCAGATCCACAGGCCGCCGGCCCGGTGCAGATCAAAATTAAGTTTGTAGCTACTGCGGCGCCAGCGTACCTTCCAGGCGGGTTTCCAGCGTCGCCACTGATTTTTCAGCTTGTCGCTGAAGGAGCGGGCCCGTGACGTTGCTCGTGCACGGTTGGGCAAGGTCAGGTAAGCGCCGATAAAACAGTCCAGGGTCCAGATCAGTGCGATCACTCCCATCAGGAGTGTGCCGAACTGGCCCAGGGCAAGCTGGTAATGCAGCTTGTAGAGAAAAGGGATGAGGTTTTCCTTGCCATCACTGATCCTGCCCCACATGCGTGTGCCCAGTACCTCACCGGTATAGGGGTTCACGAACACTTCATCGAAATCCAGATCGGTGTTTTCCTCCGGGGGCTGCACCCGGATGTTGAGAGCATGATCGGGCCTGGGTTGCAGCGTTATCCAGTTGATATGGAGCTGCGGGTAGGTGTCCAGTAGCTGGCGGCGGATTGCTAGTGGATCGAGCAGTTCGGCCTCCCTCGAGGGCGGGGAGACCTGATAGAGCTCGGGGTTGAGGATGGCGTCCAGTTCCTCGCGGAATACCAGCACTGAGCCCGTCAGTCCGGCGATGACAAGAAATACCGTCATCGACAGGCCGGCATAGCGGTGAACGGATACCCAGAATTGACGCATTCGCTGCCTTCAGTGGGGCTATGCCAGGGCGCTACTGCGGGGTAGCGCCCTGGATGGCTGCCGATCAGAACTCAATGGATACACCGGCCAATACCGAACGCGGTGCGCCCGGGTGGGCAATGGCCGCGTTGTTGGCCCGAGGAATATATTCCTCGTCAAATAGGTTGTTGACCTTGAGGTTGGCGCGCAGATTTTTCCACTGATACCAGAGGCTGGCATCGGCCACGGTGTAGGCGTCCAGTGGCAGGTCGGTATCAAACTGCGCAGTGCTTTCCCCCACATAGCGGGCGCCGCCGCCCAGGCCCAAGCCGGCAAGCGGGCCGGTGAAATCATAGCTCAGCCACAGGCGCGCAAGGTGCAGAGAGGCGCCGCCCAGGCGTTCGCCTTTCTGTGACGGGTCGCCTTCATTTTCCAGCACCTCAGTGTCGGTATAGCTGTAGTTAGCCAGTAACTTCACACGGTCCGTGAGCTGACCGGTAATGTCGATTTCGGCACCCCGGCTGCGCTGGTTGACGCCGGGGAAGTAAGCGATGTCACCGGTATTCGCAAACAGCTCCTGGTCGAACACAGCAACGTCGTCTTTTTCCAGTTGATACACGGATACGGTGGTGGAAAGCCGGTCACTGAAGCCGCTCTTGAAACCCACTTCCAACTGTTCGCCGGTTTCCGGGTCCAGCGGGGTGCCGCTGCGATCCACTGCGAAGGATTGCTGTGGCTGAAAGGACTGACTGGCGCTGGCATACACCGAGTGTTGATCATTCAGCATGTAGAGCAGGCCGCCACGGGCGGTGAAGGCGCTATCATCCACATCCGGGGACTCCACATCGTTCTGGCTGCCGGTGGAGAGTACGTCGTCATAACGCACGCCCAGCAGTGCCTTCAGGCGACCGTCTTCGAGTAGGGATATCTGGTCTTGCAGGTAGAGCGCCCAGCGGCGGGTGTCCGAGGGTTCGTCGGACAAGGTCTGGTTGGCCGGCGGATCAAAGTTCACGTTCGGGTTGGCGACAATGGGAACGGCCGGTGCATTTTGTCGGAAACGTTGCCACTCGGTTTCCTGTTTAATGTGTTCGACGCCGATCAGGACTTCGTGGTCCGTTTTGTCGGTATGGAAAGTGGCAATACCGTCTAGCACGAATTGCAACTCATCTTCGACGCGATCCTCGTTCTGGTAGCGTTGGCTAAGCTCGGTATCGTTGTTGAAGACAGCGCGGTGACGCAGAGATTCGTTGCGGTTGTCGGCACGATGAAACTGGACCTGATTGCGCAGCGTCCAAGTGGGGTTTAGGCGATGAGTCAACTGGTAGCTGGCATAGTAATCCTTGTTTTCGCGACCACTAAGGTCATCATCCCCGAAAAAAGTGCTGTCCGGCACAAGGGTTTTGCCCTCTGCAGAGAGAGGAATGCCAGAATCGTAGGGTTGTTCTTCCTTGGTATAGGCAAAATCAAACAGTACTTCCGTGTTGTCACTGGGGAACCAGAGCAGGCTGGGGGCAACAGTGGTGCGCTCTAGCTCGATATCATCCCGGAAGGAGTCGCTGTCGGTGCGGGCCAGGTTCAACCGGTACATCACGGTGCTGTCTTCATCCAGCGCGCCGGTGCTGTCCAGGGTGGTGCGCCGGAAGGCATCGCTGCCGATTTGCTGGCCGAGTACGAGGCGGGATTCAGCTTCAGGACGTTTGGTCACATAGCTGACGACACCGCCAGGCTCCAGGGCTCCGTAGAGAATGGATGCCGGGCCCTTGAGCACTTCTACCCGCTCTACATTCACCAGGTCTACGGCACCTGCGCTGGTGGCACGCAGCCCGTTGCGTAGTAGCACAGGAGATTCGAAGCCCCGAATAATGGGTAGGACTTCGGATTGAGCATTGAGCGTATTGCCGGCCTGTTGAACACCGCTGATGTTTTCGTACACATCTTTCAGGTTGATTGCTTGTTGTTCGTCGATGATGTCTCTGGGTACAACCTGTACGGAGGCGGCTGTTTCGATAATCGGCGTATCGGTCTTGGTGCCTGTAGCGCTGCGTGTCGCGGTGTAGCCTTCCACGGCACTGGTTGCGGTTTGCCAACTGGTTGAGACGGTAACGGCGGATAGTTCGTTGGCCTTTTCCTGTCGCAGGGTCACCATGCCGTTTTCGAGGCGGTAAGTCAGACCAGTGCCGGCCAGTAATTCACGCAGAGCCTGCCGGCTGCTGAGGCGGCCATTGATGGCGTTGCCTTGTTTGCCAGATACCAGCGCGCTGCTGGCGGTGACTTCCAGGTCGGATTGCTGGCCGAACTGGATCAAGGCTTCGCCCAGAGACTGGGCTGTAATGTTGTACTGCCGGGCCTCAGTGCGGTTTTGCGTGGCGGGTTCCGCATTGACCTCCTGCGCCTGGGTGGGTTGGGACACTGCCAGAGAGACAGAAAGGCACAGGGCGGAAAGAGGAACGGCAAGCGGTCGCCGGGCAGCAGCCGACATCGATGAACCGACAGTCATGCGGTAATTTCCTTTGGCTCGGTACAGATAAAGACGATAATGAAAGGCATTATCATCTCCCATGCCCAATACGACGAATGGGATACCGGGTTTTCCAAAAGAAATGTGAGAAATGTAAGGGGAGGGGGATGTTGGGTTGCCTGAAACAAAACCCAATACCTAGTCCGTGACGACCTGCAACCAGGGGCCTAGATCATGGACTTTGCCGCCATGGGCTTTGGCCAGCTTTTTCAGCGTGTCGGTCGGCTTGTCCAGCCGGTAGAGGCCGGTGACCCGTTGCCGGGCGAATGCCTTGGTGACGATGATGGTGCCGCTCTGGTAAGGCCGTAGCGCATCTATCACCTGGCCGATGGTCAGATCCCGGGCGATCAGCTCGCCTCGTCGCCAGCCGCCCACATCGGCGGCGGGTAGCTCGCTGAACGTGGCCGACTCTCCCCAGGACAGGACGAGCCGTTGCCCGGCGGTGAGGGTTTGCTGGGTGCCTATGCTGCTGTCTTGTACTTTCACGCGACCGTGTTCGACGGTGACCAGAGTGCCGTTCTCTTCCCGGTCCACACTGAACGCCGTGCCCAGCACGGTGGTCTCGGTGCTGCCACTGATAACACGAAAGGGGCGCTTGGTATCCGGGGTAACGTCAAAAAAGGCTTTACCTTGCAGCAACTCCACCCGCCGTTGTTGCCCGCTATAGGCAAGCCGCACGGCGCTTTCCGGGGCCAGATAGAGCTGGCTGCCGTCGTCCAGAGTGACGGCCCGTGGCTCGCCGGTGCCGGTCAGGTAGTCGGCGCTGAGATGCAGTGACAGGCCAGGTAAAAGCATCAGCATGAGGCAGGCGGCCATCGCCAGGCCGGCCAGGGTTTTCAGGGGGTAATGGCGCGAGGCGGGTGTGGGTTGTTGCTGAATCAGGGGGGAGACATTGTCGGGTGCACGGCGAGCCCCGTTAGTGTCCGGCCAGGCGTGGCGGGTCTGGGCATCCAGTTGTCCGAGAGCCTGCCAGGTGTGTTGGGCACGGGCCCAGGCTTGCGCATGGGTCGGGTCGGCTTGCAGCCAGTCATGGAAGCGGGCTTCCAGTTCGCTATCGTCCGGGGCGTCTGCCAGCAGGACAGCCCAGTCTGCGGCCTGATCGTCAGCGATGTCGTGCTTGTTGGGCATGGGGGGTCCGTTGTGTTCTGGCAATACATGCTCCCGGCGTCATCATTCCGGCTCTGTATTGTTATGACGAATAAGGTTCAGAATTTTCCAATCATGGCAGTGGAATACTATCAGAGCTGTTGCTGTTTTCCTTCGGGCAGGGACAGGCGTTGCTGGCAATGTTTGATGCCCTCCTTGACCAGATGCTGTGCCATGGAGGTGGATATATTCAGGTGTGCCGCGATTTCCCGCAGTTTGTAGCCACCCAGGCGATGCATTTCAACGGCGACACGGGTGCGACTGGGAAGTTCGGCCAATGCCTTGCCAAGTCGTTCGAGTTCATCGCTGGCGATAGTCTGCTGTTCTACAGAGGGCGCGCTGCAGGGCTGAGTTTCCGCAATATCGTCCACATCACGGGTGAACAGATCGTTCTCGAAGCGACTGCGTCGGTGGCTGTCCATGGCCAGATTGCGCACGATGCGGTAGAGGTACGCGACCGGGTTATCCGGCCACTCTTCCCGGGTGGCATCACTGAAGCGTAGGTAGGCGTCCTGGGTAATATCCTCGGCACGGGCGGCATCACGAACGATGCGCCGGGCATAGGCTAGCAGCTCTTGCTGGTGAGCAGCATAAATTGCCAAGACTCGGTGGTGGGACATGCAGACAGCCGTAGTGGGGCCCATGCATCGGGCGATGTCTATTCATCTAGTCCATTAAATGAGAATCGTTCCCATTGTAGTGGCGAATTGCCATAGCTGCAACCCGGCTTGCCGGGCCAGGTTCTGACTAAGCAGGCGTCTGGCGTTGAGGGAGCAGAGGGAAGGCTGGGCGGGACATACCAAAGGCATCCCCCGCCGCCAGGGAGGGAAAATAGCTGCCGGTTACCGGCTAGAAATTGTAGCGTGCACTGACGTTAATGGAACGGCCCGGTTCCAGCAGGGGCTCCACGGTAGCGAACTCCTGACCATAGCTGGCGCGCTCTGTGTATTCCTCGTTGTTGAGGTTTTCCACGGCGAGTCGCAGCGTCAGGTTGTCCGTAGGGGCGTAATCCCCATAGATGCCCACCACGGTATAACCGTCCTGTTTGGTGCCGACGCCACTGGATTCCAGGTCGTCGTTTTCCAGGGCAATTTCCGCATTCAGGCCCAGCGTGACATTGGATAGCGGGTACAATTCACCGTTGATCGCGATCTGCTCGCCAAGCGGGATGGTGAAGTAGGTGCCGTCGAAGGAGCTGGCAATCTCGCCGTCTTTTTCAGATTCGATATTGGCGTATTTGACGGACAGGCCGCCGCGTTGGTTACGGTAGCCAACAGTGGCGTCATAGCCGGTGATATCGAAGTTGGCCACTTCATCGGGGCCACCCCGGAAGGAGGGAACACGGCCATCGCGAATCCCGGTTTCAAAACTGTTGGCTTCCAGGAAAAAGCCTTTCCAGTTCGTGCGCAGGCCCACGGTGTGGTTATGGGCTTTGACCGGTTTCACGTCGTTGTAGACCCAGGCACCGTTGAGAATAAAGTTTTCGGCCAACACCGTTCCGCCCCAGACGTCGGCATAACCCGCGTTCAAAGAGAGGTGATCGTTGATGTGAAATTCACCGAAAACATTCGTGCTGACACCTTGATCATCATGGGTGGAACCGTCAGTGCCGGTGAAGTCCTGCTGGTCGTAACGAAGGCCATAGGACAGCTCCAGCCGTTCAGCCAGCGTCTGGCGGAATTGAACGAAGGCGCCGGTATTTTCTGCCTTTTCTTCCAGATCCGGGTCCGGCGCATAGCGGAAGACAGCTGAGTCATCGTAGTAATCCAGGCCTGTGGTGATATCCACGAAACCGGTATGGAAAGTGTTTTTGGCCGTGGCGGAAAGGCTTTCGGTAATACCGGTGTAGACCAGAGTGGTGTTCGGGGCTGCCAGCGGATTCTCGCTGGTTCTCAGCTCGGATTCATTGTTGGCAAGGGTGACTTGCGGATTCCATAACCCCTCTCCGGTGGTGCCGTCGTAGCCAAAAACGGTGTTTTCACGGGTCAGGTCATAGTTGCGCGAATCAGGCGTCGGCCGGCCAGCGGTGAGCGCGGAAAAGTTGGCTCGATAGGGGCGAACCGAATCGTCGCTGACAACTTCATGGCTCAGTTCAAAACGCCCCATGTCATCGGTCTGATAGGCGATTTTTGCGAGGCCACTGACCAGGGCCGGTTCGGTGAAGCGGACATTGTCACCATTGGCATCCTCATAATGGTTGCCTTCCACGTTCTTGATGTAGCCCAGTGCCTCGAAGCCATTGCTTCGGCCATAGAGCGAACCGGCGGTGGTGACAGCATCCCCGTTGGATGCATAGCGGCCATCCAGAAAACCGCCAAGCGAATCCCCGGGTGTCAGCAGGTCGGCCACATCCACGGTCTCGTATTTCAGGCTGCCGCCCAGTGCGCCCGGGCCATCGTCTGCGGCGGCAACGCCGGCAGACGCGCTGACGGCTTTGAGCAACGCAGGATCGATCAGGTTGGTGGCGTTATGGTGAAAGACCTTGTTGTTCTGGCGGGCTCCATCAACGGTGACCAGCATGGCGGTTTCTTCCACGCCACGTACGTAGACTTTTTCATTCACCGGAACCGAGCCGCCCACAGATATGGAGGCTTCATTCTTGAACAGGTCTTTGCTGTCCTGGGGCTGCAGGCGTGCAATATCGCTGTACCCATAATTCACGGTGTTCTGCATGTTGCTGGTGCTGGCGGCACTGACGGTAATCGGTTCCAGTGTAGAGGCGCCGTTAGCTTCCGTCAGGGTGTAAGAGCCGTCTGCTTGGCGTCTGGCAGTCAGGCCGGTGCCGGCAAGGATACGGTTCAGGCCTTGCTGTGGAGTAACGTTGCCCTGCAGCCCGTTACTGCGTTTGCCGTTGGCAAGCTGCATGTTGCCAGCGATCAGGATGCCGCTGGCATCGGCATAGCGAGCCAGCACAGTGCTCAGCGGGCCGGCGGGGATATTGAACTGTTGTTGGCCGGCCACTTGTTCGGCCTGAGCGGCCAGGGGCAGTGAAAAGGGTACTGCCAGTCCCAGAGCAAGCCGAAGCGTCATTGCCCGCATAGAGAAACGGGGGGAGTGAGAAGCTGTCACAGGTGTCTCCTGTTATGTCAGTTTGCGATACCCCTTCCACCTCCTTTTGGGCGGGGTTTACTGACTAATCGAACAGTGGTGGTGAAAGCGGAAAAGTTTTTTGGTTTTTTTACGGCTAGCGGGGCTGGATATTGGTCCACCAGGGCAGGGGGCGGGATATCCGAACTGGGAGCGCAGTTTCCAGCATGCTGAAAGCCTGTTCCGGCGAAGTCAGCGGGAAGCCGCCAACGACTCGCAGGTCGGCCACCTCCGGTGACACATGGATATAGCCGTGCTGGTAGCGTCCCAGCTCGTTGACCAGATCGGCAAGGCGGGTGTCGTCCGCCAGCAGAATGCCCTTGTGCCAACTTTCCCGAGAACGCTCCGCTACCGATAGCGGGGCGGCATGGCTACCGGAAAAGCGAGTCTGGTGCCGGGCGGGCACGAGAATTTCCTGGCGAGCCTGATTGGTGACCTTCACGGCACCCTGGTAAACAGCAACAAAGGTCTGCTCGTTTTCCCGGCGCACGGTAAAGCGGGTGCCCAGAGGTTGCATCTGCCCCTGTGGGGTAAATACCACCAGCGGGCGTGGATCTTCACGGCCGGTTTCAATCAGTATCTCGCCGTGGACTAACTGGATCTGCCGCTGTGGGCCGGACAGGACCGTATCCATGGCGGTGTCGGTGTTCATCCACACCTTGCTGCCATCGGCCAGTCTCAGTTGGCGAATTTCGCCAGTGCCGGTGCGATATTGCGTTTGCCAGCTGGCGACGATTTCCGGTAGTGGGGTTTGGCGCCAGCCGGCCCAGCCCAGGCCGCCTGTGGCCAGCACCATCGCCAGACTCTTGACTACCGTACGCCGCTGCAGGCGGCCGTGCCTTGCCCGGTTCAGGGTCGCGGCGGTCTGGTTTGGGTGATCACCGGTGGCGGCCTGAAATTGTTGCTCGATCTGTTCGACCAGTTGCCAGCCGCGCAGGTGATCCGGGTGTTGATGGAGCCAATCCCGCCAGCGGTGAGTATCCCGGTCGGATGCGTCTCCGGAGCGTAGCAGGGCGAACCAATCGGCGGCGTCACTGAGTACCTGGTGATCAATGCTGGCAGGGCTGTTCATAGGGGTTATTCCCCGTTCAGCCTTGCCTGCAGTCGCAAGCAGGCGAGCATGGCGCGGGACAGGTAGTTGCGCACGGTGCGCTCAGATACACCCAGTTGCGTCGCAATTTCCTTCCCGGTATGGCCATGCACCAGTGACTGGATAAAGGCCTCGGAACCCGGGCCGGGGAGCCGGCTTAACATGGCGTCCACTTCGATCAGTGCTTCCATGGCTGCTGTCTGTTGTTCGGCGGAAGGGGTTTCCTGCTCCGGGTGGCTGGCCAGGGTGTCCAGCCAGGCCTGTTCAATCTCACGGCGGCGCCACAGGTCCACGCACAGGCCACGAGCCATGCGGCTCAGGTAGGCACGGGCGGTCTGATGGCTCAGGTGGCGAGGTTTGTTCAGCAGGCGGATAAAGGCGTCGTGGGCCAGGTCCGCCGCGTCATCGGTATTGCCCAGCCGGCGCCGCAGCACGCTATGCAGCCAGCTGTGATACTCGCTGTACAGCGTTTCCACCGACAGGGATTGCTGTGTAACCCCGGACATAACCCCGACCCCAGTGTGTCTGTGAGCAAATAATGAGCATGGAGTCTAAATGGGAATGGATATCATTACAATATCAAGCGAAGGCATTTTCGTTGGGTTTGATAAACCCCTTCGTGGCGCCCTGCGGGCGTCCAACCTAAAGGTATGTTGTTGCACGCAATCCAACATCCGATACTCGCTGATGGCTCCCACTCTGAACATAAAAATCCCGGCAGGGCGAACCGTGCCGGGATTTTTTTATTGGGGGAGACTTTGTGGGTGTCCCTGATTGACGGTTCTACCTAGAAGCTGGTTTCAAAGCTCAGTCTGAAATGACGGGCGTCGCCGAAGTAATTCTGGCGGCCGCCGCCCTGAACCCGGCTTTAGTAACGCTTGTCGGTGAGATTGGTTCCCGACAGGGTGATACGGGTGTCCTGATTCACGTTATACGCAGCCATCGCAGAGAAGATGGTGTAGCCGCCTTGTTCCCACCGAACATTGTTGGACTCGGCAAAGGTGCCACTGCTGTATTCGGCGCCAAGGCCCGCTTCCCAGGCGGGGGTGAAGGTGTACTTGCCCCACAGTTTTACGCTGTGCTCCGGTGCATCTGGGGCGAAGGGTTTTCCTTCAGCATCCGGGTTGTCGGACTCGAGCTGTTCGGTATCCGTATAAGCATAGCCGGTAATCACATCCAGACGTTCAGATACCTTGCCGGTAATTTCTCCCTCAAAGCCTTGGGCTCGTACTTTGCCTCCGGCTTCTGAGAATCCGGGATTGTTCAGATCATTGATGGGACGGTTCTGGTCGGTGATGCTGAACAGGGCAACCTGGTAGTTGGTGAAACCACGGTTGAATGCCCCCTTGGCACCAATTTCATACTGGGTACCTTCGCGTGGTTCAAGAATTTTGTTATTCACATCCTTGGTAGTCTGGGGAACAAAAGACTGAGCGGCGCTAGCGTATAGGCTCAGAGCAGTATTCACCTCATGAACAAGACCGACATAGGGCGTGAACTCATCGCTGACTTCTTCAGAGTTCTGGCCATCATCGGTTTCCCAATTGGTCAGCCGGCCACCTAAAATCAATTGTGTCTCAGGGGTGAGGTAGGAGGTGGATTTAAAATAGAAACCGGTTTCTTTTACATCGGTAGTGCTGGGATCGCTGAACGGAGCCAGATTGGGTGTAGGGTTACTAGCCGAATCCGGCATGAATACATTGATGGCGGGGTAATTGGTGTCGATTTGGTAACCGCTGGAGTAGTTTTCTGACTGACGATGATGCGCTCCCAGTAGTAATTTATGGTCCAGGCCAAGCAATGAAATCGGCATATCGAGACGAAGGTCGTAGGCGTCTTCTTCCAGCTCCTGATCGGTGGCAAGGGCCCAGCGGGATGACTCGCCTGTAACAGGGT
>NZ_JBNPEC010000181.1:0-27060 GCF_051117345.1 Alcanivorax sp.
TTCTCAATTCCACACTGAACATGGAACAGCAGCGGGCCCTGGAAGACGCCCTGCTTAAGTCGAGCTGGACATGTTGTACATCGCCCCGGAACGGCTGATACAACCGCGCACCCTGTCACTGCTTCACCAGGCACAGATTGCCCTGTTTGCCATCGACGAAGCTCACTGCGTCTCCCAATGGGGCCATGACTTCCGCAACGATTACCTGCAACTGTCCCTGCTGCACCGGGAATTCCCCACTGTGCCGCGCATTGCCCTGACCGCCACGGCGGATCAACGCACCCGCACGGAAATTGCCGAGCGGCTGGATCTGACCCGGGCCCGTCATTTTGTCTCCAGCTTCGACCGGCCCAATATCCAGTACCGTATCGAACGCAAGGACGGTGCCCGCAACCAGCTACTGCGCCTGATTCGTGCCGAGCACGACGGCGACGCCGGCATCGTGTACTGCCTGTCGCGCAACAAGGTAGAGCGGGTAGCAGAATGGCTGTGCCAGCAGGGCGTGAAAGCCCTGCCCTACCACGCCGGCCTGCCCGCACAAACCCGGGAAACTCACCAGCAGCGCTTCCTGCGCGAAGAGGGCCTGGTGATGGTGGCCACCATTGCCTTCGGCATGGGCATCGACAAACCCGACGTGCGCTTCGTGGCTCACCTGGACCTGCCGAAAAGCATCGAATCCTACTATCAGGAAACCGGTCGCGCCGGGCGCGATGGCCAGCCTGCCACCGCCTGGATGGCCTATGGCCTGGAAGACGCCATCAAGCTCAAGCAGATGCTGGCCCAGAGCAGTGGCAACGAGCAGCACAAACGCAACGAAAACCAGCGACTGGAATCCATGCTGGGGCTTTGCGAAATCACCCAGTGTCGTCGCCAGGCGCTGTTGCACTATTTTGCCGAAACGCTGGAGAAACCCTGCGGCAACTGCGACACCTGCCTGAACCCGCCACAGACTTTCGATGCCACCGAAGCGGCGCAGAAAGCCCTGAGTTGTGTCTACCGTACCGGCCAGCGATTCGGCGCCAATCACCTGATCGATGTGCTCACCGGCAACCGTTCCGACAAAGTGGCCAGTGCCGGCCACGACCATGTGTCCACCTGGAACATCGGCAATGAATTCAGCGCCAACCAGTGGAAAAGCATTTACCGGCAACTGGTGGCCCGCGGCCTGCTGACCGTGGACATGAACGGCTTCGGCGCCCTGCAACTCACCGACCTGTGCCGCCCCTACCTGCGCGGCGAGCAGCCCCTGCACCTGCGCAAGGAACTGGCCAAGGCCAAAAAAGCCACCACACGGCGCACCCACTCCAGCATCGCCGACGCCGACCGGGCGCTGTGGGAAACTCTGCGCGCCTGCCGTAAACGGCTGGCGGACGAAGAAGGCGTGCCACCCTACGTGGTCTTCCACGACGCCACCCTGATGGACATGCTCGCTATCCGCCCGCGCAACCGCATGGAAATGGCCGCCGTCAGCGGTGTCGGCGACCGCAAGCTGGAACGCTACGGGGATGAGTTTCTGGCCATTCTCAACGGTAATGATGATGCCGCCGGTGTCGCCGAGCCCGCCGGCCCGAATAGCAACGAGATCCTTGCCCTGGCCCAGGCCAACATGAACCCCGCAGCCATTGCCCGCCAGCAGAACCTGAACGAGCAAACCGTGTACCGGGAACTAGCGAAACTGGTCACCGCGAATCAAATCAGCCTGGAACAGGCTCTGGGCATCAGCGAAACGGAAATCGGCATTATCCAGGACGCCCTGCTCAGCCAGTCCAATCTGGCCGAAGACACCTTCAGCTATCGGCAGTTGAAGGAACTGCTGGCCGACGACTGGCCCACCGGGGTGCTGCATTGTGTACGGCAGGCCATTCTCGCCACGGTGTAAGCCGTCACGTTCCCATAAGCCGGGGCTCAGTCATCCACCGGCAACCGCTTTAAAGAACGGGAAAACTGCAGGATCAGGAAATTGATCAACGATAGCACCAGGGCAATCTCATACCGGCTGTAAGCCACCGAGATGCCGATGGCGCCGGTATTCCACAGACTGGCCGCCGTGGCGGTACCACTCACATTGGCGCCATCCTTTAAAATCGCACCACCACCGATAAAGCCCATTCCCGTGATGATGCCGTACATGACGCGGGCTTCCGCATCCGAGCCCGTGTATACCTGCATACCCACCAACATATAACCACAGGCCGCCACAGAGACCAGCGGAAAGGTGCGCAGCCCCGCGCCACGGGCTCGCTGCTCCCGGTTCCAGGCCACCGGCAGCGCCAACAAAAAGGCGATGCCCAGTTGGTACAGATGGGTAACGACTTGATTCCAGTCCAGCTCTTGCATCAAGCCTCCTGCCACTCAGTCAGTGTTGTCATTGTGGCCCTGGCTACGCCAATCATTGCAATCCTTTTTGTCACACCCTGTAAGCAAAAGCTTACAGCCCAACAACAGAGCATTCAGGCCCGCCAAGCTAGTCTTAACCTTGTTTAAAAAACAAGCAATGGGGCAATTCATGGAATACGAAGAGCAACTGGATCTGGAATGGGTACCCGAGGCCGTAGAGGGTATTTTCGAAGATGCGCATGCGGATTATCCCGGCCAGTGGGAATCCTTTGACGCTGAAATGGCCAGCGCCCACGCCGCCTGAGCGTCACCGCCAACCACGCTCCCGACTTATGGCGCTTTAACCAGGCCAGCTTCCGGGAGACAATGTCCCCATGGACGTAATCTGGATCAGCCATCGCGGCCTGCACCAGCGCCATGTGGAAAACAGCCTGCACGCGTTCGAGGCCGCCGCCGAAGCCGGCTTTCACACCCTGGAAACCGACCTCCGCACTACTCGTGACGGGCTTATCGTCCTGCATCACGATCCCGCTCTGATCCGCACCGCCGGCAGTGATGCCATCATCGAAGAGATGTGTTCAGATCGTTGCCTGAGCCACCGCCTCAACGACGGCCAGTCACTGCTCACCTTCGATGACTTTGCCCGCACTTTTACCGAGCAACGCTGGGTGCTTGATATCAAACCCGAGAGCGCTGAACGCACTCTGGGCGCCCTGCGCAACTGGGCGGATCAACAACAAAAAGGCGATTGGCTCTGCCGCCAGGCACGCTTTCTACTCTGGCACCCGGAGCACACACGACGGTTACGCGAGCTGTTCCCCGCCGCCATTACCATGGCGCCCCAGAACGAATGCCGGCGGGCCGGCCTGTCTCTGTTGATGGGCCTCAGGCCGCTGGCAGCCATCCGCAACGGACGCACCTATTCCCTGCCGCCGGTATTCCACGGCCTGCCCCTGTTCCGTCGCTCGCTGGTGGATGCCTACCACCACCTTGGCGGGCGGGTACTGGCATTCCTGCCAGAAGGGCAGGAGCAACAGCGCCAGGCGCTCCGCTCCGGGGTTGATGAGGTGCTCAGCAACACACCGCCGCTAGCCTGAACACGGTTATTTCGCCACTCAGCGACGCATCCGGCAACCAGACCACCGGGCTCGTGTTCCTGTCCCGGATGGGGTAGGCTTGCCGCCCCTTCTTAAGTTAGACCCAATTTCATGCCTTTTACTTCCCTTGGACTGGGGGATGACCTGTTGGCCGCTGTTGCCGATCAGGGTTATCACACCCCGTCACCGATCCAGGCCCAGGCCATCCCCGCCGTACTCAGCGGCCGTGATGTGATGGCCGCTGCCCAGACCGGCACCGGCAAAACTGCCGGGTTTACCCTGCCCCTGCTGGAGCGCCTGCGCGCTGGCAAGGCCGCCAGCAATAACCAGGTACGCGCCCTGGTACTGACCCCCACCCGGGAGCTGGCCGCCCAGGTCGCCGAGAGCGTGGCCACCTACGGCAAGAATCTGCCGCTCACCTCCACCGTGGTATTCGGCGGTGTGAAGGTGAATCCACAGATGCAGCGCCTGCGCGGCGGTGCGGATATCCTGGTAGCGACCCCCGGGCGCCTGCTGGATCTGTATCAGCAGAATGCGGTGAAATTCGATCACCTGGAAATACTGGTGCTGGATGAAGCGGATCGCATGCTCGACATGGGCTTCATCCATGACATCCGCAAGATTCTCTCCAAGCTGCCGCCAAAACGGCAGAACCTGATGTTCTCGGCCACGTTCTCTCCGGAGATCCGCGCCCTGGCCAAGGGCCTGGTGAACGATCCGGTGGAAATCGATGTGAGCCCGCGCAACACCACCACCGAGCTGGTCACCCAGTGGATCGCCCCGGTGGACAAACAGCGCAAGGCGGCCCTGCTCACCCACCTGATCCAGGACAACAACTGGTTCCAGGTGCTGGTCTTCAGCCGCACCAAGCACGGCGCCAACAAACTGGCCAAGCAGCTGGAGAGCAACGGCATTGAAGCCGCCGCGATCCACGGCAACAAGAGCCAGAACGCCCGTACCCGTGCCCTGGCTGACTTCAAGAACGGCAAGATCCGCGCGCTGGTCGCCACCGACATCGCCGCCCGGGGTCTGGATATCGAGCAGTTGCCACAAGTGGTAAACGTGGATCTGCCCAATGTGCCGGAAGATTACGTGCACCGCATCGGTCGCACCGGCCGTGCCGGCGCCACCGGCCAGGCCATTTCCCTGGTCAGTGCCGATGAAGCCCAGCAGCTGAAAGATATTGAGCGGCTTACCCAGCAACAGCTGGAGCGCAAGATTGTCGCAGGCTTCGAGCCTGGCGAACCGCTACCCGCAGGCGGTGCGCTACAGCCACCGAAGCGCAAACGCCCGAAGAAAGCCAAACCCGGTGGTGGCGGCAGCAATGCTCAAGGCCAGAATCGTGGCGGTCAGAACAACCGCCAGGCGCGCCCCGAAAATGGCAGCAATCGCCCGGCAAACAGCCAGCGACGCCGGCGCCCGGCCGGAAACCGCCGGCCACAGGCCCAGCAGTCCTGAACGAAAAAAGGCGCCAATCGGCGCCTTTTCTTTAGCTTCTAGCTTCTAGCTTCTAGCTTCTAGCTTCTAGCTTCTAGCTTCTAGCTTGCAGAATGGTGCCCCGCTCCAAACGCAGCACAACCCCGACAGCATCGGTTTTCCTTGCAGCTCGTAGCTAGAAGCTCGCAGCTGATTGATTTATCTCTGCCGCAGCAGGCCCTGATAGTGGGCCATATATCCTTTCAGCTCGTCATTGCTCAGATCCTTGAGCACCTTGTTGTTCACCGCGTGCACAGCCTTGCGGCTACCATCAATCCCCACATTCAGGGCTTTCTGGGTCACAAAGCCGATTTTCACTTCCTTGGTGTTGGCGACAAAGACTTCATCGATAATCTTGTCCGACATGGCGCTCATCACCCGGGTAACCAAAGCCACATCCTCGGTGCCCTTGCCCGCCGCACACAGCTCGGTGGCCTTGCGGAAATCAGCAGCGAAGCTGTCTTCCACCGGGAAAGCGATACTGGCGTGATTATCGTTGTCGTCGCCAGCCTGCCAGTACATGGCCTTCACGTTCTTCACCACCGGGGCGAATTCCGCGTTGGACACCTTCTTGAAAATCTGGCGTGTGAGCATGCTGGATGCCTTACCGGCGGTGGACACGGCAAAGTCGATCACTTTTTTCTGGCCACCGGACAACTCGGTCATGTTGGCCGGCTCCACCAGAAACAGGCTGAGAATCCTGTCGGTGAGATGATCCACCATGTGAATGAACTTCTCGGCACTGTCTTTACGATCATGCTCGACGGCATGAAGGAAGTCTTCGGTGCTGTTCACCAGCGCCGGGTTAGCGGGAATCGCCACCACGTTCTGCATTGTTATGTCCTTGCCTTGCAAACAGTTGCTGTCACTGAAAAAACTCATGATAGCGGGGCGTTGGCCCGAGGGGAAACGCCGATCGGGCCGGAATAACAAAGCCTATACGCAAGGAGTTATTCAGAGGCTCCCAAGCGACGTCAGCTGCTGTGTGTGACACCAGTCTCGCCAACCGCTTCTGGCGCGCCAACGGGCTGACCCGTACGGCGGATATCCACCTGCGGCGAGGTAACCATGGTGCCATCCATGGCACAGTCCGGGCCCAGCGTGACCGCGTCAAACGTGGCCGAGCCATCCGCGTTTCCCCACACCAGTGATACCGGCCCAGGACCACAGACACCGCCCAACAGCGGCACCCTGATCTTGACCTGCATATCGTCCACCGTGAGTCGCCCCGGAGTATTGACCTGTCCCTGCCAGGGTAGCTCCAGCGCCTTGATGCTTTTGCACAATGGATTCATGCCACCGAAGATGACCTCGGTAACCTGGATGGCCCCCTGCTCACTGACCTGGCCGTTAAACGTGGTGTGACAACTGACCGGGATAGCACCTTTCTTCATGGCCAGTTTGCCGCTGGCAGAGAACGCCCCCGCCGGCGCCACCTTCACGTCGGCGCCGGCCACCCCGGCACAAGCCCAGGCCATAACGGCCCCGGCAATGATGTTCCTTATCATTATTGTTATTCCCTACCGATGTGTTCACGGGCATGTTGGCATGATGGCGCGATGCGCCCCAAGCCAGCCGGACGCAAAACCACGACCGCTCGGCGGTTTTTCTTTAGGTCGGGCTACACCAGCTGGTAACCGATACTCCCCAGCACCGCCAGCACCACAGCCCACTTGGCTGTCACGTAGAAGGTCTTGTTCTTCCGCTTAACCGATTTCAGGAAGCCCTTGTAGGCAATCACCCCTTTGCCCAGCTTGTTACCCACCCCGGTGTGGCTGCTGTCCAGATTATCGATGAAAAACAAGCGGTTGAAGAACCAGCCGAAGTACCAGTACACCTTCTCCACCCACTTCCATTTCATGGGCCGATCCACGTCGGTCATCAGAATAATCCGTGGCGTCTCGGTGCGGTTCCACGCGGAGTGGATGTAGGTTTCATCAAAAATGATGCTGTCGCCATCACGCCAGATGTAGTCATCCTCGTTCACGGTCAGGCCACAGCCTTCATCATTAGGCGTGCTCAGGCCCATGGAATAACGCAGGGTGTACGCAAACGGGTCATGGTGACGATTGAGCTTCTTGCCCGGCATCAGTACCGCAAACAGGGCGATGTTCATGGACGGCAGCTGATCCAGCAGGGCCATGGTTTTCGGCGCCAGATCGTAGGCAGAGGGCAACTTGTTGTCGTACACCTTCAGGTAAAAACTGGTCCAGCGACCATCCTTGTAGAAACTACTGGCGGGCAAATCATCCTTGGCGGCGATATTGCCTCCTTCATAAAGGGCCAGAGCCTCATCACGGATGATTTCCCAGTTGTCCTCGATCAGCTGCAGCTCGGGGAAATGACCCAGGCCGATGCGCGACGTGGTAGGCACCTTCGACAGCAGGTAGGCCGGGATATTGAACGGCACCATGAACGTGGAAAAATCCGACAGCTGCCGCTTGAGCCCGAGCGGCTTACGATTGCGCGCCCGGATAAACACAATGCAGCCCACATAGAGCAGCACACAGACCACAATAACGGCCATAACCTGTACCTTTATTCTGCCAACGGGGCTTTAACTGCCCACGAAACGGGCTACCCGGAAAATGAATGGGCGGAATTTTACCTCAATTCAGCCGGTAAAACCGAAGGCCCATCGGTAATTTGCTGCCGCTGCTCGGTACCTCCGGCCCTTTTTGAGAGGGTCAGGGAGTTATTCAGAGGCTCCTTAGAATCGGGCAGCACCTCCTCTAACCAGGAAAACCCACCTGCAGGCGCACCTTGAACAGGGACGGCGAGCCATAGGGGACAGGCACAGACCTGAAACGAAAAAAAGCCTCTAAAAAGAGGCTTTTTCGATGCACATTGAGCACAGAAACGCTGAGGAAAGATTACTTGCCAGCGTCCAGCGTCTGGTAATAATCCATCAGAATCTGTGCCACTTCCGGGCGGGAGAATTCCTGCGGGGGCGCAATGCCCTGACCCAGCATCTCGCGCACCTTGGTACCTGACAGCAGAACAAAGTCGTCCTTGGTGTGATCAGGCACGTCACGCATCATCACCACGCGACCGAGCTTCTTCGAATAGGCAGTGTGGTCGGCCTCGAAGATTTTAATTTCCAGCGCGTCAGCAGGCACTTTCTCCTGGAAGATGGTTTGTGCGTCGAAGGCGCCGTAATAATCACCGACACCGGCATGGTCACGGCCAACAATCAAATGGCTACAACCGCAGTTCTGGCGGAATACCGCATGCAGGACAGCTTCACGCGGACCCGCGTACAACATGTCAAAACCGTAACCGGTAATCATCACGGTGTTGGGCGGGAAATACACTTCCACCATTTTGCGAATGGAGGCATCGCGCACATCGGCCGGAATATCACCCGCTTTCAATTTGCCCAGCAGCATATGAATCAGGATACCGTCAGCGTTCAACGCTTCCTGGGCCATGCGGCACAGTTCTTCATGGGCGCGGTGCATCGGGTTACGGGTCTGGAAGGCGACCACATTGCTCCAGCCACGCTCAACAAACTCATTGCGAATGGAAACTGCGGTGCGGAAGGTATCCGGGAAGTCGTCGGCGAAGTAGGAATAGTTCAACACCTGGATATCGCCGGAAACGATAAAGTTACCGGCAGCAAGGAAGTTGGCCACACCCGGGTGCTGTTTGTCGTTGGTGGCAAATACCTGCTCGGCCACTGCTTCCAGTTCGGCGTCAGAAGCTTCTTCGATGGCCGCGACATCCATCACCGCGATCACCGGCTGGCCGTCCACATTGGGGTCACGCAG
This sequence comes from Alcanivorax sp., assembly GCF_051117345.1. Classification (GTDB taxonomy): domain Bacteria; phylum Pseudomonadota; class Gammaproteobacteria; order Pseudomonadales; family Alcanivoracaceae; genus Alcanivorax. The sequence goes on from NZ_JBNPEC010000181.1 coordinate 8,681, forward strand.
GGCAATGCGCTTGGCACCTTCAATAGCGCTGACATCCTTCAGCATATTGACGATCGGTACCGGCCAGAACAGACCATCGGCAGTGGTCAGGTTCTCGGCCACTGACAGCATATCCGCCTTATTCATGTAGCCAGTCAGCGGGGTGAAATAACCGGCACCCATCATCACCGCATTGGCGGCAGCTGCCGAACTGATCACCACCGAGGGCAGAGACTCCGCTTCATGCTGCAAGGCAACGCGCTCGGCTTCATCGGCGACGTACAGGGGGTTCAATGCGTCCGCACCATGCGGCTTGACCAAAGAGACCATCAATTTACTCCATATGCTCAATCAACGAGGTATGCATGCGCGGCGCAGTATACCAGAGGATCGGCACCAGGTCGGCCTCGCAATGGAAGCAATAGATGGCACACCTGGGCATAAGCATAAAAATCCATATTGTTAGTAATCACTCACCCGTTAAGGCTTTGACTGTCTACGGTTGCACCGTTCTTACCCGGCTTGCCACCCCGTATGAAAGCTGTCCAGATTGTCGATAAAAAACAGACGATTGAAGAACCACCCGGGCTAGCTGCTAAACCTTCTGGGCGCCCTTTCCTTTCACGGAGCGGAACCGTCAGGCCAACACCGCCAACGCCTGTTCCAGCGGGCAAGCCTGCCAGCCATTGCCGTTATCGCGCCGAGCCAACCCTAATCGTTCCAGCTTGGCCAGCGCATCGCTGATTTCGAAGTCCAGCCGATACTGCCAACGCTGCGAAAACCAGCGCTCGATCTGCTCATCCAGCGTTTTCGCAGACAGTGGCTCACCCGCCGCCAGCAGAAAATAATAAGCCAGCAGGGTTTCCTTGCACTCCTCTTCCTCGGCCTCGTCCACCAATTGAAAGATCACGCTGGCGTTATTCGCCACATTCTTGAAGTAGAGATTCCGGGTAAGCGCCTGCACAAACGTCAGCTTGCGAGTGCGAAAGTTCTTCACCTGCTTCCAGATAAATCCGGCCAGGGTTCCCAGGCCTGCCAACAGCGCCAGTAGTGCGGCCTTATCCAGCGTCACCGGCTGGGCATGCATACCCAACCAGAAACCCAGCAACGAGCCGACCAGCAACAGGGTGGCTCCCAGTTTGGTGGTCAGCATAACGCCACCGCCCACCAGCGCCGGCACACCGATCAGCAGCTTGTCGATGGTTCGCATGCGCACCTGGGTTTCCGGGAACAGCATCTCGATATCCGCCTTGGGCACATTCTCGAACAGCTTGAGGTAGACACGCTCGCCCTCCTCTCCCTCTTCCGGCGGGACCTTCAGGTAAAGAGCCACATTGTCATAATGGGTAAAGGTAACTGGCTTGCGGTAAAGCCCCCACAACAGCTTGAGGGTTTCCGTGCGCTGACTCTGCCCCCGGCTGTAAAGCAGCACTTCCTTAAACCGGGAAAAATCCACCTGCAAGCGCACCTTGAACAATGACGCCTCTTGCAGCGCCGCCGCCAGATCTGCCTCGGTCACCGGCTCGTAGTTGGCCTGTTCCAGCAGCTCGCCCAGCTGCAGCTTCAGATCGTCAGGGCTCTCCGACAGAAGACCACTCTTCATTAGCCGCGCCTGGGGATTCACTGCCAGATACGATTCCTTGAGGGCCTCCTGGCGAGCATGAAAATGCAGATGCAATTTTCTCTGCAATTGCTCTGCCATGGCCTGAAACTGGTCCGCCTGTCCTTCCGTCAGGCGCGCTTCTGCCAGGCACATGGCCACAATGTCCCGCCGACGATACGGGATATAACGCAATCGGGTTTCGACAGTTCTCACGGCAATCACTCTTTCCCTGCAATCAGAGTGATTGTGCCACGAGGCAGGGGCCAGACGAACTGGAGAGTTTTGGGGAGGCTCCCCCGCTAATGAGCCAATCCACAGAATTGGCTTATTAGCGGGAAAGGTGCATCAGCAGAACGACTGAGGCACTACACAATCGGCGGCTCACCCGACAGGGTCGGACCCTCTTCGATATCGTTAGTGAACACCTCCAGCGACTGTGCCACTTCGCTGACTTCCTCGAAGCGGGCGATGTGATAGAGGGCTTCGCCCTCGTTCACCAGTGGCATATTGTTGCGCCCCACCAGGATGCCGGCGGCCGGAGAGTGAATGTTGACGTCATCGCCACCGAAGGGACTGGAGATACGGCCGATCAGATCATCTTTCTTGATCCAGGCACCCAATGCCACCAGCGGCAGGAAAACCCCATCGCGCTCGGCACGCACCCAGCTTGAGGAGCGGGCGATATAGGGTTCGCTGGGCATCTTGGCGCGCCGGGCGCCAGTCATGCCCAGGTGCTGAAGGATGTTGAGCACACCTTTGACGCCGGCGCGGATGCAGGACTCGTCGAAACGCAGGGCCTCGCCGGCCTCGTAGGTAATCACCGGGATGCCTTGGGCTTCAGCCACTTCCCGCAAGGTGCCCTCGCCAAGGACCGAGTTGATCACCACCGGCACGCCAAAGGCGTTCGCCATGGCGGCAGTGCCCTCGTTGGACAGATCAGCACGAATCTGTGGCAGGTTGGCTCGGTGGACGGCACCGGTATGCAGGTCCACCGCGTGAGTAGCCCGATCCAGCACCTGGCTTTTGAACTGCCAGGCCATACGCGCCCCCAGGCTGCCGGTTTCGGAGCCGGGGAAACAACGGTTCAGGTCACGGCGGTCCGGCAAATAGCGGGTCTTGTGAATGAAACCGAATACGTTGACCACCGGCACCGCCAGCAGCGTGCCGCTGAGGCTTTTCAGGGCGGAATGGCGCAACAGGCGGCGGATGATTTCCACCCCGTTGAGTTCGTCGCCGTGGATCGCCGCACTGACCATCAGCACCGGCCCGGGCTTGCGCCCGTGGATCACATGGATGGGAACGTTCAGGGGCGTCTGGGTATAAAGCTGCGCCAACGGCAGCTCCACCTTGGCACGGGTGCCAGGCTTGACGCTGACGCCGTCGAGTTCAAAGGGTGTGTTCTTCGGTTCTTTTGTGTTTTTCATTCTTCACCCGAGCCAATACCAGCGCACCGCCCTTGGTGGTCCCGACAACAGGCCGGGAAACCAACAAGGTTGCGAGGTTTTCGCTATTAACTATTCACTGTTAACTATTAACTGCCTTACCCCTTTGAGCCTTTTGTCTGGGTCCGGTAAGGGCGCGCATCCTTTTCGATGAACTGGATGACCATACCCGCCACATCTTTGCTAGTGGCGCTTTCGATACCTTCCAGCCCCGGCGAGGAGTTCACCTCCATGACCACCGGCCCGTGGTGGGAGCGCAGGATATCCACACCCGCCACGTTCAGGCCCATAATACGGGCCGCGCGTACGGCAGTGGCGCGCTCTTCCGGGGTAATGCGAATCAGGCTGGCGCTGCCACCACGATGCAGATTGGAACGGAACTCGCCAGGCGCAGCCTGACGCTTCATGGCCGCGATGACTTTGCCACCCACCACGAAACAGCGGATGTCGGCACCGCCAGCTTCCTTGATGTATTCCTGCACCATCACCGATACGTTCAGGCCCATAAAAGCTTCAATGACCGACTCGGCAGCCTTGCGGGTTTCCGCCAGCACCACACCAATACCCTGGGTGCCTTCCAGCATCTTGATCACCAGCGGCGCACCGCGAACCATGTTGATCAAGTCGGGAATATCATCCGGGGAGTGCGCAAAACCGGTGATCGGCAGGCCCACGCCCTTGCGAGACAGCAGCTGCAAGGAGCGTAGCTTGTCCCGTGAGCGAGAGATGGCCACGGATTCATTGACCGGAAACACGCCCATCATTTCGAACTGACGTAATACGGCCGTGCCGTACTGGGTGATGGAGGCACCGATCCGCGGAATCACCGCATCAAAGCCCTCCAGCAGCTCACCCTTGAAGTGAATTTCCGGCTTGTGGGACACCATGCTCATATAGCAACGCAGGGTATCAATCACATGCATTTCATGGCCGGCCGCCTCGCCCGCTTCCACCAATCGGCGGGTGGAGTACAGTCGTTTGTTTCTCGAAAGAATCGCAATTTTCATGGTTGCTCTTTGTTTCCACCTAATAGAAAAGATGCCGTGGGGTCGACAACAATCTCGCCCATGGCGGTGCGGCCCAGCAGCATACGGAATATCATGTTTTCGCGGTCGGTCAGGGTGATTTCGATGGGCCAGCGGCGACCACCGAGCTCGATGTCCGTGCGGATCACCGGGCGCTCTTCCTTGTGGCCACCGGAGTCGGTAACCACGCGACGATCAAGCACCGGCGCCTCACAATGGCGAACCAGATCCTGCCCTTGAATCGGATGGATGGAAAAGCGCACCCATTCCTGGTTGTCGCGCTGAAAGCTTTCCACCTGAAAGGCATGCAGCGCCGAGGTCCGCGCCCCGGTGTCCACCTTGACCTTGATCGCTTCAATGTCCAGTTCGGGTAAGGTTGCCCATTCCCGCCAGCCGACGGTGACCTTGCTTGTCATTGGAGAACCCCTCAGTCCCTTTCCAGCAATTCGATCTTGTAGCCATCCGGATCTTCTGCAAACGCCAGGACGGTACTGCCGTGTTTCATGGGGCCGGGTTCGCGGGTGATGCGCCCGCCCCGTTCGCGAATACGTTCACAAGCAGCGTACACGTCGTCCACTGCCAGGGCCACATGGCCGTAGCCATCCCCCAGGTCATAGCGGGTCTGATCCCAGTTCCAGGTCAGCTCCAGTACCGCTCCTTCTGATTCCGGCTGGTAACCGACAAAGGCATTGGTAAAGCGGCCTTCCGGGTACTCCTTGCGGCGCAGTTCCTTCATGCCGAGCACCTCGGTATAAAAGGCCACGGACCGCTCCAGATTGCCCACGCGCAGCATGGTATGCAGGATTCGCATGTCTGGTTCGCTCCTGATATCAGCAATATTCAGCGGGCATAGGAGCCCTGACTCTTTACAGGGCGAATAGTGGTGGTAGAGGGCAGGATTGACAATGAAAAAGTGGGGTTTGAAGGGAAAGGCGATGTAAAACATTGAGGCAGCCGCCCTTCACGGCAGACACGCCGGGGGATATCCCGGCATCAGGTGCAAGCGAGTGACGAGGTGCGAGTTTCGAAGTGCATAAACCAAAACCTGAAAAGCGGTATTTACCACAGAGGGCACAGAGATCACTGAGGGAAAACCGGTTTTTCTCTGTGTGCTCTGTGCCCTCTGTGGTGAAAATGCTTTTGATTCTGGTCTTTTATCGCGCCGCCAGCGACACTCCTGCGGGCAGCGCGTTATGCATCGTGGTTCAGGGCAGGAACAGGCTGCCCTGCGCGTCTACCCATTCCTCCGGCACACTCCCTTCGCGGATACGCTGGGGGTGATCGCCCACATCCACACGGGCCACTTCCTGGCCGGTCTGGTAATTGAATACGGACATCTGGTCGGTACCGCTCCAGGATACATAGCAGTGGTTGCCGTCGGCACTGGTGGTCACCCAGTAGGGCTTTTCGCCGATACCGGTTTTCAGCTGGTGGGAGAAATCCTCGCGATCCACCAACGCCACGTAATCGCTCATGGTGCCAGCCACACACAAGGTGGAATCGTCCGCACTCATGGCAATGCCGTGGTGAGCGGAATCATTGACGTAGAATTCCCGTGGCAGTCCGTTGGTCAAATCCGGCAACTCGGCCAGGCGCAGGACTTTTTCTTCCTGCATGTCGTATTCAATAAACCCGTGCAGGAACGACAGCTGAAAGTAGAAATAGCGCTCGTCGGCAGTGTGCGCCATAGGCCGCACCGCCGTACTGAGATTGTCGTAACCGGCCTCTGCCAGATCCGCTTCCAGATCCAGCTGCTTGATGATTTCCAGGCTGTTGGCGTCCACCACCTGGAACACCCGCTCGCCCTTGGTGGCATCCAGCAGGTTCTGCCCCAGCAGGCCATCGGTGAGATCACCGATCAGTTGATTATCCAGCGGCGTGTACACGGTGCCGATACTGGCGTGGTAGATACGCTCACCGTCCTCGGAATAGATATTCTCGTGGGGAGAATCCCCGGACGGGAAGCGGCCGAGTTCCTCGCCGGTTTCCACATCGAGAATGTGCACCACATTGCCGGTGGAAGCGGATACCGCTACCTGGGTGCCATCCGGCGACAGGGCCATATGGTCCGAGCGATACCCCTCCACCAGGAATTGCCAGGCGATCTCGCCGCTGGCCACGTCGATGGCCACCACATCCGCATAGCTGGGCCGGGAAACGATCAGCAGACGACCGTCCGGCGAACTGTACATATCGTCCACATACTGATGATTCCCCTCGCCGATCAGTACGCGAATACCCTGGAAAAACAACAGATCCAGCGGATTGAGGGCAATTTCCTTCTCTCTTGCCGTCTGATCCGGGATGCCGCTAATACGGCCAAGGCGCTGATAGGTCTGGGCATCGATGACATCAATTACGCCTTCCCAGTTGTTGCCCACGAAGATCACCGACCGCGGGCCATCCTCAGTCTCTTCCGGCACCTCCTCGGCCACCTCATCCGGGGTGTCCTCCTGTGGTGGCGCCTCACGCTGGGCCTCATCGACATCGGTAGCAGCAGGCGTTGCGGAATCACTGCCCCCGCCGCCACAGCCACCCAGTAGCGACGCGGTCAGCAGAGTCAGTATCCCCAAGTGAACAATGGAAAAGCGGTTTTGCCCGATAATCATGGCAAGGTCCTCGATCAGCCTGTTGTTGTAAGTATGTTGCTACACTCAGGCTAATTGAGACTACCGTGCAAATTAAATGCATTTTCCTTGTCGTTATGTAACCGCAAAGACCGAACACCGTGCACAAAAAAACCGCCGCAGCCTCTCGGCTACGGCGGTTTTCCGTGTTGCATGCAGCATGAAGCGTGCCGCGTATCTTTAACTCAGCTTGCGGCCGTTCTTGGCAGCAATACGCAGACGCAGGGCGTTCAGCTTGATAAAGCCTTCCGCGTCTTTCTGGTCGTAAGCACCGGCATCGTCTTCGAACGTGGCGATAGAGGCATCGAACAGGCTGTCATTGTCAGAGCGACGACCGACCACAATGGCGTTGCCCTTGTACAACTTCATGCGCACTTCGCCATTAACGTGCTCCTGGGTCGCATCGATCAGCTTCTGCAGGGCCAGACGCTCCGGGCTCCACCAGTAGCCGTTGTAGAGCAGCTCGGCGTACTTGGGCATCACCGAGTCTTTCAGGTGGGCGGACTCGCGATCCAGAGTCAGGGACTCGATGGCGCGGTGGGCCGGCATCATGATGGTGCCGCCCGGGGTTTCGTAACAGCCACGGGACTTCATGCCCACATAGCGGTTCTCGACGATGTCGAGACGGCCGATGCCGTTGTCGCCACCCAGCTTGTTGAGCTTGGCCAGCACGTCGGCGGGGCTCAGGCTCTCGCCGTCGATGGCCACAATATCACCCTTCTCGTAGGTCAGAGTGATATAGGTGGGCTGGTCCGGGGCCGCTTCCGGGCTCACGCTCCAGCGCCACATGTCTTCTTCCGCTTCCCACCAGGGATCTTCCAGGTTGCCGCCCTCGTAGGAGATGTGCAGCAGGTTGGCGTCCATGGAGTACGGGGATTTCTTTTTCTTGGTGGAGAAATCCACCGGGATATTGCGCTCTTCACAATACGCCATCAGCTTCTCGCGGGAGTTCAAATCCCACTCCCGCCAGGGAGCAATCACCTGAATGCCCGGGGCCAGGGCATAGGCGCCCAGCTCGAAACGCACCTGATCGTTGCCCTTGCCGGTGGCGCCGTGAGAAATGGCATCAGCACCGGTTTCTTCGGCAATTTCCACCAAACGCTTGGCAATCAGTGGACGGGCAATGGAGGTGCCCAGCAGATACTCACCTTCATAGATGGTATTGGCGCGGAACATGGGGAATACGTAGTCGCGCACGAATTCTTCGCGCAGGTCTTCAATGTAGATTTCCTTCACGCCCATGGCTTCAGCCTTGGCGCGGGCCGGCTCCACTTCTTCACCCTGACCGATATCGGCGGTAAAGGTCACCACCTCACAGTCATAGGTATCCTGCAGCCATTTGACGATAACCGAGGTATCCAGGCCGCCGGAATAGGCCAGTACCACCTTGTTGATCTTGGACATTGAAAGACTCCGCATGTGAGAGGCCCCGGATCAGGCGCCCCCCGGTGAATCGAGGCCGCGTATTGTACCCGCCCTGCCCGGTTGGCGTCATCTCTGATCCGCTTTCGCGCCTGTTGCCCCTGCGGGCTTTCCGGTAGCATAGCCCCCTCTCGCGGCTGTCACAGACAGTTGGGCGGGTTTTGTGTGTCTGATGGAGTGATCATGAATGATCAGCACCCCAGCCTGGCGCTGCGGTTTCGGGGCTTTTTGCCAGTAGTAATTGATGTGGAAACCGGGGGCTTTAATGCCCAGACCGACGCGCTGCTGGAAATTGCCGCCGTCCTGATTGATATGGACGCCCAGGGCTACCTGCGTCCGTCCACCCGCATCCAGTTTCATGTGGACCCCTTCCCGGGTGCCAACATCGAGCAGGCTGCGCTGGATTTTACCGGCATTGATCCGGACAACCCGCTGCGGGGGGCTGTGCCCGAGGAAACCGCCCTGAAAGGCGTGTTCGAGCCGGTCCGCAAGGCCATCAAGCACCATGGCTGCACCCGCGCCGTGTTGGTGGGGCATAACAGCTTCTTCGATCAGGGCTTCCTGAATTCGGCGTCGGAACGTGCCGACATCAAGCGCAACCCTTTCCACCCGTTCTCCAGCTTTGACACCGCTGCCTTGGCCGGGCTGGTGTATGGCCAGACCGTACTGGCCAAGGCCTGCGAAGCCGCCGGCATCCGCTTCAACCAGCGCGAGGCACACTCAGCGCTCTACGATGCCACGCGTACCGCCGAGCTGTTCTGCTCCATGGTAAACCGCTTCAAAGACCTGGGCGGCTGGCCACCACCGCCGCCGAAGGATATGCCGCCGACGCTGGCCAAACAGCTGGATTGAGGTAACGTAACACCCTTCACGCTGGCAATGAGCACCGAAAGCCTTCCGTGCTGCCTGCCGCGTGCCAGCGTGAAGCACAAAAAAAGGGCCGCAAAAATGCGGCCCTTTTTTTGTGCTGCGTCTCTTTTACAGCTTGTCTGCGTTACCAGACAGGTACTCGGCCACACCGTCCGGGGTGTCCTTCATACCGGAATCCCCTTTCTGCCAGCCCGCCGGGCACACTTCACCGTGCTCTTCGTGGAACTGCAGAGCGTCGACCAGACGAATCAGCTCGTCCATGTTACGACCCAGGGGCAGGTCGTTGACGATCTGGCTACGTACCACGCCGTTCTGGTCGATCAGGAATACACCGCGGAATGCCATGCCGCCTTCGGACTCAACGTCGTAGGACTGGGCAATACCGTGGTTCATGTCAGCGGCCAGGGTGTACTTAACCGGGCCGATGCCGCCTTCGTTGACTGGAGTGTTACGCCATGCGTTGTGGGTAAAGTGGCTGTCGATGGAGACACCGATCACTTCCACGTTGCGCTCTTTGAACGCGTCCATGCGGTGATCCAGAGCGATCAGCTCGGACGGGCAGACAAAGGTGAAGTCCAGTGGGTAGAAGAACACCAGACCATACTTGCCCTTGATGGCTTCGGACAGGGTGAATTCATCAACGATGCTGCCATCGCCCAGTACTGCGGGAACCGTAAAATCAGGTGCAGGTTTACCTACCAGAACGCCCATTGTTTCTCTCCATTATGACTAGATTGACTATCCGGCAATTGAGAATGCCGGAACCAACATTGAATCTGAGCAGCGATAATACAACGGCTACCGCCGCGCTGCATGGCACTATCATGGGGATTATGGTCATGCTTTCAATGGCCCGGTGGCTTTTCAGGCCGGAATCGGCCATACCTGCTCAAATAATCACCGGCTGCGCGACCAGATGACCACCCCGGTCAGAGCCAGCATCACCAGTAACAAGGCTGCCAGATCCATCACCAGTTGCCCTGCCCAGCCAAACACACGGCCGGCATGCAGATCCTGCAACAGCCGTTGCCAGTTCAGCGACGCCGGCACACTGGCAGCCTGCAAGCGGGGTTGCAGCACCGCCGGCAACGGCTCAATCACAGCAGGCTGCCAATCAGGCACTGCCAACACCACACTGTTCAGATTTTCCAGATCGAACCGCAGCAGCACGCTTTCTGTCTCCAGGACCAGCCCTTCACCGATCACCCCCAGGCGAATAAATGCGGGGATGCCTTGGTCTGGCCGCAGCCGCTCCACCTGTTCGCCGCCCTGCAACAACAGTAGATCACCACCACAACCTGCCACGGTCAGACCCTGCGCCGCTACCGCCCCCTGAAACGGCGCCGAGCAAGACGCCACGGCACTGCCATCCATAAACAGTCGCTCACCCGCCTGGGCATACCAGTGCCCGTCAACCTGACTGCCGTGAATCTGTTCCGATAGCGGCACGCCATAGCTACGCGCTAACCAGGGCGGCAAGGGGTCATCGGCCCAGTCCAGGGACTCTATATGATTCAGCAACACCCCGGTGACCGACAGCACCAGCACCGGCAGGGCGACCAGCAGGCCCAACCAGCGATGCCAGCGACGCCACTGGCCTGTGGGTTTGCGTTGTTTCACCGGGCTTCCTCAATGCTGTGAACAATCCGTTCGATTGTAGGCGCTATCACACCGGAGCCAACACCAGGGCAACCAAACCGATGAACAAAACCGTCAAGACCACACAAACGGCAGACACAAAAAACCCGGCGCAAGGCCGGGTCTTTTGTACGCGGGAGGGCGACGCTATCAGGCGTTATCGCCGGCGTCGGCGTCCACTGCCGCATCTTCAACCAGCTCCTTGAGCTGCCCGGAACGGTACATATCCATAATGATGTCGCAGCCGCCGACCAGCTCACCGCCCACCCACAGCTGCGGATAGGTCGGCCAGTTGGCGTATTCCTTCAGGCTCTGACGGATTTCCGGCGCCTCCAGAATGTTCACGTAGGCAAACGGCTTGCCAACAGCGGTCATGGCTTCCACCACCTGGGCGGAAAAACCGCACTGGGGGAACTGCGGGGTGCCCTTCATGTAGAGGATCACCGGGTTCTTTTCGATCTGGTCTTTGATGACCTGGATAACATCCATACTGACTACCTGGCGGTTTGGGGTGTATTGGCTGTGGTTGGCCACTATTCTACCACTGATGGCCCTGCCCCTCCCAGATGGGGCCGGAACAATGCGGCTTCAAGGGTATTCCATAACAGAAAAGGGGGCCGAAGCCCCCTTTTCCTCTTGTTGCGACAGGCGAATGCCTCAGAAGTGCACTTTCATGCCCAGGTAGCCGGTACGCGGCTTGTTGGGACGGGCGCCGGCGGGATCGCGGGAGACGATTTCCTGATCGTCAAACACGTTATCCACCTTGGCATACACTTCCATATCACTGTTCACGTGGTAGGTGGCAACCACATCCGCGATCACATAATCGCTGGTGCGCTTGAATGTCGTTACCTGACCAGGGCGATCACAGCTATTGTCGATACACATACCCTCGGTGTGGCTGACGGACATCAGCGCAGACCAGGCTGCCGGTTTTTCCAGACCGAAGGTCAAGCTGGCCAGATGCTCAGGCAGGTAAGGCAGTACATCGCCATCCAGCACGGACAGATCATCCGCATCCTTGGTGATTTCGCCATCGGTATAGGTATAGGTCAGTCGTACCGGTGCCTGCAAACCGCTGTCACCTTTCCAGACCACGCTGTTCAGGCCCACTTCCAGACCACGCACTTCGGATTCACCGAAGCTCTGGGTGCCGGAATCGTTACCATTCGGGCATGGGTTAGCGATAGAGCAGTTCTGGATGGTGTTTTCATAATCACTGTAGAACGCGATCACATCCGCACTGAAGTTCTCGTTCCAGTAGCGGAAACCGGTTTCATAGTTGACGCTCTTTTCCGCATCGGTGCCTTTCTGGGAAGAAGCACCTGCAGGCGCAAAGCCCTGATGGACACCGGCCAGTACCGACCAGTTGTCATTGAGCAACCAGGTAGCACCCAGACCCGCCATCAGTTCTTCGTTACGATTTTCAGTACGGGCACTGACGTTGTTACGAGCCGGATCGCCCCAGCGCTTGCTCTTGCTTTCCACGTTCTCGTAACGCAGGGAGCCGGTAACGATGAAATCACCGATGTAGGCGTGGTCGATGATCCAGGCGGACATGGCATCGGCATTTTCCAGACGGTTGTCGCCGCCGGTGGGCAGAGTGGAGGTCTGGTACACCAAGCTGCCATTACGCTGATCAAAGGTGTCGGTGGGCTGGTAGCGATCCACCTCGTCCTGATGATAACGGGCACCGATAACCAGATCGTTATCCACGGAGCCGGTCTGGAAACGGTGGTTCAGTTCGGTCTGCACGCCTTCGGAGACGTATTCACGATTATTGTTCTTGAAAACCAGATCATCCGCATCGGCACCACGCAACTGAGCCTGTTTGACACCACCATTGGCGTTGGCATCGGCGACAAAACCACCAATTCCCTGACCCTCGACGCTGGCCAGCTTGTACCAGTTACGGTTGAACTCGTTGCGGTATACCACAGAGTTCAACTGGGTATTTTCGTCAAACACCAGGGTATGACGCAGAGACACCGCATCCCGATCATTGTCCATCTGGTCGATGTCGGTCATACCATAGCGTCGGTTAGCATCACGGGCGAAATCCCGGTCGGTCAGGCCCAGGTAGGTTTCGTCGGACACTTCGCTGGAATGCTCCAGTTTCAGCTCAAACGCCTGCTGAATATCCGCGGTTTCCGGAGCCTGCCAACGCAGCTTGGCCACGTAATCCCGCTTGTCGAAGCCGCTATCGCGGTTGGAGCGATCGATATCCTTGAAACCCATGGTGCGCTGCTGATGGGCTTCCAGCATGAAACCGAACTGACCTTCAGTGGCGCCGTAGTAGGCGTGGGCACGTTGGGCGCCGTCTTCACCACCTTCCACATTCACCATGCCAGAGGCACGGGCAGGAATCGGGGTGGACAGGAAGTTAATGGCCCCGCCCACGGTGAAGGGACCATAACGCAGGGTATCCGGGCCTTTCAGCACTTCAACACCGTAGAAACGACCAGCACTGGGGAAATAGTAAGCGGCCGGTGCAGCGTAAGGCGCCGGAGCAATCAGCACACCGTCTTCCATCAGTGTGACCTTGCTAGAACGGTCACGGCCAGAACCGCGAATACCGATATTCGGGCGCAGCCCATAGCCTTCCTCTTCCTGGAAGTAAACGCCGGGCACATCGCGCAGCATGCGGTGCACATCGGTGTTTTCTTTTTCTTCCAAGTCTTCATTAGAGAGCACGTGGGCGGAGCCACTAACGCTAAAGGTATTCTCGCGATCCCCCAGGATCTGCACCGGTTTCAGTTCATTGGCCTGATCGGCAAAAGCCGGAGCGGCCCCGGTGGCCATGGCGGAGGCGATGGCACAGCAAAGCAAGCGACGCTGTAAATGCATGATTTTTTTCCTTCCCAACGCAAATGCAAAAATTGTAAAGATCGTAAGCGCAGGGAACATACAATGAAAAAGAATCAATGGCAATCCGCTATCATTCTCATTTACATTTCGTATCGCAATAACCACCCCCACCGGGTGACGCCACCAGCAAACGATCACCGGCGCGGGCAGTAAAGCTGGTTTTCGGCGGCACTAACCTGCCATTGTGGCGATTTTCCCCCACCGCACCGCTCTCTCCGCCGGCCAGCCCCCAGGGTGCATGGCGGCGGCGCTCGGTGAGCAGGGTCACTTGGGCATCGCCCAGAAACTCCAGCTCACGCACCAGGCCATCACCGCCCACAAACTGGCCACCGCCGCCGCTGCCCCGGCGCACCTGGTAACGGTGTACCCGCAGTGGATAGTGGGATTCCAGGCTTTCGATGGGCGTATTAAGGGTGTTGGTCATATGGCTGTGCACCGCCGACAGCCCCGCTCCACGGGCATGGGCGCCGGTGCCGCCGGCCATGGTCTCGTAATAGTCCCAGCCATCCTCGCCAGCAGCCCCCATGGCCACATTATTCATGGTGCCCTGACTGGCAGCGGGGATTGCCTCAGGCGCCGCCTGGGCCAGCGCCCCCAGCACCACATCCACCACCCGCGAGCTGGTTTCCACATTGCCAGCGGCCACCGCCGCCGGGCGATTGGCATTCAGCAAAGAACCTGGCGGGGCGGACAGGCTGATGGGCCGGAACAGGCCATCGCACGCGGGCACATCATCGTCCATCAGGCAGCGAAAGCAGTAATAGGCTGCGGCCGCCGCCACCGACAGCGGGCAGTTGATGTTGCCGGCCACCTGGTCGGCGGTGCCGGAGAAATCCAGGCTGGCCTGCTCCCCGGCGATGGTCAGAGTGACGGCAATCACGATGTCTTGCTGGCCCTGACCATCGTCGTCCATGTAATCCTGAAACCGGTAACAGCCATCCGGCAGCGCCGCGATACGGGCCCGGGCGCGCTTTTCACCATAGGCATTGAGAGCATCAAAGGCGGCAACCAGATCGGCTTGCTGGTCGGCCAGCTCCGCCAGGCGCCGGGCGCCGGCTTCGCAGGCACTGGCCTGGGCGACAAAGTCGGCGAAACGCCGGCTCTCCACCGGCAACGCCCCACTCTCCTCCAGCCCGGCCAGTTGCCGACACAAGGGCACCTGCCACTGCCCGGCCCGTTTCAACCAACTGGGGGCAATAACAATCCCTTCCTGCTCCAGACGGGTGGACACCGGCATGGAGCCTGGGCTGTGGGCGCCAATATTGGCGTGGTGGGCCCGGGTCACGGCAAAGCCGATCAGGCTGGCAGCCCGGAATACCGGGGCAACCACGGTCACATCCGGCAAGTGGGTGCCACCCAGATACGGATCATTGACCACCAGCAGGTCGCCGGGCTGCCAGTCCCGATCACTGACCAGATCCGCCATCGCGTAGGCCATGGATCCCAGATGCACCGGAATATGGGCGGCCTGGGCACACAGCCTGCCCTGTGCATCGAAAATGGCGCAGGAGAAATCCAGGCGATCCTTGATATTGGGAGACAGGGCGCTCAGGCGCAGCACCGCCCCCATTTCATCACAGACACCGGACAGGCGATTGGCGAAAATACTGAGCTGGACAGGATTCATAGAGGAAATTAATAGTTAATAATGAAGAGTTAATCGCTAAATGCCAATGCATCTACAGCTACGAAGACAGCCTACCGCCATTCATTGTTTGTTGTTAGCTGTTAACTATTCGCGGGTTTGTGCGCTATTATCGTCTGTTCCGGCAGCCTTGGGCTGCCGTTTTTTGTTTGGGACGGGCGCAGACGCACTCCACAACGTGGTCCTTACTCGTTATTAATTATTCATTATTCACTATTAATTGCCTGTTATGTCGCAATATCTGATTCCCACCTATGCACGGCAACCGCTGGCGTTTGTGCGCGGTGAAGGGGTATGGCTCTTTGATGAAGCCGGCCAAAAGTACATGGATGCCATCTCCGGGATCGGGGTCTGCAACCTGGGCCACTGCCATCCGGCGGTGACCCGCACCCTGGCCGATCAGGCCGGGCAGCTTATGCATACCTCCAACCTCTATCGGATCCCGACCCAGGAAGCGTTGGCCCAGCGACTGTGCGAACTGAGCGGCATGCAGAGTGCGTTCTTCTCCAATTCCGGCGCCGAAGCCAATGAAGCGGCCATCAAGATTGCCCGCCTGTTCGGCCAGCGCAAGGGTGTCAGCCGCCCCACCGTGGTGGTAATGGAAGGCAGTTTCCATGGCCGCACCATGGCCACCCTGTCCGCCACCGCCAATGCCAAGGTGCAGGAAGGCTTTGGCCCGTTGCTCGACGGCTTTGTGCGAGTGCCCTTTAACGACCTGGACGCGGTACGCGCGCTGGCGGACAACCCGGATGTGGTCGCCGTACTGGTAGAGCCGATACAGGGCGAAGGTGGTATCAATATCCCCGCCAGCGATTATCTGCCCGGCCTGCGAGCCTTGTGTGATGAACAGGACTGGCTGCTGATGCTGGACGAAATCCAGTCAGGTAACGGTCGGACCGGCGATTACTTCGCCTGCCTGGGCGACAAGGTCACCCCGGACGTGCTGACCACCGCCAAGGGCCTGGGCAACGGTTTCCCTATCGGCGCCTGCCTGGTGGCCGGCAAGGCCGACGGCGTGTTCGGCCCCGGCAACCACGGCAGCACCTACGGCGGCAACCCGCTGGGCTGTGCCACCGCCCTGACCGTGGTCAACACGCTCACCGATGACGTGGTGGATGGCGTGGCCGACAAGGGTGCCTGGCTCAAAGAAGCCTTCACCCGGTCTTTTACCGATCTGCCTATGATTACAGAAATCCGTCAGCGCGGCCTGATGCTGGGCATCCAGCTTGACCGCCCTTGCACCGAGCTCGTCCACCGGGCCCGGGAAGCGGGACTGCTGATCAATGTCACCGCGGCGTCAGTAGTACGCCTGCTGCCGCCCTTAGTGATCAGCCAGACAGAAATGCAGCACCTGGTAGATACCCTCTCCCAGGTCATTCATGACTTCGCCAATGAACAGGAGGTCGCATGACCCGCCACTTCCTGACGCTCACCGATCTGAGCCGGGACGAGCTGGGCTACCTGATCCAGCGCGCCATTGAACTGAAAACCATGCTGCGCAATGGCCAGAGCCATACGCCGCTGCAGGGCAAGACCCTGGGCATGATTTTCGAGAAATCGTCCACCCGCACCCGGGTGTCTTTTGAAGTGGCGATGACCCACTTCGGCGGCTCCAGCATCTTCCTGTCGCCCCGGGACACCCAGCTTGGTCGTGGTGAGCCCATCGAGGACTCCGCCCGAGTACTGTCACGCATGGTGGACGCGGTCATGATCCGCACCTTCGACCACGCCACCGTGGAAACCTTTGCCGAGCATTCGGCAGTGCCGGTGATCAATGCGCTCACCGATGATTTCCACCCCTGCCAGTTGCTGGCCGACATGCAGACCTTTGTGGAGCATCGCGGCAGCATCCAGGGCAAGAAAGTGGTCTGGGTCGGCGACGGCAACAATATGTGTGCCAGCTATATCAACGCCGCCAATCAGTTCGACTTCGAGCTGGTGATCAGCAGCCCCACCAGCTTTGAACCGGACGGTGAACTGCTCAACCGTTACCCGGAACGGGTTCGTCTGGAAGCAGACGTGAACGAGGCGGTAAAAGGGGCGCATCTGGTAGTCACCGATGTGTGGGCCTCCATGGGCCAGGAAGACGAACAGCAGACTCGTCTCAATGCCTTTGAAGGCTATCAGGTCACCCCGGAACTGATGGACCGGGCCGATCCGGACGCCCTCTTCATGCACTGCCTGCCAGCCCACCGCGGCGAGGAAGTCAGCCATGAGATGATGGACGACCCACGCTCAGTGGTGTGGGATGAAGCGGAAAACCGCCTGCATGCCCAGAAGGCCCTGCTGGAGTTCCTGCTGACAGGTCAGCACTAAAACGCCGGACGCCGGACGCCGGACGCCGGACGCCGGACGCCGGAAAGGATTGTGTGTTTTGAATTCCGGGCGTCAAGTGTCTGGCGTTAACTCAAGGAGCCACATGAACCCGCCGCTGCTTACCCTCGACAACCTGGCCTGTGGCTACCATCAGCAGGCCGTGGTAAAGGATCTGAACCTGGAATTGGCCGCCGGTGAAATTGCCTGTCTGCTGGGCCCCAGCGGCTGCGGCAAAACCACCACCCTGCGTGCCATTGCCGGGCTGGAACCAGTCACCGGCGGCAGTATTCATATCCAGGGTCGTCAGGTGTCCAGCCGAAGTCGCCAGCTCCCCCCGGAAAAACGCGGACTGGGTATGGTGTTCCAGGAACACGCCCTTTTCCCCCACCTGACCGTAGCCGACAACGTGGCCTTCGGGCTGCGCAAACAGCCCCGCGAACAACAGCGCCTGCGGGTCAGCGAATGCCTGGACCGGGTGCGTCTTTCTGGCATGGAATACCGTTATCCCCATGAACTGTCCGGCGGCCAGCAACAGCGGGTCGCACTGGCACGGGCACTGGCACCCCGCCCCGCCTTGCTGTTGCTGGATGAGCCCTTTGCCAGCCTGGACCTGGACCTGCGCCGGGCACTGGCCCGCGAGCTGGGCGACATTCTCCGCCAGGAAAACGTCACCGCCCTGCTGGTTACCCACGATCAGGAAGAAGCCTTTGCGCTTGCCGATCGGGTGGGCGTAATGCACCAGGGCCAGCTGGAACAATGGGACACGCCGTACAACATTTACCACGCGCCCGCCAACCGCTTCGTGGCAGAGTTCGCCGGCTACGGTTCTTTTCTCCGTGGTGAGGTAGTGGATGAGAACACGGTCAGAACCAGCCTGGGTGAACTCACCGGGCGCAGCAATACGGCCCTGACACCCGGAGGTAACGTCGATGTACTGTTACGGCC
>NZ_JBNPEC010000077.1:0-5727 GCF_051117345.1 Alcanivorax sp.
GGCGACCTTGGGTCGAACATCCAACGCCAGAACCCCTGCGGTGGTGCCGTCCCAGGGCAACGCCCGGCTATCCTGATGCAATGAGAAGTGCTCGTACTGGGGGACTGGCACCAGTTGCCAGCGACGACGACCCTGCTTGCCGCCGGCCGGTGCATTCACATAGCTATGCCGCAGCCCGCCACCATGGCCGTCGCCCTGAATCCACACCTGTTCTCCCTCCACCCGGTCCACCCGCGCCCACTCGGCCACCAGAGCATGTCCCTGGAGCTGGCCATAACCGGTACGGTTGGCAGCATTCATGGAAGCGCCCTGCACTTGCAGTAGCAGGGCCAGATCGCCGGCACGCAGTGGAGCGTCTCCGCGCTGGCGGGTCAGGGAAAAGGTGCGGGTGCCTGAAGAGAGGGTCTGAGTATCCGGGCCGGTGAAATAGCTGTTGATAACGGCCTCACTGCCGCCCTGACCATCTCGGCCCGGGTTGGCACAGACCGACGCCCACGCGCCGCTCTGCCCCAGCAGCAGGGCAAGTATCAGCGTGGCGGATCGAGCCAGTCGGCGGTGGTGTTGTTGCAGCGAAACCATCCGGCAATACTGTAGCGTTCCCGGGTGGCTGCCAAGACTTCGTGGGGAATTTTCTCGCTGAGGAAAGCCACCAGGGTCCCGGCACGGGGCTCCACTTCGCTGGCCACGCCCTGGGCATCAGGCTCAGGCCAGAGCCGCAGGCGCCCACCCCACTGACTCTGCCACCCTTCGTTCAGGTACAGCACCACGGACAGCAGGCGCCCGTTATTACCGTTGAAGGCATCCAGGTGACGCTGGTAATAATCACCGGGCCCGTAAATGGCGAAGTGGGATTCCAGCTCGAACAGCCCCATGAACAGGGACCGGTTCACCGCCACCCGCAGGCTTTCCAGGCCTTCCAGCAACTGACACTGGGCCAGGGTTTCTGCTCTTAACCAGCAGGTCCGATCACTGCGGACCCGGGTGTCTTTCTGGTGCACCTGGCGCCGACCAATACCGGCCAGCTGAAACTCACCCTGCCGGTCACGCAGTTGCGCTTCCTCGCGCAGGGCTCGCACCAGCGACAAGGGGAAATAACCGGGAGAAATGGCATAGCCATGCTGGACCAACCCGTCGATCAGTCCGTCCAGGCGATCGCCGCCAACACCGCCCAGTGAATCCGCATTGTCTTGCACCGCAGTGCCTCCCCCGAACCGAATCGTTAATGCAGTGCCTCTCCGGCACCACTGTCCATCTCGTCCGGCCAGATCAGCCAGTTAAACTCCTGGCCTTCATCCAGCAATTGCACCGTGGCATCCACGGTGGCCTGGACAAAGTAGATGAACTGCTCGAAGGAAACGCCGTGACGGCCCAACAGCAGGTCGCAGGCAACCAGCCGGGGCAGAGAATCGTCGCTCACATCCAGAAACAGCTTGATGGACGGATACGCCATGTTCAGCCGGGTCAGCTCTGCTTGCACGGCAAACAGGGCCGACGGGCGCAATTCCAGCTCGGTGGTCAGCAGGATGCCATCCTCTTCCACAAACAAACGGGCATCCACCACCCCTTCGCGCTCCTGCAACTCGGACAGGTGCAACCCATGGCAGTGCTCACAGATGTAATGCCGAATATTCGCTTGCTGGAGCCACTGTTTTACCCGCTCCGCATCCGCATTGACAACGCCTAACATGATTTCTCCTAGCCTTCCCCGCAGGGCGCGAATCATCTTCCATTGGAACACAAAAAGAAATAGCTGAGTCGTGCCATCAGGAATAGTCAGGCCCGCACCAGTTTCGGTCATTTGAGCCCGCGGCCAGGCTGGGTATGATCCCTTTATCCCTTGCTTCAGGACCCGAATAATGACAATACCTCACGTTGCCTTCCGCTCCAGCGATGCCCTGCATGAGAAAACCGACGGCTTTATCCGTCGCATGCAGGGTGACGCCTCCCGGCCGGAACCCAAGGAGATCGAAGCGATCATGGGCATCTTCATCGACGAGGCCCTCAACGCCTTTCTGACCCGGGCCGCCGAGGCAGCCCAGTTATCCCCGGGAATGATGAAAGTGGTCCGCATGACCACCCAGACCATCAGCAAGACCACCCACCTGGTGGTCAGCCGCAGCGCCAAAAAGCTGGATCTGCAGCAGAATCGCGCTGCCGCGGACTACATGGATCTGGTTCGTCAGCCGGCTCCCGGCGAGGATTTCTGGTACGTGGCGTTCCCGGTAGATGAGGAAATGGCCGCCCTGGGAAAAAGCCTGCCCGGCCTGTGCGAGGAGAATCCCGAAAAGGCGCGACAAGAGTTGGTGCGCTACCTGCTGGCACTGACTGATCAGGCCATCGAATGGTATTTCGAGCGGCCCATGGCCTTGCTGCAATTCGGCCCGGTACTGCGCAAGTTGGCCAGTATGGGTGTGGAAACCACCCGCAAGGCATCACGCAGTCTGATCAACAGCCTGGTCCCCAAACTGAACGCAGAACAGCTCAAGGCCTCCGCGGAGTTTCAGGCAAGCCAGCTGATCCCGCTTACCCCCCGTTCCGCCTGACCGGCAAAGTCCGAAATCCTGTCATTGCTGACAGGATTTCCGACTACTCCCTGTGCCCCACCTCTTGTAAGCCTGACAGAAACAATCTTTTCCTTTATGGCCTGCTCGGCCTACAGACTGCATCCCTTTTGATAACAATTACTTACATTGCACTTTGGCTGTGGTGTAAGTTCACCAAGTTTTTACAAAACTACTTATTCAACGGATTGCGCAGCAATAACACGGCTCTCTACTATCAAAATAGTATTACGTCACATAATAAAACGAGGAGTGAGCCGTGTCTTTGCGCCATGCCATACTTGTCCTGCTTCAAGATCAGGAAGCCAGCGGTTACGACCTCGCTCGCGAATTTGCTAACAGCATTGGGCTGGTATGGAACGCCACCCATCAGCAAATTTACCTGGAGCTGGGAAAACTCAATGACCAGCATATGGTGAAATTTCGCCATATCCCCCAGGATGGCAAACCGGACAAAAAACTGTACCGGATCACGGAAGAAGGCCGCGACGAGTTGATTCGATGGCTTCGAAAACCCGCAGCCCCACCGCGCATCCGCGACGCCTTTATGGTAAAAATTGCGGGTGGCGCCCTGTCGGATTCGTCGTCGATCCTGCGCGAGCTGGATGACCAGGCGGATCTGCGTCGTGAACGCCTGCATACCTTCGAGGCCCTGGCCAAGAAACTGGATGAACAGGGCCGTGAAAAGGATCTGTTTACCTATCTAACCCTGCGCCGGGGTATTCTCGACCAACAGGCCTGGCTGCACTGGGCTGATGAGGTAAAAACGGCATTAAACAAACGCGAGATTCTATCCACTTCAGTATGACCACAGCCTCTCATACACCAGCTGGCCTGTTGCGCTGGCTGGTGGAGGCCCCACCCCTCCTGCCCAGCCCTTCCCCCTACCGGAATGCCGGCGAGCTGCTAAAGCGCGAATACCAACTCGACCCGGATTTGCCGGAACGGGCCTCAGTGCGCCTGCAGGCACACACGCCAGCGAGACGACTGGGGCTGATGTTCGAGCAATGGGTATCCGCCCTGGTGGATGCCAGCAACAATCTGGAGCGGGTCGCCAGCAATCTGCCTTTCCGCCACCAGGGCCGCACCCTGGGGGAGCTGGACCTGCTGGTCCGCGACCACCTGGACGGAAAGCTATGGCACTGGGAGCTGGCCCTGAAATTTTATCTGGGCACGGAGCAGGCCTGGTTTGGCCCCAACAGCCACGACACCCTGGACCGCAAAGCCCGTCACCTGTTCGATCAGCAGCTCCCGCGCTCCTCCATGCCGGAAGTGCGCACCCAGCTTGCCGAGCAAGGTTGGCAACCGGATGGCACCGCCCTGCTGAGCCGGGGACGGCTGTTCTACCGGCAGCATACCCCCACCTCGGGCCGGCAACCCCACCCGGGCCATGAACGGGGTTGGTGGCTACCCAGCGACGCGCTGGATGACGGCGAGTGGTCAATTGTTGAGCGGCCTTACTGGCCCTGTCCATTCATGTCGGACAAAAGTACCACTTTGATTGCTACCCCCACCCTGATTGACTATGTTGAAACCCGTCAACGCCCCCTCATGGTGACCCAGCGCCACCGTGATACCCCGGGTTTTATTGTTCCTGTCAGCTGGCCAAACACATGAACTTTCAGCCTCAACCCCCGGCACTGGTAGACAACCAGGGCCAGGTCGCCCTTGGCATATTTCCCGAGACAGTCGCCACCATCAATGGTCGCGATGCGGATTACCGCACCCCCATGGGGCAGCCAGCGCCCCGTTTTGCCCGGCATTTTCATTACAAGCAGTTCCAGTATTTCGGCGTTATCAGCCAGGAATTGCTGGCGGGCTGTGCCCTCGCCCATACCGCCTACCTGGGCATGGTGTTTTTTTACATCTTTGAACCCCGCACCGGGCGCTTACGAGAATATACTTGGCGCTCGCCGTTGGGCCGGGAGCTCAACATGTCCACGTCGCCACGGCACGGGGAAAGCCGTTTCCAGCGCCGGGGTGTGGATATTCGCCTGGGCTATCAGGAGCAGGACGGCGCCCTGAGCAAAACCCTGCGAGTGGATCTGAAGGACCTGGCGCTGAATGTACAGATGGACGAGGGCCCGGATTATCAGCCCATGTCCTTGTGTACCCGCACCGGCGTCAATGGCTGGGTGTACGCCAATAAAGTCGCCGGTCGCACTGTCACCGGCACCCTGCAGCAGGACGGCAACCACCAGGATCTTGCCGAGCTGGGCGCCAGCGGCCACCACGATTTTTCCGCCGGCTATATGCGCCGCGAGACATTCTGGAACTGGGCGTGCCTGTCCGCTCTGATCGGCAGCACACGGGTGGGATTGAATCTGTCCTGCGGCGTCAACGAAACCACATTTTCAGAAAACTGCCTGTGGGTGGACGACCAGCTAGTCCCTACCGGCGGCGTGATCTTTGAATACAACCGGGATGATCTGATGCAACCCTGGACCCTGCGCAGTCAGTGCGGACAGGTATCGCTTCGCTTCATCCCCAATGGCAATCATCGCGAACGGATGAATCTGGGCCTGTTTGCCAGCAATTTCAATCAGCTGTTTGGCCGCTTTGATGGCGAGCTCCGACTCAAGGACGGACGCACCCTGACCATTGACGGGCAATACGGTTTTGTCGAGGAGCAGTACGCAAAATGGTAGAGAATAATCAGCCGAAAACGCCGGAAAAAATGCCCGAAAAATTCGGTGACCGTATGCGTCGCGGGCTCTTCTGGGTGGTGCAGTACTGGCGCGAGCTGTTCAACTTCAAGTTCGACAAATACATGATCATTCAGGTGCTGCCCGGCGTATACGGTATCGCCCTGGTGGCCATTGCCTGTGGTCTGATCTATGTCTGCGTGGAAGCCTTTATGGCGTCAACCTGGCGCGGGCTGTTCTACTTTTTCTTCGCCGCACCACTGACGTTTCTGGTACTGGCATCGGTACTGCGCGCCCTGCTGGAATTCTACATGGTGGTGTTCAAGATTTCCGAACACGTAGACGAACTGGTGGGCCTGAGAGATACCGTGGATCGCCTGTCCGGCATCGGTGACAGCGTCGACGAAATGGTCGCTGTTACCCGCCGGATTCCCTTCTGGCGAGCCCTGTCCAGCAACCCGGGCAATGCACGCACAAAGAAAGCCTATTAGGAACAAAGAAGAAAAAGCGCCTAATCTGGC
>NZ_JBNPEC010000096.1:0-5684 GCF_051117345.1 Alcanivorax sp.
GCTTGCCATCATCACCGGATACGTGCCATCGGTCATTTGGCTGGCATTTGCGGCTCTGATCTGGCCTCCTTCCTGCACCGGTTGCAGCGCCTTGATCGCCTCCATTGCAGCTTCGCAGCGGATGCCTTCATCCACGGTATGCTCGTCGCTGCTGCCATCTTCCAGGGTAATCGGCACAGGAATGATCTCGTCCTTGAAACGGCCCGCTTCGGTGGCGGCGGCACCACGCTTGTGGGAGTCGTAGGCGAACTGGTCCAGCTCGGCCTTGCTCACGCCGTACTTCTCTGCCATGCGCTCAGCGCCGATGAACTGGCTGAAGTTTTCACCGGGATAACGCTTGCTGATTTCACCGGTAAACGGGTTGCCCATTTCCTTGACGGCGGTTACCGGGGCACCGATGGGCACCTGGCTCATGGACTCCACACCGCCGGCAATCACCAGATCCTGGGTACCGCTCATGATGGCCTGTGCAGCAAAATGAATAGCCTGCTGGGAAGAGCCGCATTGGCGGTCGATGGTGACACCGGGTACGGATTCCGGCAGACAGGAACTGAGAATGGAGGTGCGTGCCACGTTGAAGGTCTGCGGCCCGATCTGGCTCACGCAACCAAAAATCACGTCGTCCACCTTCTCCGGCGCCACACCGATACGGCCTACCACCGCATCAATCACCCGGCCGCCCATATCCGCCGGGTGTACCTTGCTCAACCGACCATTCTTCTTGCCACCGGCGGTACGCACCGCCGCTACGATATATGCTTCTGCCACCTTGCCTCTCCTCACACGTCGTTGACTGGGGAAACCGTATCAAAGTAATGAGGCTACGCTTGAGACAGGGAAAGGCTCAATGACAGAAAGCGACGCGGCAAGCAGGCATCAGGTCACTGCATCAGCGCTGCCGGAATACGGCGTGGACAATAAAGTTCGAAAAAATCGATTAAATCGCCCAGCAGGTTCCGCTGTTTCATCAAACTGTTCCAGCCCATCCTTGTCACCACAAGTCTGACGCTCACATTCGCTGAACCGTCACCGCTGGCATAACGACAACTCTCTGCAGAAACAGGCAATAACCGTCCAGCAACCCAATACCGCTACTGCACGTGCCGGCACTACTGTACGCGCAGCAAACGTAACAGGGGGCGTACTGCTCCCCCTCAGGTGGACACGGAGCCATGACACACACAGAGAGACAGAAAGGTGTTGCCAATGCCCATGGCCGCCCCACGGGCAAGCAGCCCATCACCGGGCCGCTTGTGACCCTGCTTGTCATCCTGGCAGTGCCCAGCATCAGCAGCGGGGCCACCAGCGTCGATACCGTGCAGCTGGCCCGGGCCAGCGACCCGGCATTCGAAGAACAGCGTCCACGTCACCCCCGCACCAACCCGGAACAGGAGCGGGAAACCGGCAGCTGGTCCCTGACCCTGGATAACGACTTGCTGGTACCGGGCAGCCGGGACCAGGACTACACCTATGGCATCAGTGTCGCCGCCACCGGTACCCGCGCCCGGGACTTTGCCCTGTCACTGAATACGCCGCTGACCTGGATCGACCGGTTGACGGGCGTGGAGGGCATCACCAACAGCAATGTCCGGGGCCACAGCTTCGAGGCCGGCATCTTCGGTTTCACCCCCGAAGACAAGGAGGCAAAAACGCCGCTGTACGACGACCGCCCCTATGCCAGCCTGCTGTACCTCTCCAGCAGCCGGGTACAAGTGGACCCGGCCAGGCAGGTAGCCTGGCACAGCTCCCTGACGGTGGGCGCCATGGGTCTGGATCTGGCCGGTGATATACAGAACGGGGTCCACAAGGTGATTGGCAGCGACCGGGCGGAGGGCTGGGAGCATCAGGTCAGCGACGGTGGCGAACCCACCTTCCGCTATGCCGTGGCCCGGCAGAAAATCCTCCCCGTTTCCACCAACCACCTGGAAGTGAAGAGCACCGTGGAAGGCTCGCTGGGCTACCTCACCGAAGCACGCTGGAGCCTGAGCTTTCGCGCCGGCCGTCTGCATACCCCCTGGTGGCAGACCAGCCCGGAACTGGCGCACTACGGCGAACGCAACAACGCCACCGCCATGAGCCAGGATCATGAGCATTACCTGTGGGGCGGCATTGCATTGGTCGGCCGGGCCTATAACGCCTTTCTGCAAGGCCAGTTCCGCGGCAGTGAAGTGAGCTACGACAGTGACGAGGTAAACCATGGCGTAGCCGAAGCCTGGCTCGGTTATACCTGGGCCTTCAACGACGGCTACCGGCTCAGCTATGTGCTGCGCGGCCACACCTCCGAATTGAAGGACGGTGTGGGCGATCGCAATGTGCTGTGGGGTGGACTGGTGTTTGCCAAGACCTTTGACTAAGGAACTTCTGCAACACCCCTTTGCTACTGTGGGAAGCGATGCGCGCAAGCGCCTACCGTTTCAATCAAGGCGCCTTCAATGCTTCCGCGTAGGGAACCGTATCCGAGGATTCCCCATAAATATCCCGCACCGGCCGCACTTCGATGCTGCCATAACGGGCCGGCGGAATGCGGCTGGCCACGCGAATGGCATCGTTCAGGTCGTTGGCGTCGATCAGGTAGAAGCCGGCGAGCTGTTCCTTGGTTTCCGCAAAAGGCCCGTCGGTGATACTGACCTGCCCATCGCGCATCCGCACCGTGGTCGCTGTGGATACCGGTTGCAGGGCGGAGCCATCCAGCATCACACCGGATTCGCTGAGCCCGCCGCTATAGGACTGGCATTCCTGGTTCAGTGACTGCCAGTGATCATCACCACGCTCCTGCATGGCCGCTTCGCTGTAATACACCAGACATAGGTATTTCATCGTGCTCTCTCCTTGGCAGTCCGTTAACGAAAGCGAACCGGCGCGTGGTCCGGCTGCCAGTCCATGATCAGGGACATGTCTTCCGGGTTGAAGGGACTGGAAAAATGCTCGTGCAGGATCTGCCACTGCTCGCCATCGCGTTGCCATACCTGGGTGACCCGCATCCAGCCTCCCTGCTGCTCCCCCTCCACCGTGGCGCCGCAGTGGATCAGGCTGTGGCTGACTGCCAGGGTATCGGACGTTTCCACCTTGAGATCATACATCTCGAAAAACGGCTCGGCGGGGCAGGCTTCCATGCATTGTTTCCAGTGTTCCCGATAGGCCGGGGCACCTTCCACCTGCATGGCCAGAATGGCATCAAAGGAACGGATGGCCGGATGGTAAAGCACCATCACCGCATCCACATCGTTGCTGGCCGCCGCCTTCAGCCAGCGGCGGGTAAGATCCTCAATCGTGCGTTCAATGCTCATGGTTATCTCCTTGATTCCGGTTGTGTTATCAAGGAATCGAAAGGGAAGACGGTATTTCGACAGGGCCCGGGAAAATTTTCCCCGTGGGAGCGATGTCTCGCACCGCGAACGGCTCTTCCAACCCCCGGGAACCCTTTTCACCACAGAGGGCACAGAGCCACTGAGATTAAACACTGCGCATAATCTGGCGCTTTCCCAGCATGCTGCCTGATACGCCCAGCACCGCTGAAACAGAAAAACCATTATCAGCCAGCCTGGCTTTACCCTCTGTGACTCTGTGCCCTCTGTGGTAAAAAAAGCGTTACTCCAGCTCCGCCAACCGCTGACGTAAAAAGCGTTGTTCTGCGGGTTGCGAGGCGCGCTCCAGGGCCGCCTGATAGGCGACTCTGGCCGGTTCCCGCTGGCCCAACCGGCGGTGCAGGTCCGCCCTGGCAGCGTGTGCCAGGTGATAATCGCGCAGGGCGACGTCCTCCATCAGCGGTTCCAGCACCTGCAAACCGGCCTCCGGGCCGTCACGCATGGCCACCGCCACCGCCCGATTCAGGGCCACAATGGGGCTGGGCATCCGTGCCAGCAGCAGGTCATAGAGACCAACGATCTCCGCCCAGTCGGTGTCCTCGCTGCTGGGCGCATGGGCGTGCACTGCTGCGATGGCCGCCTGCAGGGTGTAAGGGCCAAAACGCTGGGTCAGCAAGGCACTGCGCACCAGCCCATCGGCACGGGCGATTTCCTCCCGGTCCCAGAGACTGCGATCCTGATGTTCCAGCAGCACCAGCTCACCCTCGGCAGTACTGCGGGTGGCGCGGCGAGCATGGTGCAGCAGCATCAGTGCCAGCAGCCCTTGCGCTTCCGGTTCCGACCGGGGCAACAGGGCCAGCACCAGTTCCGCCAGGCGAATGGCTTCCTCGCTGAGATCGTGGCGCAGCCACTGCTCGCCAGCAGAGGCCAGATAGCCCTCGTTGAAGACCAGATAAATTACCTGCAACACCGACTGCAACCGCTCATAGAGGGCGTCGCCTTCCGGCACGTCGTAGGGAATTCCGGCATCACGGATCTTGGCCTTGGCGCGCACGATGCGCTGGGCCACGGTGGAGGGCTTTTTCAGAAAGGCGCGGGCAATTTCTTCCGTGGTCAGGCCACAGACTTCCCGCAGGGTCAGTGCCACCTGGGCGTCCTGAGCCAGGCCCGGGTGGCAGCAGGTGAAGATCAGCCGCAGCCGGTCGTCCTCGATGGCCAGATTTTCCACGTCCATTTCCACCACAGCCCGGGCCGCCAACTGGTCGGCCTGCTGGGTCAGAATCTGGTCAAAGCGGGCGCGGCGGCGCAACTGATCGATGGCCTTGAAGCGGCCAGTAGATACCAGCCAGGCACGGGCGTTATCGGGGATACCCTCATCGGGCCACTGACGCAGGGCCGCCATAAAGGCTTCCTGCAAGGCGTCTTCTGCCAGGTCAAAATCGCCCAGCAATCGGATCAATGTGGCCAGCACCCGGCGGGATTCCCGGGCAAACAGGGTATCAATTTCTCTGGCGAATGCTGTGCCGTCCATGGCCATGCCAGCTAGTCCTGTTCCCCGATATGTTTAAGCACCAGTCCCGCCAGACCGTCGGCATTGCCAAAATAATCCAGCAACTCAATGGTGAGATCAGGAAAACGTTGTCGGGCATCTTCCACCTGGGCGGGGATATCCTTGCCCACATGTTTCCCCTTGTTGAAGAACAACGGATACAACTGCACGCGGGTAACTGGCTGGTGCTCCAGTTGCTGAATCGCTTCCACCAGGGAAGGCTGCGCCAACTCAAGGAAACAGGGCAGCACTGCCACATATTCTTCACCTGCCCCATGGGCGGATTCCGCCACAGTTTCCACCAGCCCACGAAACTCGTCGTTGGCGGTGTCACTGCGGCTGCCATGGGCCATGATCAATAGGGCTTTGGACATTGATGATTCTCCAGACGTTTCCGTAGGAGCGTCGCTGGCGGCGCGATTCCTGACCGGGATGAAAAACATTGTCACCACAGAGGGCACAGAGATCACTGAGGAAAAGAAAGGGTAGCCTCTGTGGGCTCTGTGACCTCCGTGGTGAAATCGCATTTGATTTACGTATTTTCTCGCGCCGTCAGCGATGCTATTCACTTCGCTCACCCTTTGGCCCGCCCTGCGGGTGTTGCTGCGCTCCTACAGCGGCATTGTCGCGAACTGGTGACTGGCTTCGACGACGATGGCGTGCCGCCTTGCCAGCGCGTCCCGGTCATCCTCGTAGCCGCCCCCGATCACTGTGGCCACCGCTCTTCCCCGCTGGCGGCGGCGTTCGAGCCAGCCCCGGTCCCGCTCGGCGATGCCCTGCTCGGCACCACCACACCGCCCGACCGGGTCACTCCCGAAAATATCGCCACC
>NZ_JBNPEC010000080.1:0-26183 GCF_051117345.1 Alcanivorax sp.
CCACCGGGACCGTGTTCATCTTTGGGAATTGTGGCCGGCCGTCCTTGTAGGGTGGGTAGGACTCCCCGCCGTTCATCGGGTCCAGATATTCTCGGGCACCTGTGGTGAGTCCAAAGCCATCCTTGGTGATGAACTTGCGCGGCATTTTCTTTTCCACGTTGGCCACTTTCTTCAGCGGCGCTTCACCGATGGTCCAGCTGTATTTCTTGGTCTTCTTGCGCTCGATGGTGGGCATCACCGCATTTTTGCCGGCCACTGCGAATTCCACGGCGGCGCGGCCCACGGCGTAGGCCTGCTCCACGTCGGTGGCGGAGGCAATGTGACGGGCGGCCCGTTGCAGGTAGTCGCTCACGGCCCAGTGGTATTTGTAGCCGAATTCGTCTTTGCCCACCTGGGCAATCACCGGCGCTACGCCGCCGAGCTGCTTGTGGCCGAAGGCGTCGGTGTTGCCGGCGTCAGCCAGGAAGGTGCCGTCTTCGTAGCGGGCGCCTTCGGAGACCACGATCACGCAGTAGCCGACCTTCTCCACGGTGGCCTGCACCTTCTTCATGAAGGCGGCCTTGTCGAAGGCGATTTCCGGAAACAGGATCAGGTGCGGGGCGTCGTCGTTGTCGTCCTTGGCCAGGCCCGCAGCGGCGGCGATCCAGCCGGCGTGGCGACCCATCACTTCCATCACGAACACCTTGGTGGAGGTGGCGCACATGCTGGCCACGTCCAGAGCGGCTTCGCGGCAGCTCACGGCGGTGTATTTGGCCACGGAGCCGAAGCCCGGGCTCACGTCGGTGAAGGGCAGGTCGTTGTCCACGGTCTTGGGCACGTGGATGGCCTGGATCGGGTAGCCCATCTTCTCGGACAGCTGGGACACCTTCAGACAGGTGTCGGCGGAGTCACCACCGCCGTTGTAGAAGAAGTAGCCGATGTTGTGGGCCTTGAATACCTCGATCAGGCGCTCGTACTCGCGCTGGGAGGTCTTCAGGTCTTTCAGTTTGTAGCGGCAGGAGCCGAAGGCGCCGCCAGGGGTGTGCTTGAGCGCGTCGATGGCGCTTTTGCTTTCTTTGCTGGTGTCGATCAGCTCCTCGGTGAGAGCGCCGATGATGCCGTTACGGCCGGCGTAGACCTTGCCGATTACATCCTTGTTTTCGCGGGCGGCTTCGATAACGCCGGCGGCGGAAGCATTGATGACAGCGGTGACACCGCCGGACTGAGCATAGAAAGCGTTTTTACGCGCCATGAGAGACCCCTTGATTCAATTTGCGTGCATTCTAGCGAAGGCGCCCATGAAACACACCCGGTGTTGTCGGACGAAAGGAAACAGCTGCTAGCTACGAGCTTCTAGCTACAAGCGCAAGTTTCAGCTCGTAGCTTGTAGCTCGCGGCTAGTAGCTACTTCTCCCCGGCTCTGGAACAATAGCCCGCCGGAGGATCCATGACTGCATTGATGACTTTGTTCTGGCGGCTGGCCATATTTCGTGCCGGCCCCGAAAACGCCCCCTACTCGTCCAGCCTGCTGGGCCTGGTGTTGCTGGGCTGGTGCGCTCTGCAACTGCTGGTTGGCAGCTTGCAGACGGCGCTGCCGGTGCTGGTGCTGCTGAGCAGCCAGCTCACCTCAATGACGGTGATTCTGGCAGGTATCTTTGTGCTATTGGGATTCAAGGGATTGCAGAGCCGCTGGCTACAGACGGCCCTGTCGCTGGTGGGCATTGACGTGGTACTGACCCTGGTGACCTTGCCATTGCTGGCGATCAACGCGGGCATGGCCCAGTCCCAGGGCTGGATCGAGGGCCTGTATCTGGTGCTGGTAAGCTGGCAACTGGCTGCGCAGAGCTTCGTTTACCATCGCGCCATGAATGTAGGGCCGTTCCTGGGGCTGGGTATCGCCCTGACCCTGCTGGTAGCCGGCTATGCGGCGGTGGTGATGCTGGTGCCGGAAGTGGTCACGGTGACCCGCTAACTCGCCTGCAGCACATGAATATGCCGAGGTCTGGCTGCTTGCCGTGGCTCTCGGTATGGCCAATATCGCCGCCTTCTGTGTCTTCGAACTCGGTTATTCGCCGGTCGGTTCTTCAAGCCGGTCCAGGGCGGCGACCCGTTTCTGTTCGGTTGCCTCGAACAACTGGGCACGTAATTGCTTGAGCTGTTGCTGTTTGTCGTCGCCAACCAGGCCGGATAGCAGAATTTGATCCCGCTGTGTCGCATAGTCCTGATAACGCTGCTGCCATTCCTGCCGTTTCTGTGACAGAGACTGCAAACGAAGCGCGGCTTCATCGCCGAAGGCCTGCTGATGGTAGGCAAACCGGTCTGCGCTATTCCCCCCCGTTTTCTTGATGGATTGCTCTGTGTCTTGCAGATGCTGAAGGGCCTGCTGTTGCCGGTACTGATCTGCCAGGTGTTCCGGCAGTGATGCGTGCAGAGTCTGCATGGCGTGGGCCTTTTCCGCATCGCTCCTATCGCTGGTGAGGATGTCATGCCGCTGCAGGCTGAAACTGTCATAGCGATCCTCGTCAGCGAACAGGGCTGCGGCATCGGCGCCGAATATCTGTTCACGCCATTGTCGGCGCTGGTTCAGCTTGGCGGTGATATCGCTTTCAGCGCTGGCGGCAAAATCGCCGCTGGCAAAACGCTGGCGGTAATCGTTGTAGCGATCCAGCAACGTGAGCAGATCACTGGCCGCACGGGAGCTGGCATTGTCTTTCGCCCATTGTTGGATCAGCTGGCGGATCTTCTCATCAGGCAGCTCACCGCTCAGCGATAGAAAGTACTCGAGAATGGCCCGGGTGCTGCTGTTCACGATCAGTTGCCCGTCGCCATCCATGGCCAGATCGGCAGGTGCCGTGGTGCCGGCCAGAGAGCTGCTGGCCAGTGTTTCAGCGACCGGGAACGACGATTGGGGCGCAGAAGGACTGTGGTTGTGGTCAATGTGTGGAGTGATGGCCGCTGTCTGGCGAGTTTTCCCGTCAGCAAGGGCAGAGAGGTGTGGTAACCCCCAATAGCCTGCAGCGGCGAGTAACGCGACAGTGGTCAGCAGGGCGAGATGGCGTTTCATAACGGCTCTCCTGTTCCGGTTAGCCCGCAGGGCACCAGGCCCTGCGGGTCGGTTTTACAGGCCCGCGTTGCGGAGCCGGTTGGCGTGGTTGCGGTAGAGGGTCTTGGGGTCGGTTTCCCAGCCCATCAGACCAAACAGATGACGGATGGCATCCGCATGGTTGTGGCGGTAGTCGTGGCGGATGGGTTTGCCCAGGTACATGCCACACAGGGGCAGGATGCCGTCATGTTTGACGCCGGAGGGGAAGGCCAACCGGGTGACGGTGACCATGATGCTATCGAACGGGTCGAACAGGTTGGTGTGCACACCCGTGCCGCCCCAGGACCAGTAGCGCACGCCGTTGACGCTATGCTGGCCGCTGGTGCCACAGGCATCGGTGGGTAGTGCCTGGGGATAACGCTGGTTGAAGTCGGCCATGCCTGCGGTGGTGGAGGCAGCCAGCACGGTACTGGCGGACTGGTTATCCGGATTGGGGCCGCCGGACGCAAATTCCCACAGGGCGCCGAAAGCGCCGGCGATGCTGTCGGCCAGGCCTTCACCAATGCCGCCTTCCGGCGTCAGGCCGCGAATCACATCGGCCAGTGCCGTGCCGCGGTTTTCACCGTGCACGGAGGTGACCGATGCCACCAGATCCGGGCGTACCGCAGCCACATAGCGGGAGGTGGGGGCGCCCTGGGAATGAGCAATCAGGTTCACTTTATCGGCGCCGGTGACCGCCAGGTAGTTTTCGATCTGGACGATCAGCTCCTCGCCGCGGTATTCGTTACTTTGCAGGGCGCTGACATTGCTTTCGTACACCTGGGCGCCATAGTCGCGCAGGTTGTCGGCAATGCCGTAGAAGTAGTCCACGCCAGCAATATCATCGAAGGCGATGATGCCGCCGACCAGCACGATGGGGTAACGGGTGTCGGCGTAGCTCGTGTCCTTGCCGAATGGCCACCAGGCGTGGGCCTGGGTGGTGGTAACGAGCAGAGTCAGGGCTGCCAGCAGCCCGCGTAGTCGGATCGACATGGTGTTCTCCTGTTTTGTTATTTTGCGGCCTCTCTGGGCCTTCATGGACAGCCGGCGCCAGGGCTGTGTTTTTTGTCGACGATTGGACTATAAGCAGGATGGCTGGTACTAACTTGTAGGAATTGGTGCCTCAACCTGTCATAAACAGGAAAAACTGTGATTCCGTTAGCGCTTATTGCGCTCGGCGGAGATTCGGAATAACAACAAATGGTCCCGTCAGAAACAACCGGTTGCTCTGTGTCCACGCTCTACCTGTGGCGTCAGCGAACCCTTTATCTCGGTCAGATCGAGCGTCTTTCGTCTCTGTCTCAGGGGGCGCATACGCTACTTTTTGGGCTGGATGATGTGATCCCGCTGACCATGGAGGGGCAGACTTTTTTCGCCCGCTCTTATCTGATTCCGGCAGGAGCGATTTTCTCGGCGGAGTCACAGGGCAAGCGTATCGGCTGCTGTTTCCTCGACCCGCTGGGCAAAGACCTGCTGTTTCATGTGCCGAAGATGACTGCAGAAGAGTGCGGGATCTACCGGGATTCCGGCCGGGAAGCCGATCAACTGGCTGTTCTCCGTGCCCTCCACGACGGTGCCACTGAGGCTGCCGAGGCTTATGTCCGACTACTGGGCCTTGTGTTCCCCGGTGATAGTGAGCTGGTGGCAGGTTTCGAGCCGGATACCCGCATAGCTCGAGTGGTGGAATTGATTCGTCAGGACCCGGCGGACAATCTGTCCAACGACGTATTGGCGGAACAGGTAGGACTGTCCGGGGATCGCCTGCAACGGTTGTTCAAGCAGGCCACGGGTATTCCCATCCGCCGTTATCGTCTCTGGCATCGCCTGTTCGTCACGTCGTCGATGATGGCCATGGGCAGTACCTTGACCGATGCGGCACAGGCGGCAGGCTTTTCCGACTCCTCCCATCTGACCCATGTATTCAAGAGCATGCTCGGCATGAGCCCCTCGGCGGTGCTGCGCCGCTCCCGACAGGTACGGATTCTGGTGGGAGGGGATCACTGATCTCTTCACCTGACGGGCCCTTGCCGTTAAGGTGCAGGGATTCTTTTGATCGGTTTATTCCCATGCATATCCATATCCTCGGCATCTGCGGCACCTTCATGGGGTCATTGGCACAACTGGCCAAGGCTCAGGGCCATCGTGTTACCGGTAGTGACCAGAACGTCTATCCGCCCATGAGCGACCAACTGGAAGCGGCGGGCATCGAACTGACCCAGGGCTATGATCCGGCGCAACTGGAACCGGCCCCGGACCTGGTGGTGGTCGGCAATGCCCTGAGCCGGGGCAATCCAGCCGTGGAAGCGGTGCTGGATCGAGGCCTGCCCTATACCTCCGGGGCCCAGTTGCTGGAGGATGTGATTCTGCCCGGGCGTTGGGTGCTGGCGGTGGCCGGCACCCACGGCAAGACCACCACCAGCTCCATGCTGGCGTGGATTCTGGAGCACGCCGGGCTTAACCCCGGTTATCTGATTGGTGGCGTGCCGGGCAATTTTGGCGTGTCTGCCCGACTCGGTGAGACGCCGTTTTTTGTGGTGGAAGCGGACGAATACGACACCGCCTTCTTCGACAAGCGCAGCAAGTTTGTTCACTATCGCCCGCGCACCCTCATTCTCAATAACCTGGAATTTGACCACGCGGATATCTTTGCCGACCTGGCCGCCATCCAGACCCAGTTCCATCACCTGATTCGTACTGTGCCTTCCACTGGCCGACTGATTCTTCCTCACGATGAAACCGCCCTGGAAGAAACCCTGGAGAAAGGCTGCTGGAGCGAGATTGAGCGTTTCGGCGAAAACCAGCTCCTCGGCTATCGCCTGGATAACGCGGATGGGTCCGCCTTTACCGTGCTGGAAAACGGCGAACCGGTGGCCCAGGTACGCTGGGACCAGACCGGCCGGCACAGCGTGAACAATGGCATGGCCGCATTGCTGGCGGCCCGCCATGTGGGGGTCACTCTGGCGGATGGTGCCGCCGCCCTGTGCGAATTCCTGGGTGTGAAACGGCGTATGGAATTGCGTGGGGAAGTGGATGGTGTGCGCGTGTACGACGACTTTGCCCATCACCCCACGGCCATTGCCACCACCCTGGATGGCCTGCGCCGCAAGGTCGGTGACGGGAAAATTCTCGCGGTGATCGAACCCCGTTCCAATACCATGCGTATGGGCAGCCACAAGGAAGCGTTGGCGGCCAGCACCGGGGCGGCGGATGAGGTAGTCTGGTATCAGCCGCCGGGACTGGACTGGTCCCTGCAGCCGGTGGTCAACGAATCGCCGGTACCGGCCTCGGTGAGCAATGACATTGATGACATCATTGCCCGGGTGGTGGCGCGTAAAGGCGAGTCGCTGAGTGTGGTGGTGATGAGCAACGGCGGCTTTGGCGGCATCCATCAGAAGTTGCTGGATGCGCTGGCTGATTAACAGCTTGAAGCTACAAGCTGCAACGCTAACTGGCTGTTCATGTTTTGAGAGGCCATGCCCGCGGATTCGCTTTAACCGCGGAGATAACACTGCAGAGCGCCATAAGCTTTCACGTGTTGTTGCTTGAAGCTTGTCGCTTGCAGCTGGTTTTTTGCGAGGAGATTGTCATGTTCTGGTCCGTGTTCTGGGCATCGGTACATTACCTCAGCATGCTGATGCTGTTTGCTTTTCTCTACGGGGAGCTGTTGTTGTGGCGGACCGGTATTTCCGAACGCAATGTGCGCACCCTGCTATGGCTGGATATCGGTTACGGCCTGTCCGCATTGATGGTGCTGGTCAGCGGAATAGCGCGGGCCGGCTGGACGGAAAAAGGCTGGGACTTTTACCTGTCCAGCCCCTGGTTTCATGGCAAGGT
This sequence comes from Alcanivorax sp., assembly GCF_051117345.1. Taxonomy (GTDB): domain Bacteria; phylum Pseudomonadota; class Gammaproteobacteria; order Pseudomonadales; family Alcanivoracaceae; genus Alcanivorax. The sequence goes on from NZ_JBNPEC010000080.1 coordinate 6,896, forward strand.
GACCCTGTTTATTCTGATCGCGCTGTTGAGTCTGTACCCCACCAAGGTCCTGTTGGGCTGGCGGAAAACCGTTAAGGCCGGACATGTCCCCGAGATTGATGCCACGCTGCAACGCAATCTGCGTGGTGTGTTGGTCGCTGAACTCCATCTGGTGGTACTGATGCCGATTCTCGCGGCGTTGATGGCCCGTGGTGTAGGAATGGGTGTATGAGCAAACGAATAACCCTGGCTTTTACCGGCGCCTCCGGGGCGCCCTATGGATTGCGCCTGCTGCAGTGCCTGCTGGAAGCGGATTGCGAGGTGTTCGTGATTCTGTCCAAGGCGGCACGGGTGGTGATCGGCATGGAAACCGAGCTGAAACTGCCGGCGGGAACCGGCGCGGCAGAACAGGCCCTGCGCGACTGGGTGCAGACCGACCGCGGTATCCTGGTGGTCTGCGGGCTGGAGCAGTGGACCTCTCCGGTGGCCTCCGGCAGTGGTGCGCCTGCCGCCATGGTGGTGTGCCCGTGCTCCACCGGCACCCTGTCCGCCATCGCCTGTGGCGCCAGTGACAATCTGATCGAACGGGCGGCGGACGTGGCCATCAAGGAAGGGCGCAAGCTGATTCTGGTGCCCCGGGAAGCGCCGTTTTCCCCGCTCCACCTGGAAAACATGCTCAAGCTGTCTCGTCTGGGCGTCACCATCATGCCGGCAGCGCCGGGCTTCTATCACCAGCCGGAAACGGTACAGGATCTGGTGGACTTCATCGTCGCCCGGTTGCTGGACCATCTGGGGGTCGAGCAGACATTGGTGAAGCGCTGGGGGGAGTAACCCTCCGGGCCGATGGATGCCTCCGTAGGAGCTATGCTTGCATGGCGAACCTCGCGAAGCGAGAGGGGTAAAGCTCAGAGTCCGCCAGCCAGTTTTTTTGAACCTGTCGATCGCCGAAAGTCCTGATCACCCGGCGGGCGATTTCCGCGCCAGCGCGGTTCGCCATGCAAGCATAGCTACCCCTCAATGCACCAGAAGGTGCCCCACCAGCCCCAACGCAAACCCGGCCACCGCCCCCTGTGCTGGCGCCCAGTGTTTCTTCAGGGGCACCTGCGGGGCGATATCCTGGAAGACCAGATAGAGAATCCCGCCGCTGGCAAACAGCATGATGCCGCCCAGAACCAGGGGGCTGTCCACCAGCACCAGAAAGCCGAGAGCGGCGCTGGCCGGGCCGAGCAGGGCCAGGGCGGCGAAGGCCAGGATGATCTTGCCGGAAGAGAGGGTGTTGCTCTTGCTGTTGCGGATTTCCCGATAGGCGTTAAAGCCTTCCGGCAGGTTCTGCATGCCGATCAGGAATGCCAGCAGGTAGGCCTGGCCGCCGCCCACCGCCAGTGCGGCCCCCAGAGCGATGGCCTCGGGGACAAAATCCAGCAGCATGGCCAGCAGTTGCGACATGGCGCCGCCATGGGCGGCCAGGGCCCGGTCCACCGCCATGAAGGCAATGCCGCCGCCCACAAACAGCAAGGTGGCGGAAAGGGGGTTATGGTGCTGGGCGCCTTCCGGTACCAGCACCAGGGCTACCGCGGCCAACAGGGCGCCGCCGCCGAAGGCGATGACGGTATGGCGGACTTCCTGCTCCAGCCAGCCCCGTGCGATGTGTTGTTTGACGCCGATAAGGGCGCCGGCGGCCATGCTCAGGCCAGCGGCCAGACTGAGCAGTAACGCGAGGCTCAGAGGACTCATGAGGATAAATCCTTGCTGTAAAAGTGGGGCCGGCAGGGCGCCTGCCATCGGTTCAACCTGATCCGTGTGTCAATCACAGGTCAGGTTGAACATAAAGACTGGCAGAGCAGGGATCAACTGTTGCTGAGGTCGTAATCCACCGGGGCGAGGATTTCCACCGGGATGCTGTCCAGATCCTTGGGCGGAGCATCAAAGCGCAGACGGGAGACAAGCTCCTGGGTGGCCCGATCCAGGATACGGCTGCCGGAGCTTTCTACCACGGCTACTTTTTCCGCCCGCCCGTCAGCGTTGATCCAGAACGACACTTTAACCGTGCCCTGCTGGCGACGCATGCGGGCGCGGTGCGGGTACTGCTTGTTGTAGTCGATGGTATCGCGCACCTTGGCCAGATACTTGTTCAGGGCGTTTTTCGTGTCTCCGGATTGATGCACCCCTTCGCCCGGATCACCGGCCATACCCTTGGCGCCTACTTGCTGCGTCTGGCTGGCAGCCTGATCGCTATCGGATTCGTCTTGAGTGTCCTGTTCTTCCTGGATCTCCGTCTTTGCCACTACTGGCTCAGGCTCGGGCTTGGGTTCCGGTTTGGGCTCCGGCTTTTTGGCCACCGGTTTCGGTTTTGGCTTCACCTTGGGTTTGGGTTTCGGCTCGGGCTTGGGAGCGGGATCCGGTTTCGCCGGGGCGGGCGGTGCAGCGGGTTTTTCCGCTGGCGGCGCAGACAGGTTCACCACCATTTCGGTGACGCCGGGTTTGCTCGGGCGTCCGCCGGCCAGGGTCAGGGCGCCCACGGTCACCAGTACACTGGCATGAATCAGGGCAGAGGCCACCCAGGCAAACAGGGTACGGGACTTCATTGGCCACCCCCATCGTTGCGGGTCACCAGGCGCACCTGTTCCACGCCCATGCCTTGCAGGGTTTCCAGACGCTCGCGCAAGATGGTCATGGTGACACCGGCATCCGCCTGCAGGCGTACTTCCGCGCCCTCCTGACGTTCACTCAGGTACTCCTGCAGGGAGGCTTTGCTGAGAGCGGTGTTGTTGTCTTCGGCGAACCACTGGCCGTCCTTCTGCAATACCAGCAGCAGCTTGTCACGGGCTTCCGGGCCGTTGGCGCTCTGGCTCAGTGGGGTATCCACAGACACGGTGGGGCTCTTGGCCAGCTGGCCGGCCAGCATGAAGAAGATCAATAGCAGAAACACCACATTGATCAGCGGCAACACCGGTTCCAGCGGCGGGCGACGGGAAGAGGTTTCCATGATCATCACGGCAACAGCTCCAGTTGTACATCCTTGACGCCGGCGGCCTTGATGGCGTCCACGGCGGCCAGGGCCTGCTGCAGGGTGGCATTGGCGCTGACGGTGACCCACACCTTGCTCTTCTGGGTATCGAGTCGGTCGGCTACCGCATCAGGATTAAAGCTGACGCCGTTCAGGTTCAGGTCGCCGTCGGCTTCCACTTCGATCACCAGCCACTTGTCATCGGGCTTGTTGATGCTGTCTGCGGGCTGCACGTTTACAGGCAGGTCGTAGAATTGCCCGAAGCGGGTGGCCAGCATAAAGAACACCAACAGAATAAATACTACATCAATCAGTGGTGTCAGGCTGATAAAGGGCGTGCGGTGACGCTCCGGTTCAATATGCATGCGCCACCGATGGGTCGCGGTCCTCTTCCAGGGGCTCGGATTCCGCGTGATTGTTGCGCAGTACCTTGAGGCGGGACAGACGGTCCTGCATTTTCTCCCGGCACAGTTCCAGACTGCGATCCGCCCAGTGGAAGGCGGCCAAGGTGGGAATGGCAACGGTTAGACCGGCAGCGGTAGTCAGCAGGGCTTCCCAGATGCCGCCAGAGAGGATGGACGGATCGACCTGGGAGCCGGCGGTTTCCAGGGCCTGGAAGGCGCCGATCATGCCAAATACGGTGCCCAGAAGGCCGAGCAGGGGCGCCACGGCGCTGATCACTTCCAGGATGCGTAGGCCACCGCGCAGATTATCCAGGGAGCTGCGTGCCAGGCGCAGACTTTCTTCCTGCCAGGCGGCTTCTTCCAGCTTGCTGTTCTGCCAGCATTGCCATACCACCTGGTCGATGGGGCTGGTCAGTTTGCCGGGTTTGCCGGGCTGCTGACCCTTGGCCAGGGCGTCCAACAGACGGTCTGCCTGACGAGCGTTGCCCGGGCGAACACGGGCGAACTGCAGAATCTTGGAGATCAGGGTAGCCAGGGCAATCACGGACATGAAGGCGAGGACCCACATGGTGGCGCCGCCGCTGACAAACCAGTCGGGCAGGTGCAGGGAAATCGGGGGCATGGAAACACTCCTGCTGCGGGCGAATCAATTGAAGGCCCGGTCATTAATACAAAAAAGCGTGCGTAGAGTCTGGCACGCGGTTGTGACATCCCGATGACTGAGAAAGGAACCGGGAAACACAGACGTGTGGCCCTCAGCGCGAAGGCCCGAATTCGGTTCGCAATAATAGGTTCACAGGCCTCTTAATGCAAGTCATTCCTATTTGCGGTCTATTCACGGTAATGGCCCGGCGCACCAGCGAACAGTGGGTTTTCGTTACGGGGGTAAGGGGAAGGGTCTACTGGCAAGGGCAGAAAGGCAGGAGGGGTGGGGCAGGGGACTGGCCAGCGGATAGTGATTGCCAGGCATGGCAGAGGGCGCCGAAGCGCCCCCCACGGGCTTACTTGAGCAGCAAGCGATAGTTCATGTTGGATTCAATGCGGTTGCCGTTCTGGTCCAGTTGTTCAATGGCGTTGACGGCATCCTTGATGTACTGGCGATCAGCATCCGGGTCGTCAGGATTGATCGTGTAGACGTCGTATTCCATGTTGCCTTGCAGGCGCTTTTCGGATTCCCAGCTGCCTCGTTCGGAAGCGCTCAGCTCCACCTTGGATCCGCTAAGGTATTCTTCGCGCAGCTCAAAACGGGAGGGATTGTCGTACTGATCCCGGTACAGCGTCAGGGTGGTGCGGATACCTGAGCAGTCAGCGCATGGCAGCATGCCGCTGTAAATGATTTTCTGGGCGGTGGGGTTGATGGGTTCTTCCGTTTGCTGGCTCTGGCAGCCGGTAACGAGGATGGCACTACCCAGTACGGCGGCGGCGAAATACGTTTTCATGTCGTTTACTCCCTGACAGCTCCTGTAAAGATACTGCTTAGAATAAAGATTTTGTGTTTGGTTCGCCGTTTTAACAGTTTTTGATGATTCTATCGTGAGTTTGCGCGTTGTTCTGTAGACAGGAAGTTGTCGGCAGTAGCCGCTGCAGAGAGACTGTGACGGGCGTCGATGCGGCGAAAAACCCACTGCATGATGGAAAGAAAGAAAACAAACACAAGCAGGAAATAAAGAAGAATCATGCCTCATCCACCCTGTTTTTATTGTGTGAACAGGCTAGGGCTGGATACGGGTTTCAACCAGCAACACTTTGTTATCAGTTGTTGGTTTACTGTTATTGGTGATTGGCGACTGCGTGAAAGATCACCGATACCGGCAGCTTTTGTTGCGGGTCCTGGGGTTCTTCCAGGCTGACCTGGTAGCCCACGCGCTGAAACAGGGCCAGCCAGTTTTCCAGGGTACGAAAATACCAGGGCGGAGCTGCACCGAAATCGCTGCCGGACCCCGGCCAGCGGGTTTCCCGCCAGCCACTCCGGTAATCCCCGTCACAGCTCATTACCGGGTGCAGGGTTTGTACCAGCAGCATCCCGCCGGGGGTCAGTCGTGTCTGCAGGGTGGCAAGCAACTGCTCCACGGATTGCTCGCCAAACAGGGAAAAGTTGCAGACGGCCAGATCGAAGGACTCGGTGAGGCCGGTGTCCAGTTCGTCGAATGACAGACAGCGGTAATCCCCGTCCGGGTGTTGCTGGCGGGCGCTGTCCACCAGGGAGGGGATGGCATCGATACCGGTGGTGTGAATGCCGCGGGCGGCCAGGCGGCGGCAAAGCCAGCCTTCGCCGCAACCCACATCCAGGACCTGACCTGGCTGGTGGGCAAGGATGGCCTGTTCGATAGCCGGGTCGCTGGTGCGGCGGCTGGCAATGCCTTTTTCCTGTACCAGGCGAATCCAGGGCATGGCATTGTCATGCCAACTGGCAAGGATGCGTTGTTCCGGTGTCATGGTGCCAGCTAGCGCATGGGCGTTAGCGGGCCGGCCCGTTCCACGGCCCGCTGGTAGGCCGGGCGCGCCTCCATCTGTTCCAGAAAACGCTGTATAGCGGGTAGTTGGCTCAGGTCTGCGCGGGCAGAAGCCGCCTGCAGCGGAAAGCTCATGATGATATCTGCTGCGCTGAGGGTGTCGCCGGTAAACCAGCTCTGGTTGCCCAGGTGGGTTTCGATAACGGCAAGCTGGTTTTCCAGTTGCGGGTCAATAAAGGTGCCAATGACCTTGCCGCTGATGCCTTTGGCAACCGGGCGGGCGATAAAGGGCATGGGCGATTTGGGAATGCGGCCGAATATCAGCTTCATCACCAGCAGGGGCATCAGCGAACCTTCTGCGTAGTGCAGCCAGTAGCGTTCCTGCACCCAGCGTGGATCGTCGGCGTTGATTTTCCAGCTGTCGTCGCCGTATCGCTGGATCAGATATTCGATGATGGCGCCCGACTCAGGCACGGTGATGTCACCGTCGGTGATCACCGGCGATTTGCCCAGTGGATGCACTTGTTTGAGTTCCGGTGGTGCCAGCATGGTTTTGCTGTCGCGAGCGTAGTGGCGAATCTCGTAGTCCAGCCCCAGTTCTTCAAGTAGCCAGACGATGCGCAGGGAGCGGGAATTTTCCAGATGGTGAAGGGTGATCATGGGCTGCCTCGCTAATACGGTGTTGCCGGGCAGCATAGCAGACTTGAAAGGAAAGGAACGTTTGATGCCGGAGGCGTCGCAGCTTAATAAAAAACAGCTTTAGTAGGGTGCGGTTCACTGCGTTCAGTGCACCCTACATGGCTGATTAGCTGCTAGGCCTAGTGCCCGGCTGTATCGATACTGGGTGGGCGTGCTGCCAGATGCACCTGTTCGATCACCGAGTCGAGAATGGTTTCCGTACGCCAGGCCTGACTGTGGTTGACCATGGCCACCACCGCCCAGGTGGTGTTGTTTTCGTCACGGGTGAAGCCGGCAATGGAGCGAACATCCCTGAGCGATCCGGTCTTGATATGGCCCATGCCGGCCATGCCCGCCTTACCAAGCCGGCGGCGCATGGTGCCATCCATGGCCACCAGTGGCAGGGACGCAATCAACTCGGCGGCAAAGCGGCTTTCCCAGGCTTGCTGCAACAGGCTGGCCATCTGACGTGCGGAAATACGTTCTATCCGTGACAGTCCGGAACCGTTTTCGAAAACGATGCCCTGGCTGTTGATCCCCTTGGTTTCCAGCCACTCCCGGATGGTTCTTTCCGCTGCGGCCAGATCGTCCCGGTCGCCGGGTTGGCGGTGCTTGGCGCCCAGGCTTAGGAACAACTGACGCACCATCACGTTATTGCTCCACTTGTTGATGTCGCGAACCATGGTCACCAGGTCCCGGGAGGAAGTGGTGGCCAGCAGTTCTGTGCTGGTGTCGCGGGGGCGCAGACCTTGGCGAATCTGCCCGGTGAGGGTGCCGCCCAGCTGCTGCCACAGGCTGGTGAGCAGGGCGCCGGTGTAGTCGCCCTGCTCCATGACTGACAGGTAGCTGCTGGTGGAGCAGCCCTTGGGTAGAACGCCGGTGAGCGTGATGCGGGTATGGCCGCTATCGGTAATCGTCGGTTGGTAATCGAACTGGTAACGCCGTGGGCAGTGACCATAGTCCTTGAAGACCATGCGGTTATCGATTTCCACGCCGTTGAGGGTGGGTTCGGTCCAGGTATGGATGCCGCGCTCATCGGCCCGGGATCGGATACGCAGCACGTTCAGGTTGGTGAGCAGGGCGTGGGGTTCCACCAGAAACGGGGCGTTGGGGTTGTCGCCGTCATCGTCGAAATCGGGGATACCGTTAGGCAGATTGAAGGTGCTGGCATCCAGCACCAGGTCACCCTGGATATGGCTGATGCCCATGGCGCGCAATTCGCGCATAAGCAGCCAGAGTCGTTCTTCAGTCGGTTTCGATGCACCACTGACAACAAACTAGAGGTAGCCATGCAGGCGTCGGTCACCGCTCGTACCGTCTGTGTACAGGCGGGTATGCCACTGGTAGGTGGGGCCGAGCAGTTCCAGCGCCGCATAGGTGGTCACTACCTTCATGATGGAGCCGGGATTGAAGGGCATATCCGCATTCAGGAAGCGGGCTTCCCCGGGGCCGTTCAGGGGTATGGCGGTGACTGCCAGATGCTCGTCGGCCAGTTTCAGGTTTCTGGCGGCCTCCAGTACCGGTGCCAGCAAGGGCGTAGGCGCACCGGCATGGAGCGGCGTGGCGGCCACGGCGCCCAGCAGGATGAGGCATGACAGGGCGGGGAATAACTGGAAAAAGCGGGCCCTGAAGGCAACTGGGTGAGACATTAGCGGACCTGGCCACGGAATGGCAGAAAGTAGAACAACACGGAAAATTACTGGGCCTAGACTAAACCAAAGCCGGGGCCGGGTCAGTGGGGGAAGCAGCGATGAAATGTAAATTTCATCGCCTGTTGCGTACTCGTGGTGGTGAGGGATCAGTCGGGTTTATGCATGCCGACATCAATGCCCTTGTGTTGCAGGTCCGCATGGTAGGAGCTGCGCACCATGGGCCCGGATGCCACGGAGCGAAAACCCAGCTCGTTGGCGACACGGGCGTACTCGCGGAATTCGTCTGGGTGGACGAAACGGTCCACCGGGGCATGGTGCTTGCTGGGCTGCAGGTACTGGCCGATGGTCAGCATGTCCACATCGTGGGCGCGCAGGTCCTTGATGGTGTTGATGACCTGCTCGTAGGTCTCGCCCAGGCCCACCATGACGCCGCTCTTGGTGCTCACGTCCGGACGGCGGGCCTTGTAGCGTTGCAGCAGGTCCAGCGAGTGTTGATAGCGGGCGCCGGGGCGAATGTGTTTGTACAGCTCCGGGACGGTCTCGATGTTGTGGTTGAACACGTCCGGGGCGGTTTCCACCAGAATATCCACCGCGGTATCCAGGCAGGGACGGAAATCCGGGGTGAGGATTTCGATCTTGGTCTGCGGGGTGCGGGAGCGAACCTGGCGAATGCATTCGGCAAAGTGCTCGGCGCCACCGTCGGCCAGATCATCTCGGTCTACGGAGGTGATCACCACATACTTGAGGCCCAGGTTGTCCACGGATTCTGCCAGGTGCAGCGGCTCTTCCGGGTCCAGCGTGTTGGGGCGGCCGAAGCCCACATCACAGAACGCGCAGCGACGGGTGCAGATGTCACCCATGATCATGAAGGTGGCGGTGCCGCCACCGAAACACTCTGGCAGGTTGGGGCAGGCGGCTTCCTCGCAGACCGTATGCAGCTTCTGCTCGCGCAGCATCGACTTGATGCGCTGGATTTCACCGTTGGCGGGAACGCGCACGCGAATCCAGTCCGGTTTACGCTGGTAGCCGGTCTCTTCATTGACCATGGGAATGGTGCGTACCTTGTCCGCGCCACGCAGCTTGTCGCCGATTTGAACCTTGCGTTTGGCCTGTGCCTGCTCGCTCATGGAGTGTCCGTTACTGTCAGGGTGCCGGGCTGTATTGGGCCGGCGGAAATTCGGAAGTGTCATTGTACCAGTCGGGCGCGGGCGCTGTCCGTGGCATCAGGCCCAGACGTTTGGCTAATAACGTCACCAGTTGCTGCTCCATGGTGTGGCGATCCAGCACCACGCCCTGCTCGCTGAGGGTGGTCATGGGTTGGCCCACATGACCGCAGGGGTTGATGCGCTGCCAGGGTGACAGATCCATATCCCGGTTGATGGCCAGGCCATGGTAGCTGGCCCCCCGGCGGATGCGCAGCCCCAGGGAGGCGATTTTGGCACCGTTTACGTAGACACCGGGAGCATCGTCCCGGTTCGCGGCGGCGATGCCATGGCTGGCGAGAAAATCGATAATGCCCTGTTCAATGGCGCTGACCAGCCCCCGACTACCGAGCCCCAGGCGTTTGATGTCCAGCATCAGGTAGATCACCGTTTGCCCGGGGCCGTGGTAGGTGACCTGTCCGCCACGGTCGCTGTTGACCACCGGGATATCTCCGGCATTGAGCACATGTTCCGGTTTGCCAGCCTGGCCCAGGGTGAACACCGGAGGGTGCTCCAGCACCCAGAGTTCGTCGGCAGTGTCGACGGTACGGCCATCGGTAAGCGTGCGCATGGCCTGCCAGCAGGGGGTGTAATCCACCCGGGGGAAATAGCGAATCAAGGCATCGTTCATGGGGGAAGTATAAAGGTAGCGACAAGCGACAGGCTACGCTTGTTGGAAAGGGGGCGTGGAAATCTTCCCGGGTATAGAAGCCACTTTTACGAGTGCGAGAACATAAAAAAAGCCCGGCAAAGCCGGGCTTAAGGCAGACCCCTTACGGGGTAACAACGATCGAACCAGAATAACTAGCCTATATCAGGCGATTCCCTGTCCTCTGGTTTACCAGATGCAGATTCAGTTCCTGAACGCTGATGCCGAACTCGATACCGTCCTGGTCATGCTCACGGAGTTTGATGGTTTCAAAGGCGTCGAAATGAACGGGGGTGCCATGCACGCTTTGCTGAATATGCGGGCTGCGCGGCATGGTCGGAATAATGTCCGCAGAATTGGGCATGGTGGAGGTATGGACAACTTGGGAGGTGTGGCTTGGTAAATCAGTTGCGACCAGAATAAGCAAGCAACTGCACAAGCACAGCAAGGTCAGCATCTTCATTTTTGTGATCCCGTTACGTTCTTCTTATGAGAATCACGATACGGGCACGCAGGTGCCAAACCAATGGTGGCTTGGTGAGGCTTGCGTGTCGGGCTGTGACCGAGGGTTAATTTGTGTAATTAGGGCGAGGGCAAGTCACGGGTGACAAGGAGCGAGAAGCGAACAGCGGGTGACAGGTAAGGTCCACATGGCTCGCGCTCGCTCTTTTACGTTTGCCGGAATCAGAGGCTCATCTTCACATGGGGGCACTCATTGAGCGCTTTATAGATTGCTTCTACCTGTTCGCGGTTGCGCATGGTCACCTGGGCGGTGATGGAGACAAAATTGCCTTTACTGCTGGGCTTGCTCGCCAGATGTTTGTCGGCGTCGAAATCCTCCAGATGAATTTCGAGAATCTCGATCACTACGGTTTCCAGCGGTGAGTCCGCCAGGCCCATGACCTTGAGCTGCATGTCGTGGGGAAATTCCCAGAGGTGTTCCTGAATCGCCATGGGTTACTCCTGCTCCAGGCCGCACAGGCGGCGTTTGAAATTCACATAGTGGCGGGCCACTGTTTTCCACATGGCGCCGGGTTTGCCATCGCCAACCGCTGCGTCGTTCAGTTGCGTGATCGGTACCACTTCCTTGGTGGAGCTGGTAATCCAGATCTCATCTGCCTGACGTAGTTCTGCCTCGGTGACTTCCCTTTCCGCGAAAGGCAGGCCGTGTTGCCCACATAATTCTACTATCAGGTCGCGGGTGATGCCGCCCAGAATGGCATGATTTTTTGGTGGGGTGACGATCACACCGTCGTGCACGATGAAAACATTGCTGGCGGAGCCTTCGGTGACGAAACCGTCGCGCAGCAGTATGGCTTCCATGGCGCCGGCCGACACGGCCTGTTGACGCAACAGGCTGTTAGGCAGCAGCGAGATGGATTTGATGTCGCAGCGGGCCCAGCGGGTGTCATCCCGGGTGATCGCCTTGCCTCCGCTGGCGGTGTCCGGGCTGTCGGCGGCGGGCACGGCAATGGGGCCGGTCATCATGAAAACGGTGGGGGCAACCGGCGGCTCGGGAAAGGCATGATCCCGTTTTGTCGCGGCGCCCCGAGTGATCTGTAGATACACCGACAGGTTGCCGCCGCCATTGCGTTCAATCAGTTCCTCGCAAAGCCCCCACCATTGTTGACGGTCATGGGGGTTGCTGATTTCCACTTCCCGCAGGGAGCGTTCCAGGCGTTCCAGGTGTTCGTCAAAACGGAACAGCACGCTGTTGTAGGCCGGGACCACTTCATAAATGCCGTCCGCAAACAGAAAGCCCCGATCCAGCGGGGAGATCCGTGCCTCTTCCAGGGCCATGAAAGCGCCATTGAGATAGACCTGGGACATGTCGTTTCCTTTGACGGGTCTGACGCCGCCAGCGGGGGCGTCAGGCGTCGAGCGTCAGGTGTTACTTAAAACAACCCCTTGAAGAACAGCAGAACATGATGCCAGAGCTTGGTAAAGATACCGGCTTCTTCGATGTTCTCCAGGGCAACAAGCGGCTTTTCCATCAGCACCTCATTGTTCTGGCGTACCGTCACGGTGCCGTATTGCTGACCTTGCGCGATAGGGGCTTTCAGTTGCGGATTCACGGTAATTTCTGCTTTCAGACTTTCATGGCTGTCACGAGGAATGGTCAGCACCAGGTCTTCGGCGAGGCCCAGGCGCAGTTGTTTGCTCTCACCCATCCAGACATCCACGGTGTCGAGGATGTCCCCGGCGCTGTAGGCCTTGTAGGTCTCAAAGAAGCGGAAACCGTAGGTGAGCAGTTTCTGGGATTCGCGTGCGCGGGCGGATTCGGAGTCGGTGCCCATGACCACGGTAATCAGTCGCATGCCGTCTTTCTTGGCAGAAGACACCAGGCAATAACCGGCTTCCTCGGTATGGCCGGTTTTCAGGCCGTCCACACTGGGGTCGCGCCATAGCAGCAGGTTGCGGTTCTGCTGGGTGATGCCGTTGTAGGTATATTCCTTTTCCGCGTAGATGTCGTAGTGCTCGGGAAAGTCGCGGGTAATGGCGCGGGCCAGCAGGGCCATGTCACGGGCGGTGGTGTAATGGTTCTCGGCGGGCCAGCCGGTGGAATTGACGAAGTGGCTGTCATTCATACCCAGGCGGCGGGCGTGCTGGTTCATCAGATCGGCGAAGGCATCCTCGGAGCCGGCGATGAACTCCGCCATGGCCACGCTGGCATCGTTGCCGGACTGGATAATGATGCCGCGCAGCAGTTCCCCCACGGATACCCGGGTGCCTTCGCGGACAAACATCCGGGAGCCGCCCATTTTCCAGGCCTGCACGCTGATCGGGGCCATATCCTGTTCGGAAATGTTGCCTTTCTGCAATTCTGCCTCGGCGATATAGGCGGTCATCATCTTGGTCAGACTGGCCGGGGGCAGGCGCTGGTCGGCATTGTGCTCGACGATGATGTTGCCACTGGCGGCATCCATCAGCAGATAGCCACGGGCATCAATCTGCGGGGCACGGGGCACGGTGTTTGCCTGAGCCTGCAGGGAAATCAGAGTGCCGATGAGGGCAAATACAATAAAGAAGGTGGAACGAAACGACTGGGGGCGCATGGATTTCCTGCCTGTTGTGTCCTTGTCGACCTGAAAATTCAGGGATTTGTGAGTCGAGGGGGGAAGCCCTGAGCGTCTTAGACAGAGATAAGGGCAAAAAGTCCCCTGACATCACGGGATGGCTGCATTCTAGAGGAGCGCAACCGAGCTGTTAACCGGAGGAACGGCTTAGTTTGCGCAAACAGCTCAGGGCGTGACCGGCACAGGCCGCTCGAAACCGGCGTCGGCCATGCTCTGGCGCACTTCTTGGCGCTGCTGATCGTCCGCATAGGGGCCGATCCAGACCCGGTGTAGCGCGTTGACCGAGCGAATCTCACTGCCCAGCCCCAACTCTTCAAGCAGGGTCTGCTGCATCCGCTCGGCGGCAGCACGATCCTGAAAGGCTCCCGCTTGCAGAAACAGCCGGGTATTACTGGCGGCGTTCGGTGGCGGGCTGTCCACGGCGGCGCGGACCGCGGTGGGTACCTTGCTGGTCGGTGTGTCGGGCGCCGGGGTGGCACTGATGGTCTCCACCCTGACCCGGCCGGTACCGGCGTCTTCTATACCCAGCCGCACGGCGGCGGCCCAGGACAGATCGATGATGCGATCTTCATGGAAGGGGCCTCGATCGTTGACCCGGACCACCAGGCTTTTGCCGTTATCCAGGTTTGTGACCCGGGCATAGGTGGGTAGAGGCAGGCTGCGATGGGCGGCGGTGAACCGGTACATGTCGAAGGATTCGCCGCTGGAGGTGCGATGGCCATGGAATTTCTGCCCGTACCAGGAGGCCAGGCCTTCAGCCTGGTAGCCCTCGGCGCTGGGCAGTACCCGATAGGTCTTGCCCCAGACACTGTAGGTATCCGGGTTGCCGTAACGGCTGCGTGGTTCGTTCTTGGGAACCGGCTCTGGCAGTTGCGAGATGTCACGCCGTTCTTCGGGTGGGGTGTCCTGGGCCATGCTGTACCGGTCCGAGCCCGGCGCACCGTTATTGACCGGCTCATCGGACGAGGATGGGCCGGGGCTGGTGGCGCAGGCGCCCAGCAGGGTGCAGGTGGCTGCGACGCAAGCCAATCGCATCATTGGGCGTTCTCCAGGGCTGCCGCGATGTCTCGGGACAGTTGTAGCACGGCCATGGCATACAGGCGACTGTGGTTATAACGGGTGATGACATAGAAATTGTCAGTGGCCAGCCAGAACTCGGTTCCCTGCAGGCCTTCCAGGTCCAGCAGGGCGACGCGGGTCTCTCCTGGCAGATCAAAACAGTATTCGCTGATTACGCCGTCGCCCTGGCAACTGATTGCCGTAACGCCTGCCTGGCCAGCTTGGTCCAGAGTGAAGGAGGGTTTGTAGCCTTTTTTCGCCAGGGGCTGATAGCCGTTCCCTTCCACCCGGGCGCGGGCGGCGACGGGCTGACCTGACTGCCAGCGATGTTCATGGAAATAGTTGGCCACCGAGCCAATGGCATCCACCGGATTGTTGACCAGATCGGTGATGCCGTCGTTGTCGAAATCTACTGCATAAGCCTGGTAGCTGGTGGGAATGAACTGTCCGTAACCCATGGCACCAGCATAGGAGCCGGTAATGGCGTTGGCGTCGATATGGGCCTGCTGTTCCAGCTCGAACAGGGCTTTCAACTGCTTGCGGAAGAAGCTGGCCCGGGGCGGATAGTCAAACCCCAGAGTGGCCAGGGCGTCCACTACCCGGTAAGTGCCCATGTGCTGACCGTAGCGGGTTTCCACCCCGATGATGGCAAGAATGATTTCCCGGGGGACACCGTAGGTCTGTTCTGCCCGGGCCAGGGTGTCTGCGTGCTCGCGGGAAAATTCCACCGCCTTTTGCACGCGGCTCTCTTGCAGAAAGATTTTCTGATAAGTCGCCCAGGTATGGGTCTTTTCTGCCGGGCGAGCGATGGATTCCAGGATCTTGGGCTGGCACTGGGCGCTGCCCAGCACCTGGCGGATGCGCGCTTCATCGCCTCCTTCGGCAACCAGTTCGCGGATCATGGCCTTGGCCAGATCCCGTTGCAGATAATCATTGTTCTCCGGACAGGTGTGCTCGGCCAGGGCCGGCAGGGACGTGACTGTCAGTGCTGCGGCAAGAATGGTTTGGTAGGAACGACGCAAAGGGTGATCTCCTGTTTTCATTATATCCATTGACCACGTTGTCGCGGTTTTGTGCCCGGCCACATGAAAAGGGCGATAAGCGAGTTGTGAGTGACGAGGAACGAAAACCCTGAAAAGACGGTTTTGCGCTTCGCGCCTCTCAACTCGTTTAGTAACTCATCAGTCGCCGATGGGTGTGGATCGACATCAGCATGCCGAAGCTGGCCAGCAGAGTAACGATGGAGGTGCCGCCATAGCTGATCAGGGGTAACGGAACCCCCACCACGGGTAAGAGTCCGGACACCATGCCGATATTCACAAAAATATAAATAAAAAATGTCATCGTCAGGCTGGAGGCGAGCAGGCGTGAAAAAGTCTCCTGTGCCTGCCAACTGATAAAGAAGCCTCGCCCGACAATGACCAGGTAGATCATCAGCAGAAAGCTGACGCCCACCAGGCCGAATTCTTCGCTCAGTACTGCCAGGATAAAGTCGGTGGAGGACTCTGGCAGGAAGTCCAGACGCGACTGTGTGCCATCCAGCCAGCCCTTGCCATCCACGCCACCGGAGCCAATGGCGGTTTTTGACTGAATGATGTTCCAGCCGGTGCCGCGCGGGTCCGCTTCCGGGTTGAGGAAGGTATCGACCCGGTTGCGCTGGTAGTCGTGCATGACAAAGAAATACATCAGTGGTGCGGCGGTCACCACCAGCAGCACTGCCACCGCAATGAGTCGCCAGGACAGCCCGGCCATGAACAGCACCACCAGCCCGCTGGCGGCAATCAGAATGGCGGTACCAAGATCCGGTTGCATGCCGATCAGGGCCGCCGGTACGCCGAGTAGCGCCAGGGCAACCAGTACGTCCAGCAGTTTGGGGGGCAGGGTGCGCTCACTGAAATACCAGGCCACCATGGCCGGTACCGCCAGTTTCATGGCTTCTGCTGGCTGGAAGCGGCCGATGCCGGGAATACTGAGCCAGCGCTGGGCGCCTTTGGCTTCCGTGCCAGCGATCAGCACCAATACCAGCAGGACCAGGCCGCCGGTATAAAGGAAGGGGGCCCAGAAGCGGTAACTGCGGGGCGGAATCTGAGCCAGAAAAAACAGGGCGGCCAGCCCGGCGCCGAAACGAATGCACTGGCGAATGACCATTTCCAGGCTTTCGCCGCCGGCGCTGTATAGCACCGCCAGCCCGCCCAGCATCAGCACGAACAGGCCGGCCAACAGCGGAGCATCCAGGTGCAGGCGCATGGCCAGGCCCGGGGAGAGGGTGGCACCGGTCTGGCCGGGCATCTGGCGGAGATATTCACGCTGACTCATGGGCTGACCTCTGCGGGAGGCGCGGGGTGTTCTTCAAAGACCGGAGGGACTTCCAGTTCGCCGTTTTCATTCAGCAGCCAGGCATCCATGACCTGGCGGGCCACGGGACCGGCGGTGGAGCCACCGTGGCGACCGTTTTCCACCAATACGCCCACGGCGATGGCGGGCTGCTCAGCAGGGCCAAAGGACACCATCAGGGCATGGTCGAGCATGCGCTCGGCCAGCTCGTCCTCGTTGTAGGTTTCGTCCTGGCCCACGGAAAATACCTGGGCGGTGCCGGATTTGGCGGCAATGGCATACTGGGCATCCACGGCCATGACCCTGGCGGTACCTCTTGGGCCCGTTACGGCGACCATGGCATCGGTCATTTTTTCCCAGTTGCTCTCATCATTCAGTGTGATGCCAGTGCGTTCCACCGCTTGTTTTTCACCGGCAATGGACGGCACCACCTTCTTGCCATGGCTGGCCATAATGGCGGTGGCAGTAGCCAGTTGCAGCGGTGTCGTCAACACAAAACCCTGGCCGATACTGGCGTTAATGGTGTCACCATGGAACCAGGGGCGGTTGCGGTAGGCGCGCTTCCATTGCTTGGAGGGCATGATGCCGCTGGATTCGTTATACAGGTCGATACCGGTCGGTGCCCCCAGGGAAAACAGGCTCATATACTCATGCATGCGGGCGATGCCCAGCTTGAATCCCATATCGTAGAAATAGGTATCGCAGGATTGAACCACCGCTTTGTGCAGATCCACGCGGCCATGGCCCCAGCGTTTCCAGTCCCGGTAGCGATGCGGATCGTTTTCCAGCTGGTAGTAGCCGGGGTCCGAGATGGTGCGTTGCCAGTTGGTGACGCCGGCATCCAGGCCGGCAATGCCAAGCATGGGCTTGATGGTGGAGCCAGGAGGGTAGCGGCCCTGCAGGGCACGGTTGAACAGCGGGTTGTCAGGGTCGCTCTGGTAGGCGGAGTAATCCTTGTAGGAAATGCCGGTAACAAACAGATTGGGATCGAAACCGGGGCGACTGACGAAGGCCAGTACGCTGCCATCGCGAGGGTCGATGGCTACCACGGCGCCACGCCGTTCGCCCAACGCATCGTAAGCCGCCTTTTGTACGCGCATGGACAGGCGCAGGCGAAGGTCTTCACCGGGTACCGGGGGTTGTTCTTCGAGGACCCGCAAAATGCGCCCGCGGGCATTGGTTTCCACCTGGCGATAGCCGACCTGGCCATGGAGCTGGTCTTCGTAGAAACGTTCTATACCGGAGCGACCATAGAAGTGGGTGCCAGCGTAGTCGCGCTGTTCGTCCAGGGTCATGGCCTCCAGATCCTGGGCGTTGATCCGGTTTACATAGCCCAATACGTGGGAGAACAGAATGCCATGGGGGTAATGACGGATCGGATCGGCGGAAATGCGGATACCGGGCAGGCGATGCTGGTTGACGACCAGCCGGGCGATTTCCTCTTCGCTGAGACGGCCGCGTAGGGGCACCGGTTCCCAGGGACGGCGCGCTGTCAGGCGGCGTTTCTGGAAGCGTTCCAGGTCACCCTCGTCCAGCTCGATCAACTTGCTCAGCTCGCCGATAAGCTGATCCAGCTCGCCGGCCTGCTCAATGATCAATTCCAGGGAAAAGTCGGGCCGGTTTTCGGCCAGGATGACGCCATCCCGGTCGGTGATCAGCCCCCGTGGTGGCGATACTGCCAGGGTCTGTACCCGGTTGTTGTCACTGAGGGTGGTATAGCGGCTGTGCTGGATCACCTGCAACCAGATCATCCGGCTGACCAGAATCAGGGTCAGCAGCAACACCAGAAAGACAGCCACGACAAGACGCACGCTGAAGATGCGCTGTTCGTGGTGGTGGTCTTTCAGTGTTAAAGGTCGGCGCATGGTGACGTCTGTGTCAGGGGGCGAAGGTCAGCGATGATAGGGGTGGCCGGTGAGCAGCGTCCAGCTCCGGTACAGCTGTTCGGCCAGCAGCACCCGTACCAGCGGGTGGGGCAGGGTCAGGGTCGACAGGCTCCAGCGCTCGTGGGCGCTGGCGGATAATTGCGGGCACAGGCCGTCTGGCCCCCCTACCAACAGGACCAGATCCTGACCCAGATCTTTCAGTTCGCCCAGTTTACGGCTGAGTGCGGGGGTGTCCAGCGCTCGCCCGTTAACTTCCAGCGCCACGATTTTGGCGCCGGGGTACTTGTCCAGGCGTTTGCGGATGGCGTCGGCCTCGCTGCGAATCTGGCTGGCGGTGTCTCCCTTGCTCCGTTTCGGCAGGGGGATTTCCTCCAGCTCCAGGCGCATGTCCGGGGGCATGCGTTTCTGGTATTCGGCAAAGCCCTCGGTGACCCAGGCGGGCATGCGGGTACCCACCGCCAGCAGGAAAAGACGCATTACTCTTTGCTTTCACGGTCCGGGTGGTGCTGAGGATTGCGCCACAGGCGTTCCAGGTCATAGAACTCACGGGTGGCGGGCAGCATCAGGTGCACGATCACATCGCCCAGATCCACCAGAATCCACTCGCCGGTGTCCTGGCCTTCGCTGCCCAGAGGCTCGTGACCCGCTTCTTTTGCGGTTTCCAATACATTGTCTGCCAGCGCTTTCACGTGGCGATTGGAGGTGCCGCTGGCAATGACCATGTTGTCGGCCACACTGGTGATTTCACGCACGTCCAGTTGCGTAATGTTCTGGGCTTTGACTTCTTCCAGTGCGTCAATAACCAGTTGCAGTAGCGGGGTGTCAGCGCCCATGAGGCCTCGTGTCTGCTTAGGGGGAAGGTGATTTCGCCCCATTATACAGATGGTGGCGGTGATCATGGGGAACAA
>NZ_JBNPEC010000026.1:0-5565 GCF_051117345.1 Alcanivorax sp.
CCAAAGCCACTGTGGCAATCCAGGCTCATGGAGAACGGTGCAGACATCAATTTTTCCCGCACCACGCGAACCACGGCCTGGGCTTCTGGCTCCATGGGGGCGCCACTTTTCCCTCGGTACCAGGGAAGGTGTCGACTGATGCGGTGGCCGCCTACCAGAAACGGTACCCGGCCCATGGCATCAATAGGGGCGTTACGCATCAGATCCACGCCATTGGGATTGCTGCGGGTGCGCTTCCAGATGCCGCCCGGGTTGATCATCGGCATGAACACCAGTCGCACCTGCTCCAGCCGCCGGTGCAGCTGGTCGTCCCACTGCAAACGATGAATCAGGCTATGCAGCCAGGACATCAGCACCTGGCTGCCGATCCGCTCCACGCCATGAACGCCGCCAAAAAAACCGATTACCGGCACGCCGGGAGAGGTGCTGCCCATTTCGATCACCCGCACCGGCAACGACAACTCACCCATGGGCACTTCATGAACCGTGGACACTCGCAGGTGGCGTTCACCATGACGAATCAGTGCATCCAGATGCAGAAGTTCGGGCAGATGGCGTTGCAGCAGGTAGAGCTTGTCTTCCATAGGCGGGGGCGGGGACAGGCAAAGAGGGTTACACAGGGTAACGACGGTAGATAACAGGAATATGACGATGCCTTACCTGCATGTTATCACCTGGGTATCTACGGAGCCGCTGTAGGAGCGGATCTTGAGCCGCGAACCTCGCGAAGCGAGGAAATCGACCGAAGGGCGATCAGGGATTTCCGAGCTCGACAGGTGTCTTTAGAAGGAGCTGGTGGTTACCTTGTACATTTCCTTCGCTGTCACTCGGATTCGCACCTTGAGAGGTGTTATTCGCTGCGCTCACCCCTTCGGGGCCGCCCTGCGGGCGTTACTCCGCTACGCTCCGTTCCTGCAGCGGCGCTGTAGAGATAGGCAGTTTTTCTTCACCAAACCGTGACGCCACTGTCAGCGAACCGTCACGTCATTTTTCTAGTGTGGCCACAGGATAGTCCTGCAACGGATAAGAGCCTGTGGCTATGCCCATGACAATGCCTCTTGAGTCTGCTTGCTCGCTGCGAACCGGGGATCTGCTGTTGTTCTCTGGTCGTGGTTTCACCAGTGAGGTAATCCGGGTCTTTACCCGCAGCCCCTGGAGTCATATCGGTATGGTGGTGCACCTGCCCGGCAATCCCGACCCTCTGGTTCTCGAATCCACCACCCTCAGTGAATCGTCAGATGTGACCCTGGGTTGTCCGGTGGCCGGCGTGGCGTTGGTGCCACTGGCGGACAAGTTGCGTGATTACCCCGGTACTGTGGCGCTGCGTCGTCGGCACGGGCCCCCCTTGAGTGATCGGCAGCAGCAATTGCTGGCGCGGATGGTAAAACGCCTGCTCCATCGTCCCTACAAGAACTACGTGTTGTGTAACGCGCTGGATGTGCTGACCGGGTTCACCCGCAAACCCGATCAGCGTGGCTGGTTCTGTTCGGAACTGGTGGCGGAACTGTATCGACGGCTGGGCTGGTTACCCCGGCAGACCCGTGCCAGCACCCTGGTGCCGGGGCATTTCGGGTCCCGCCATATGCGACTTCAACACGGCAAGCTGGGCGCGGTGGAGTTTCTCAAGAGCGGGCCGCAAGCCACGGCCATCCGCGCTCGGGCCGCTGTTACAACCAGCGCCGTACCCGCTGCCGATAGGCCTGCCATTGTTCCCCGAACTGCTGGGCGTGAAACGCTTCTTCCGCGGCAATCACATGCTGCTGGATCACCCAGACAATCGGCACCAGCATGATCAGCATCCCCGGGCTTTGTTGGCTCAGGGCCATGGCCAGGTAAAGGCAGGTAAAGCCCAGATAGATGGGGTTGCGGCTCAGTCGGAACACGCCTCCGGTAAGCAGCTGGCTGGCAGGGCGATGGGGAACCAGAGTGGTGCGTGCCAGGCGTAGCTGGATGACCGCGGCCAGTACCAGGGCGGTGCCGATCACCGCCAGGGCGAGTATCACCCAGCGGTCCCCCGGGAACGCCGGGGCGGGCAGGGTAAGAGCCTGATCAATGCCATAGCCCATCAGCAGGCCACCCAGATACAGGGCTGGCGGCGGCATCATGACGTGCGGGTGCTCAAGGGACATGGCGATAACCTGGTGACAGAAGAAGGAGGAGGAACAGCCAATGGCAATTCTAAACGCTATGACAACCGTCTGCCTGCCTGGCGGCAAACTTTGCGAGGTTTTCTATTGATCATTTCGAAAAAGCTGGGTTATGGTAATTCCAACCCCCGCCATTGCGGGAGTGATCGCGATCAAAAGCTGTTACAGCTGCTGCAACTGAACCGCCAAAAGGCTTAAACCAACGGCGGCAGGCGCAGGCGTCACTCTCGCTTCATCAGATCTGACGTCCCAGCCAAATGCCGCCCATGATGCAACCGTCACAGGGGATACGCATGGAAGAGCGCGCGGCCAGACTTCACACCCTCTCCATCAATCACGCAAGCGCCAACCAGAACGATTCAACCCTCGAACAAGAGCAGCAAAAAACCTACGTCATCGATACCAATGTGCTGATCCATGACCCGAATTCGTTACTCAACTTCGAGGAACATCGGGTAGTGATTCCCATGACGGTGCTGGAGGAACTGGACAAGCTGAAGAGCGGCAACAAATCCCATACGGCGGCGGATTGTCGCGCGGCCATTCGGCAGATCGACCGGGTGCTGGGTAGCGCCACGCCGGCCCAGGTGGAAGCGGGCATTCCCATTCCCCGAGGGCCGGAGACGGTCACCCAGGGAACGCTGACAGTGTTGATGTCGACGTCCGGCGAGCTGAATACCCCCCTGCCCAATGATCTGAACGACAATCGCATCATCAATGATGTGGTCGCCATGCAGGCCAGGCAGCCGGAGCGTCGCTTTATCCTGGTCACCAAGGATATCAACATGCGCCTCAAGGCGCGGGCCTGTGGTATCGAATCGGAGGATTATCATAACGATCAGCTGGTGACGGACATCAAGCAGCTGACCCGTGGCTATTTCGAAGTGCCGGGTTCTTTCTGGGATCAGGTGACCCAGGTGGAAACCGAGCAGGTGGGGGCCGATACCCTGCACCATCTGTCCCATGGCTTGCTGGTCAGCGAGATTCTTGGCGAAGAGGTTTATCCCAATCAGTACATCATCGATGAGCAGGGCTTTGTCGGGCGGGTGCTGGATGTGGACAACGGGGTGGTGACCTTGCGTCACTACAAGGCTGACAGTTTGCTGGATCAGGAGGTCTGGGGCCTGAGGCCCAAGAACCTGCAGCAGGCCATGGCGCTGCAACTGTTGATGGACCCGGATGTGCACCTGGTGACCCTCACCGGTGCGGCCGGCTCCGGTAAGACCATTCTGGCGCTGGCGGCCGCTATTGAGATGACGGTGGAACAGAAATGCTTCAACAAGATCATCGCCACCCGGTCAACGCCGCCGCTGGCGGAAGAACATGGTTTCCTGCCCGGTACGGAAGAGGAAAAAATGGACCCTTGGCTGGGGGCCATCAACGACAACATAGAAGCGCTGCACCTGAACGATGAAAACCCCTCCGGCAGCATTCAGTATGTGAAGGAAAAGGCCAATATTCAGTTCAAGGCCATGAACTATATCCGCGGTCGCAGCTTCCAGAAATCCCTGATCCTGATCGACGAAAGCCAGAATCTGACCCCTCATCAGATGAAGGCGATCATCACCCGGGCCGGGGAAGGCTCCAAGGTGGTCTGCCTGGGCAACCTGGCCCAGATCGACACCCCTTACCTGTCACCCACCAGCTCTGGCCTGACCTACATGACCGAACGCTTCAAGCGGTTTGTCCATGGTGGTTCGGTGCAGTTGAACGGGGTGCCGAGATCGTTGCTGGCGGAGTATGCGGAGCAGTTTCTCTGAGTGAACAGTTAACAGTGAATAGTTAACTGTTCGCGGGAAACTGTATTGTCACTTCAACGCAAGAGGCCGCGCCCAGACTTTGGGCGCGGCCTCTCAGGTTTTTAAACCCCACCAAAGCAGGGTCGCGTCGCTGTTCACTATTAACTGTTAACTGCCTCAACGGCTTTCTTACACGCCTCCGACTGATAAAAATCATCCAGCACCCACTGAATAAACGGTTCCAGTACGCCCTGTTCAATCAGGACCGTGGCGCCACGGGCCAGGGCGGGGGCGGTGATTTCACGAACTTTATCTTCGCTGATCTTCATGCCATCGAGCAGGGTTTGCAGGGGCATATCGCTGAGGGATTGAACGGCGGCGTGAATGCCCACGCTGACCAGTCGGCGGGTGTAATCCAGACGGGCGGTTTCATCGCCGATGGCACAGCTCTGGCTGACCACTTCATCAATGGTGCCGGCGGGTACCAGTTTCAGATAGTCGGCGGGCTTGAGAGGGGCCACGCGCTGATAGCCGTCCCGGGCCAGTTGCTCAATGCGCTCGTTGGTGAGCTGCTTGTTCAGCCACTGTTCGCCGGTTTTCAGGGTGACGCGGATATTCTTTCTCAGGTAATCGCGGATGGACTCTTCCATGCCGCCCATGGCCTTGCCCACCATGCTCTTGCGGCCCATTTTCATCACGCTGCTGACGCCAGGCAATTTGGCCAGAGCGTTTTCCTCCAGCAGGAAATTCTTGATCCCGGTATAGAGCATCTCGCTGACCATTTCACTGACCAGTGGATGGCTCATGGCAGCATGAATGGCTTTCTCGCGCAGGGTCTGCAGCTTCAGTACCTGCTCCAGAATGGCCTCGAAATGGTCTTCGCTGAGCAGTTCGCCCACGGTGGCCGGATCCTTTTCGGCGGCTTCCCAGACCGCCTTGCTGACGTCGCTGACAACACCTTGCAGTCCCTGGGCGCTGAGCGCTTGTTGCAGCCATTGATCCACTACGGTGGTCAGCGAATCACTGTCTACCAGTTTGCCCAGTGGTACGGCTCCCAGGCTGCCGCTGGCCTGGGCCATCAGGGCTTGCCAGTGCTCTTCATTTTGCAGCTGTGCACAAAGGTGTGCCTGGTGCGCATCGCGCAGGGCGGAAATCAGTTGGGCGGATGACATGGTATGAAAGCCTCTTTTTATTGATTCAGAACAATACCCCCGGTCGCCATCGGCCTTTCAATAGTGCCGGTGCGGTGGCCATTACAGCCTGTGTCGGGTATCAGGTCACTGCCTCTATCTTGCTGGAAGAAAGGGGAACTGTATGCAACTGCGAGGACAAGGAAAAGCGGCGCTGCTGCTAACCGGGGTGTTAATGGCCGGGCCTGCCATGGCCCATAAAGCGGGGGACGTGATTGTGCGTCTGGGGGGGATCAAGGTTGACCCGGATGCCAGCAGCGAGACCTTCAACCCGGCGTTGCCGGCAGTGGGGGGGCTGGGTGTGGACGTGGATGACGACACTCAGGTGGGCCTGACGCTGGCTTATATGGTGACCGACTCGCTTGGTGTCGAACTGGTGGGAGCGACTCCCTTTACCCACGACATCCTTCTGGCTACAGGGGGCGGTGGTGTTGCTATTGGGGAAACCAGCCATCTGCCACCCACGCTGCTGGCGCACTACTTAGACAC
>NZ_JBNPEC010000254.1:0-25840 GCF_051117345.1 Alcanivorax sp.
TCCTGTGCCCGCAACGAAATGAGCAACCTGCAGCAGCTGGCGGCTACCGCAGGCCTGGAGCACTTTACCGCCATTCTTGCCGACGCCATTCTGCGCCGCCCGGATCTGCTGAAAAAGATGGACCCGGCCGTTCGTGACCTGTGGGTGTGGCACGCTATCGAAGAAACCGAACACAAGGCCGTAGCCTACGACTTGTACATGGATGTCAGCGGCAACTATCTGGAGCGCCAGCGACTCTTCCTCTCCAGCACCGCCTACCTGATCGGCTTCTCCAGCTACTTCACCTGGCAGATGCTCAAGCGCGACAATGCCCACCGCAAACCCCTCACCCTGGCCAAAGGGCTGTGGAAAGGGTTCGGCTACAAAGGCGTGATCAGCAGCATCATCCCCGCCTGGTTCAGCTACCTGAAACCCGGCTTTCATCCCTGGGATGATGACAACAGCGCACTCATTGAAAAATGGCGGGCGAGCCTGCCTCAGCCCAAGGAAAAAAACGCAGCGTAAATCAATTGATAATGAATAATTAATAGTTAATAACGTCGCGAACCCTGTCTGTTTTGCCTTAAACGCAAGAGGCCGCGCCCAACCTATGGGCGCGGCCTCTTTACTTTGAGAAAAGCTGGCGCAGAGCGCGCAACTATTAATTATTAACTGTTAACTATTAATTGCCTTTTTACCCTTCCTGCAACAACTTCCGCAGATCCACCAGCGCCGCATTGGCACGCGACACATAGTTGGCCATGACCAGCGAATGATTGGCCAGCATGCCGAAGCCATCGCCATTGAGAATCAGCGGACTCCACAGGGTTTCCTGGGTCGCTTCCAGTTCGCGCACCATCTGGCGGAAGCTGACAGTGGCATTCTTTTTCCGTAGTACTTCGGCGAAGTCGACCTCGGCGGCACGCATCAACTGGGTCAGCGCCCAGGTTGCGCCCCGTGCTTCATAAAACGCATCGTCGATTTTCAACCAGGGCGTTTTCACAAAGTCTTCTTCATTACCGGGCTTGGCAACGGACTCGGCACTACCCACATCCATATTCAGCTCACTGCGCCCCACACTCTGGCTCAGTTTCAGGCTCAGGGAACCCAGCCGGCTCTGCACTTCGTTGAGCCAGTAATTGAGGTTGTCCGCCCGGGCATAGAATTTTCCGTCGCCTTCGTTGGCATCAGTGAGCCGCTCCAGATAGCGCTGCAGGGCCTTGATGCCTCGGCGGTATTCACTTTCCGTGGCCGGCATGGCCCAGCTTTGTGCATCAAAATTGAATTGAGGCTCGGCAATAGCCAGATCCCGGTCTTCCTGGCTCTGGGACTGGGAGCGGCTCATATCCCGACGCAACACCCGGGTGAAATCACGCACCTGCACCAGTACGCCGTATTCCCAGGCAGGCATGTTATCCATCCACAGACGGTGGGGCAGGATATCGTTACTGAGATAGCCGCCCGGCTTGGACAGCAAGGTGTCGGAAACGAAGATAAGTTCACGAGCAATGGTTTCCCCGGCAACCGCGTTCTCGCGACTGGGCAATTCACGCAGATCAGGCTCCTGGCTCCAGTACCAGCTCAGCAGAACATCCACCAGCAGTAGCAACCCCAACAACCACAGTATCCCTTTCCAAATCCGGTTATGGCGGGGGTCGAGCATGGCGTCACCCATTTTTTCGCTGAATTTTTCGTTACTCATGATCACTCCCAAGATCCATCTGCAAATCACTATACAATAGGCCGACGGTGAAAACTTCCTGCACCCGGCCAGAAATATGCACCGCCCGGGTCAACACCCTTTGCCTTCTGCCCACCCACTGGCGAGAATAGCGGCCCGACGCCACTGCGCTACCGGACTTTGCGGGTTACAGGCAATGAAACTTCCCGCCCTTTTGCGCATCGAAGCAGTGGCCATCATAGGAGACAGGCATGCGATCAGCTTGGCAACCGCTACTTTTCATTATTGCGCTTTTCCCGGTGTGGGCGGGTGCCAGTGACCTGTTCGGGGACGACCCGCTACCCACCGTGGACGAAGCCATCCAGCTTGTCACGGATGCCGACTGGGACAACCAGCAACTGCTGCTGGATTTCGAGCTGATCGACGACGTTTACCTGTACCAGCACCGTTTCGGGTTCAGCCTGCGTGACCAGAACGGCAATGTGCTGGAGGATTTCGCTGACTACGCCCTGCCCCCCGGCAAGGACAAGACCGACGAGATTTTCGGGGATGTGCAGGTCTACTTCGACCGGCTGTCCCTGACCCTGCCGGTAACCAGCGTACCGCTGGTGGCGACCGAGCTAGAGGTGCGCTACCAGGGCTGTATCGAGGACACCCTTTGCTACCCACCCACCCAAAAAATCATCCCGCTGGCCAACCCGTCACCGGCAAAAAAGTCTCCGGCCGCGACCACGGCCACCCCCACTGAGTCCGCCAGCACCTACACTGATGACGGCGGTTTTCTCAGCACCCTGCAATCCGAAGACGCCAATGCCTTTAACCGGTGGATGTCCGATCGCTCTCTGGGGCTGATTATCGGCCTGTTCTTCGTGGGCGGCCTGCTGCTGGCGTTCACGCCTTGTGTCTTCCCTATGGTGCCGATCCTGTCCGGGATCATTGCCGGCGAGAAGGAGCCCAGTGCCAGTCGCGGCTTTGTGCTTAGCACCAGCTATGTGCTGGGCATGGCGGTGCCCTACACCCTGGCCGGCCTGCTGGTTGCGGTATTCGGCGCCGGGCTCAACCTGCAATTTCTGCTGCAACAGCCCGCGGCCATCATTACCTCCACGGTAATCTTCGTGTTGCTGGCGCTGTCCATGTTCGGCCTTTATGAGCTGCAACTGCCCGCCTTTCTGCGTAACAAGCTGCACCAGCCCGGCGAGAGCAAGCGTGGCAGCCTGTTCGGTGCCGCCATCATGGGGACCATCTCTGCCCTGGTGGTCTCTCCCTGTGTCACGCCGATCCTGGCCGGTGCACTGATCTATGTGGCCGCCAGCGGCGATGCCCTCACCGGCGCCGCTTCCCTGTTTGCCCTGTCCATGGGCATGGGCTTACCGCTGATTATCTTTGGCACCGGCGGCGGCAGCCTGCTGCCTCGGGCCGGCATGTGGATGGAAGAGATCAAACGCTTCTTCGGCGTGGTCATGCTCGGGGTGGCCATCTGGCTGCTGGATCGCATCATCAACGGCACCATTACCTTGGGCCTTTACGGTCTGCTGCTGGCGGTCTACGGCGTGCAGCTCGGCGCCCTGGAAGCCGCCGGCGAAGGTCTCGCCCGACTCAAGCGCGGCATCGCCCTGGTGCTGGCCCTGTATGGCTCGGTGATGATTGTCGGCGCGCTCAGTGGCGGCGACGATCCGCTGCAACCCCTGGCGCCGATGACGCAATCGGCACCGGCAGCTACCACTGCCACGGTCCCGGGGGCACACGGGCCCTGGCAGACCATTCTGGGACGCGACAATTTGAGCAGCGCCCTTGCCGGTTCCCGCCAGGCAGGCAAGCCGGTGCTGGTGGATTTCTTTGCCGAATGGTGTGTGGCCTGCAAGGTGCTGGAGGAAACCACCCTCAGCGACCCGCAGGTACTGGCCGCCATGGAAGACTTCGATCTCTATCGGGTGGATATTACCGAGATCAACGCAGACAGCCAGGCGATCATGGAGCAATACAACATCCTCGGCCTGCCGGCGCTGGTGTTCTTCACACCCGAGGGTACGGAACTGCCTGAATCCCGGGTGCTGGGAGAAATGAAGCCTGAGCGCTTTCTCCAGCACCTGGAAAAACGTGTCATGCCAGGGCTCTGACATCCGCCACAGAAAGGGAGCGGCGCGTAAGGGGATCTGCCATTCCCTCACCATAGGAGCGTCGCTGGCGGCGCGATGACAGAGCACGGTCAAAAGCACTTTCACCACAGAGGGCACAGGGTTCACCGAGAAAATCATTCTTTCCCTCAGTGATCTCTGTGTCCTCTGTGGTAAATCTATCTTTTCAGGGGCTGGGCTATCGCGCCGCCAGCGACGCTCCTACGAAAACGCAGAGGAGCCTAGAGCCTCCCCCAGAAACAAAAATCGTGAAACAGTACCGATTGCCCGGCATCTTCCGGTAACTTGTAACGAATGTTGTAAAACCCTTTTTTCTGTCATGATTTCCCCCTAATATTGCACAAGTGCCAAAAACGCCGGGATAACCGGTGCTTTTCCTGCACGTTCACGGCAAATAACGACAAATTCCCCAGGGGGGACCTGTTTTGGCTTCCATTCTGGTCTTACACGGCCCAAACCTGAACCTGCTCGGCACCCGCGAGCCGGACAAGTACGGCCACACCACCCTGGCCGATATCAATCAGCAATTGCAGGCTCAGGCCAGTGATGCAGGCCATCACTTGCAGCATCTGCAAAGCAACGCGGAATACGAGCTGGTTGAGCGGATCCACGATGCCCGCACCGAAGGCATCGACTTCATCATCATCAATCCGGCGGCATTCACCCATACCAGCGTGGCCCTGCGTGACGCCCTGCTGGCGGTGGACATCCCCTTTATCGAGGTGCACCTGTCCAACGTGCATGCCCGGGAAAGCTTCCGCCATCACTCTTATTTTTCCGATATTGCCCAGGGCGTGATCTGCGGGCTCGGCGCAACCGGCTACCCGCTGGCGCTGACCGCCGCCCTTGAACAACTGGATGGTTAATACATGGATATTCGCAAGGTAAAAAAACTGATCGAGCTGCTGGAGGAATCCGGCATTGAAGAGCTGGAGATCTGTGAGGGAGAAGAGTCCGTGCGCATCAGCCGCGGCTCCCGTCACCCTGCAGCGCCGGCACATTACTATGCCGCCCCACAGGCTGCCGCGCCCGCCCCGGCTCCGGCCCCTGCTCCCGCTGCTGAAGCCCCGGCGCCGGCTGACAACACCCCCAGCGGTCATCTGGTGCGCTCGCCCATGGTCGGCACTTTCTACCGCTCTCCGTCGCCGGGCGCGTCCTCCTTTGTCGAGGTAGGCAAGAAAGTTCAGGCTGGCGACGTACTGTGCATCGTCGAAGCCATGAAGATGATGAACCAGATCGAAGCGGACAAGTCCGGCACCATTGATGCCATCCTTGTGGAAGACGGCGAACCGGTTGAGTTCGATCAGCCTCTGTTCTCCATCGTTTAACGGAGGCATCTCATGCTGGAAAAGGTTGTCATTGCCAACCGCGGCGAAATCGCCCTGCGCATCCTGCGCGCTTGCAAGGAGCTGGGCATTCGCACCGTGGCGGTTTATTCCAAGGCGGACCGGGATCTTATGCACGTGCGACTGGCTGACGAGGCTGTCTGCATCGGCCCGGCCTCGTCCACCGAGTCCTACCTGAACATCCCGGCGATCATCAGTGCTGCGGAAGTGACCGACGCCGACGCCATTCACCCCGGGTATGGTTTTCTCGCGGAGAACGCGGATTTTGCCGAAAGCGTGGAACGCTCCGGCTTCACCTTTATCGGCCCCAAGGCAGACACCATTCGCCTGATGGGCAACAAGGTAGCCGCCATTGAAGCCATGAAAAAGGCCGGTGTTCCTACCGTGCCCGGCTCCGACGGCCCCCTGGGTGACGATGGCGATGCCTCTCTGGCCATGGCCGAGAAGATCGGCTACCCGGTGATCATCAAGGCTGCCGCAGGCGGCGGTGGTCGTGGCATGCGCGTGGTGGAAGAGGCCAAGCACCTGCTCAACGCCATCACGCTGACTCGCTCCGAAGCCAAGAACGCTTTCGGCGACGCCACCGTCTACATGGAAAAATTCCTGCAGAAGCCCCGCCATGTGGAAGTGCAGGTGCTGGCAGATGGCGCCGGCCATGCCATCCACCTGGGCGACCGGGACTGCTCGCTGCAACGTCGTCACCAGAAAGTGGTGGAAGAGGCCCCAGCACCGGGCATTCCCCAGCACCTGAAAGACGAAGTGGCCGAGCGTTGCGTCAACGCTTGCAAGGAAATCAATTACCGGGGCGCCGGCACGTTCGAGTTCCTCTACGAAAATGAAGGCTTCTACTTCATTGAGATGAACACCCGCGTGCAGGTGGAACACCCGGTCACCGAAATGATCACCGGTGTCGACATCGTCAAGGAACAGCTGCGTATCGCCAGCGACGAAGGCCTGCAATTACAGCAGTCCGACATCACCTTCCTGGGCCATGCCATCGAAGTTCGTGTTAACGCGGAAGACCCGGTGCGCTTCACCCCCTGCCCCGGCAAGATCACCTATTTCCACGCTCCCGGTGGCAATGGCGTGCGGGTGGATTCCCATATCTACAGCGGCTACACCGTGCCCCCCTACTACGATTCCCTGATCGGCAAACTGATCACCTGGGGCGAGAACCGCGAGATCGCCTTCGCCCGCATGAAAAATGCGCTGGACGAAATCGTGGTGGAAGGCATCAAGACCAATGTGGAGCTGCATCGCAACAAGATCTTCAAGGACAAGGCCTTCATTGCCGGCGGGGTGGATATTCACCACCTGGAGAAAAAATTAAACAGCAGTGAATAGTGAATAATTAACAGTTAATAGTTCGCGTTCACCGTTAGCTGCTATCCTTACCCAGGAGGCCGCGCCCAACTCTTGTGCGCGGCCTCGTACGTATGAATAACCCCTGCATTTCTCGCGCAGCTATTAATTATTCACTGTTAACTATTAACTAGAGCGAAGCGACAACATGGCCTGGCTCCAGCTACATCTTGCCACCACCGAAGCCCACGCGGATGCGTTCCAGTCCGCGCTGGAAGACATGGGCGCTTGTGCAGTCACGCTTACCGATGGCGCCGACCAGCCGGTGTTCGAGCCGCCTCCTGGTGCCCGCCCGCTGTGGCAGAACACTGTAGTCAGCGCCCTGTTCGATGCCGACCGTGACCCGGCATTGATCCTCGCGGCCCTGCAACAACAGGGACTGGACGCCCAGGCCCATCACCACGAGACGCTGGATGATCAGGCCTGGGAACGGGCCTGGATGGATGACTTCGCCCCCATGCGCTTCGGCGAACGGCTGTGGATCGTCCCCAGCTGGAGCGAATCACCGGATCCGCAGGCAGTGAACCTGAAGCTGGACCCGGGACTGGCCTTCGGCACCGGCACCCACGAAACCACTGCCCTGTGCCTGGAATGGCTGGATAGGGCTGACCTGCAAGGCAAGGCAGTGCTGGATTTCGGTTGCGGCTCCGGGGTGCTGGCCATCGCCGCTCTGCTGCTGGGGGCCGGCAATGCCACCGGCACCGACATCGACCCCCAGGCGCTCACTGCCAGCGAGGATAATGCCCGCAATAACGGTGTCGCCGACGGGCTCAGCCTCTACCTGCCGGAAAATCTGCCGGCGGATTACCGCTGTGATGTACTGGTCGCCAATATCCTCGCCGGCCCCCTGGTGGAGCTGGCCGCGCAACTGGCCGGCTACTGCCGCCCGGGCGGCACCCTGGCCCTGTCCGGCATTCTTGCCGAGCAGGCGGAGTCGGTGCGCAGCGCCTATACCCCCTGGTTCGACCTGAATCCCACCACCCAGCAGGGTGACTGGGTGCGAATCGACGGAGTACGACGTAAAACTGAGTGACAGGTCCTTGCGGCCTGTCCCGCTTTTTCTGTAAAACATACCTGACTCATCTGCACGCGTTTTCTGGATTCCAGGGTTGCGCAAAGTGTTCCGTGAAAGCCTGTTGCGTGCAGCATGTTGCGTCTCGTCCAATAACAATCAGGCGAAAGCCATGGCCGCCCAATACAAGACCCGCTGCCCGCACTGTGCAGCCCAGTTCAAGATTACCGAAGAACACCTGAAGCAGGCCCGCGGCGCGGTTCGCTGTGGTTCCTGCCTGCAGATTTTTCAGGCCAGTGACTACCTGATTGATCCGCCCCCTGCCAAGGAAGAACCCGCCGGCGACCGCTGGGCCGGAGCCCTGGAAAGCGAAAACGCCAGCGTGCCAGACAGCGCCGGGCAAACCTTTGATGATGACGATGATGGCGCCTCCTCCAGCCCCAGCATCGAGGGCATGGAGCTGAGCGACTCCTTCATCAATCTGGATGAAGATGCCGCCACCTCCGGTCTCGGCGAAGACTTTTCCGATATGCAGGGCGCCGGTCGCGCCAGCCACAATGAAAATGCTGACGAGGCCTGGGCCGAAGCCCTGCTCAAGGAACTGGAAGACGACGAGGACCAGCCAGCAAAGCAGGAAACCCGCCAGCCCGCCAGCTTTGGCCCGCGGGAAAGCCAGGCAGACAAACGCAAAGCGCCTTCACCGCCGCCACAGGCCAAAAAGAAACCGGCTCCCAAACCAGCAAAGGATGACGACGAAGACGACCTCTTCGGTGGTCTGGACCTGTTTGGTGACGACCTGACCGAGGAACCGGTGCCGCTGTCCCGGCCAGTACGCGAACGCGACGCGCCCTTTCGCCAACAGCGCGACTGGGGCGGCCTGCTCAAGTGGAGCGGCCTGTCCGTGCTTGCCCTGGTGGTATTGGTGGGACAATACGCCTACTTCAATTTCGACGACCTGGCCCGCAGTCCGCAATGGCGACCACTCTACCAACAGGCCTGCGGTGTGCTTGGCTGTCGGCTGCCCAACCGCACTGACATCAGCAAGCTGCGCGGCGCCAACCTGGTGGTACGCAGCCATCCGGATTACGCCAACGCCCTGATCGTGGACGCCATCCTGTTCAATGAAGCCCGCTACCCGCAACCCTTTCCGGAGCTGGAGCTGAGCTTCAGTGCCCTCAACGGCAATCCGGTCGCCAGCCGTCGCTTCAGCCCGGCGGAATACCTGCGAGGCGACCTGACTAACCTGGAGGCCATGCCGGTGAACACCCCTCTGCACATCTCCCTGGAAATCGTCGATCCTGGCGAGCAGGCGGTAAACTATAACCTGCGTCTGCTGCCCGCCATGGATGAACAGGAGCGGGTCAGCCAGCGGTAACAGGGCTGACGCAAGGCGGAAATGGGCGAGAGCCTATCTCCGCCATTAATGGCCAACCTGACACGCACACCCAGCCTCGGTGTCAGGTGCCCCCGGCAAGATCAGCGAGTAACGAGGTACGAGTCTCGAACAGCGAAAGCCCCGACGGCTTGGCTTCTCGAGACTCGTACCTCGCTCCCCGCAACTAACCACTCAGGTAACACCATCGCATTTGCCTCAGCCTGAAATTGCGCATTTTTTACCCCGCGCCCTTTCATCCCCGCGTCCCGCTCACTATCATTAGCGCCCCTTTTGACACATGCCATCCCGACCCTATGCAGATCGGCCCATATACCTTGCCCAATTCGCTGATTCTGGCCCCCATGGCCGGCGTCACGGATCGCCCGTTCCGGCGTTTGTGTCGGGATCTGGGAGCAGGTCTGCTGGTGTCGGAAATGGTGACCTCGGACACCCGTCTGTGGAACTCTCGAAAGTCACGCCAACGGCTTGATCACAGTGGTGAGCCCGGCCCGGTGTCGGTGCAGATTGCCGGCGGTGAGCCGGCCATGCTGGCCGACGCGGCCCGCGCCAATGTGGATCATGGTGCCCAGATCATTGATATCAATATGGGCTGCCCGGCAAAGAAAGTGTGCAAACGCGCTGCAGGCTCTGCCCTGCTGGCTGACCCGGACCTGGTGGCCCGCATCCTGGATGCCGTGGTCGCTGCCGTGGACGTCCCGGTAACCCTGAAGATTCGTACCGGACCCGATCGCGACCATCGCAACGCGCTGGAGATCGCCCGTATCGCGGAAGCGGCGGGTATTCAGGCCCTCGCTATCCATGGCCGCACCCGTGCCGACAAGTTCAACGGTGACGCCGAGTACGCCTCCATCGCCCAGGTGGTGGCCGCGGTGAATATTCCTGTTATGGCTAACGGTGACGTGGATAGCCCGGAAAAAGCTAAACGGGTACTGGAATCCACCGGCGCGGGTGGTATCATGATCGGCCGCGCTGCACAGGGGAACCCGTGGATCTTCCGGGATACCCTGCATTACCTCGAGCACGGCTCGCTACCCGCAGCGCCGTTCGTAACGGAAGTCCACGACTGTGTGCAACAGCACCTCGCCGAACTCCACCAGTTCTACGGAGAGTTCATGGGAGTGCGTATCGCACGCAAGCATCTGGGCTGGTATACGCAAAACCTGCCCGGAGGGGAAGACTTCCGGCGCGGATTTAACACACTGGAAAATGCCGCCGATCAACGGCTGGCAATCGAGCAGTTTTTCCAACAGATAAACGCCACGACCGACCGGGTACGATTCGGTTGTTATGGCGAGGTGTCTGCCCGGAAGAAAAACGGAGCCTTGGCCGATGACCCTTTCTTCAGTTAACACAGCCGCTGCACGGACACTTACTGAAATGAACATCGCAGAAGCACGAAAGCCGCACCTGACTATTGCGCGCAGCGAAACCCACGACACTCTGCGCAATTGTGTGCGACGTTCGTTAAACGATTATTTCAACCAGCTGGACGGTGAGGCCGTAAGCGAACTCTACCCGATGGTACTGGCGGAAATGGAAATCCCGCTGCTTGAGAAAGTGCTCGAGTACACCCGCGGCAACCAGACCAAGGCCGCCGAGCTGCTGGGCCTGAACCGCGGCACCCTGCGCAAGAAGCTCAAGCAGTACGGTCTGCTTTAAGCACGACCACAGCGATAAAGGGCAGTCCTTACTGCCCTTTTTTTGTTTTTAAATGAACCACTTATCCCAGAACGCAACTTGGTGAAATCCCATGAGCAACGCGGTTGAACGTGCACTGATCAGTGTTTCCGACAAGACAGGTATCGTCGAATTTGCAAAGGCCCTGGCCGAGCAAGGCGTGGAAATTCTTTCCACCGGCGGCACCTACAAGAAACTGCAGGACGAAGGCATCGCCGTGCGCGAAGTCTCCGACTACACCGGTTTCCCGGAAATGATGGCCGGCCGGGTGAAAACCCTGCACCCGAAAGTGCACGGCGGCATCCTCGGCCGCCGCGGCCAGGACGAACAGGTCATGGCCGACAACGACATCAGCCGCATTGATCTGGTGGTAGTCAATCTCTACCCGTTCGAAACCACCGTGGCCAACCCGGACTGCTCACTGGAAGACGCCATCGAGAACATCGATATCGGCGGCCCGACCATGGTGCGTTCTGCCGCCAAGAACAACGCCAGCGTTGGCATTGTTACCGCCGCTGCTGACTATCAGCGCGTACTGGACGACATGGCCGCCAACAATGGCGCCCTGTCCGACACCCTGCGTTTCGACCTGGCCATCAAGGCGTTCGAACATACCGCCGCCTATGACAGCGCCATTGCCAACTACTTTGGCAAGAAGGTGGGCGAGAACAATCAGGATTTCCCGCGCACCATCAATCTGAACTTCGAAAAGACCCAGAACATGCGTTACGGCGAGAACCCGCACCAGAAAGCGGCCTTCTACACCGAGCGCAATCCGGCAGCGGCCTCCATCGCCACCGCGAAACAGCTGCAGGGCAAAGAACTGAGCTACAACAACATTGCCGACACCGACGCGGCGCTGGAGTGCGTAAAAGGCTTCACCAAGCCCGCCTGTGTGATCGTCAAACATGCCAACCCCTGCGGTGTGGCAGTGAGTCTGGACGGCATCGGCAACGCCTATGACCTGGCCTTTGCCACCGATACCGAATCTGCCTTCGGCGGCATCATCGCCTTCAACCGCGAGCTGGATGCCGCCACCGCCCAGGCCATTGTCGACCGTCAGTTCGTGGAAGTGATCATCGCCCCTTCTGCCACCGACGAGGCCCTGGCCATCACCGCCGCCAAGAAGAATGTGCGTGTGCTGGTATGTGGCGAGATCGAGGGTGCGGCAGCGGCAGGCCTGGACTACAAGCGCGTCAATGGCGGCCTGCTGGTACAGGACCGCGATATCGGCATGATCACCGAAGGCGAGTTGAAAGTGGTCACCAAACGTGCCCCCACCGAAGCCGAGATGCATGACCTGATCTTCGCCTGGAAAGTGGCCAAGTTCGTCAAATCCAACGCCATTGTCTACGCCAAGAATCGCCAGACCGTAGGCGTGGGTGCCGGCCAGATGAGCCGCGTCAACTCTGCCCGCATCGCCGCCATCAAGGCCGAGCATGCCGGCCTGCAGGTAGAAGGCTCGGTCATGGCTTCCGACGCCTTCTTCCCGTTCCGCGACGGCATCGACAATGCCGCCAAGGTAGGCATCAGCTGCGTGATCCAGCCGGGCGGTTCGATCCGCGACGAGGAAGTCATCGCCGCTGCCGACGAAGCCGGCATGGCCATGGTCTTCACCGGCATGCGCCATTTCCGTCACTAACAGCATCACTCTGTAGGAGCGGCGCTCCTGCGGCGAACCTGAAAGGGTTGAGGTAGACATGAAAGTTCTGATCATTGGCGGCGGTGGCCGCGAGCATGCGCTGGCCTGGAAAGTGGCGCAGGCCGCTCAGGTAGAAAAAGTCTTTGTGGCGCCGGGCAATGCCGGTACCGCCCGCGAAGCCAAGCTGGAAAACGTGGCCATTGATGTGCTGGATCAGTCGGCGCTGCTGGCCTTTGCCCAAGACAATAACATTGACCTGACCATCGTCGGCCCGGAAGCGCCGCTGGTGGAAGGGCTGGTAGATAACTTCCAGGCCAATGGCCTCAAGTGTTTCGGCCCCAGCAAGGCAGCGGCGCAACTGGAAGGCTCCAAAGCCTTCACCAAGGATTTCCTGGCCCGCCAGAACATTCCCACCGGCGCCTACGGCAACTTCACCGATATGGACGAGGCCCTGGCCTATGTCCGTGAACAGGGCGCCCCCATCGTCATCAAGGCCGACGGCCTGGCAGCGGGCAAAGGCGTGATTGTCGCCATGACCCTGCAGGAAGCCGAAGACGCCGTGCGCGACATGCTGGACGGCAACAAGTTTGGCGACGCCGGCCACCGCGTGGTGGTGGAAGAGTTTCTGGAAGGCGAAGAAGCCAGCTTTATCGTCATGGTGGACGGCAAGAACGTGCTGCCCATGGCCACCAGCCAGGACCACAAGCGCGTGGGCGACGGCGATACCGGCCCCAACACCGGCGGCATGGGTGCCTACTCCCCAGCCCCGGTGGTCACCGATGCGGTCTACCAGCGCATCATGGACGAGGTGATCACCCCCACCGTGGAAGGCATGGCTGCCGAGGGTATGCCCTACACCGGCTTCCTTTACGCCGGGCTAATGATCAACCCGGATGGCGCCCCCAAGGTGATCGAGTACAACTGCCGCTTCGGCGACCCGGAAACCCAGCCGATCATGATGCGCCTGCAATCCGATCTGGCCGCCCTGTGCCTGGCGGCCCTGGACGGCAAACTGGACCAGACCGAGATCCAGTGGGACCCGCGCCCTACTCTCGGCGTGGTCATAGCCGCTGGCGGTTACCCGGACAGCTACGACAAGGGCGACGTGATCGACGGCCTGGATCAGGCCGATTCCGACACCGTGAAAGTATTCCATGCCGGCACCGCCGAGAAAGACGGCCAGGTCGTCACCAGTGGCGGGCGTGTGCTCTGCGTTACCGGTGTCGGCGATACCGTCAGTGAAGCCCAGGCCAACGCCTACCTTGGTGTGAAGCAGATCACATGGCGCAACGCCTATCACCGCACGGACATCGGTTACCGTGCAGTGGCCCGCGAAAAGTCATAAAGTAGTAGCAACTAAGAAGTAAGGGTGAGCCCACCAGGGGCTCACCCACCAACGCTGCACTTTTGTATACCGCTGGGGGTTAGCAATGAGCGATGTCGTCGCCGACATGTCTCGTCTCGAGAATTTCATTCCCTTTGACTGCCTGGGCGAATCGCACCTGAAGGAAATTCAGGGCCAGATCGACGTCATCAAGATCGGCCCCGGGCGACTGCTGTTCAAACGCGGCCAGACCAGCGACAAGGCCTATTTTCTGGTGGAAGGCTCTGTGGATCTCACCGACGCCAGTTTCCAGGTACGCCACTTCGCCGCCGATGACGACGAGAATTATCTGGCGCTGGATAACTATCCAGAACACACCATCAACGCCATTAGCGCAGAAACCACCACCCTCTACGCCATCGATCGTAACAAGCTGGATCTGCTGATGACCTGGACCCAGGCCGCCGAATCCATGCTGGATGAAGACGATGACGAAAGCGAACGGGACTGGATGGATGCGCTACTGTCCTCAGAACTGTTTTCCGCCATACCACCGGCCATGATTCACAGCCTGTTCGTGAAATTCGAGGAACGGGACGTGCAGCTTGGCGAAACGGTGGTCACGGAAGGCGAGGATGGCGACACCTTCTTCGTGATCAAGCAGGGCAAGGCCATGGTCACCCGCTCCAAGGGAGCCAAACAGGAAACCCTGGCGGCTCTGTCCGCCGGGCGCTTCTTCGGCGAAGACGCCCTGATCAGCGACAGCCCCCGCAATGCCACCATCACCATGACCAGCGACGGCATACTGATGTGCCTGGGCAAACAGGATTTCCAGTCCATCCTGCAAGACTCGGTGATCCGCCATCTCAGCGAAGACGAGCTGGATACCATGGTGCTGGAGGCGGAAACCGCCTGCATTCTGGTGGATGTGCGCCTGCCCATGGAGTTCCGTCACGACCGCACCCCGGGTGCCCGCAACCTGCCACTCAACGAACTGCGCCGCGAAGTCCACAACCTGGAAAAAGATTTTTTCTATGTAGTGTGCGGTGATGGTCGACGCAGCGAGCTGGGAGCCTATATCCTCTCGGAAGCGGGCCTAAATGCCTATGTGCTGGACCGGGGAAAAGCGACGGATGCAAACAAACCAACGGAAGTGGCCTGACTCTTTTCTGTTCAGAGGCGCCCTGATACTGCTGCTGAGTCTGGCGGGCAGCCTCTGCCGGGCCAATCCGGAGCCACCACCGCCCTTTGTGATCCACAGCCTGCCAGACCAGGCGCGGATTACCATCTACTCCGAATACCTGCGCGACCCCTCCGGCGAGCTGGACATCGAGACCGTCAGCCAGCTACCGGCCATGGATCGCTTCCAACCGGCTACGCGCTATATAGAACGCCTGGGTATCCGCAATGGTAACTGGTGGGTGCGCGTTGCCATCAAGAACGAACTGGGCAATCAGCACGATTTCGCCCTGCATCTGCGCGGTAATCCGGCGGCACAACTCTATCTGTCTGACGGAGACGGCGGCTACCGCCAACTCGACCCGGAACAGCGCATTCCCAGCCGCGGCAGCAGTTTCCAGGTACATCTGCCCACCGGCGAAACCCGACTCGCCTATCTGCAATTGCCACCCCGAGCCTATCTCACTTACGGGCTCACCCTGACCACCGTCAACGGCTTGCTGCAAAGCCAACAACAGCAAAATGCCATCTACATGCTGCTTGCCGGTGCCCTGTTGATCCTGGCGCTCTACAACCTGATTGTCGGTGCCCTGCGTGGCGGCGCCACCTACTATTACCACTGCGGCTTTATCCTCAGCATCCTGCTGATCGGACTGACCCTGGCAGACTTGCTGCCCCAGGCCCTGCGTGAAAATAACCTGCTGCACCCTCGGCTGCTGTTTGCCGGCATGATGCTGGCCATGTGGTCGGCCACCGGCTTGTCACGCAGCTTTTTCAACCTGTCAGACCAGACAGGCTGGCTGCATTACTGCACCCGTCTGCTGCAGATGCTGGCCCTGGCCAATCTGCCTTTTACCGTCATTCTGCCGCTGGCCGCCGCCGGCTACATCAGTTTCGCCCTGGTCACCCTGGCCACCCTGTTTCTGCTCACCATGGGCTACACCGCCTGGCACCGGGAAATCACCGGCGGCGGACTGTTTTTCATGACGTCCCTGCTGATCAGCTTCCCGGCCTTGCTGATCTGCCTGGCCTGCCTGGGAATTGTGCAAACCGGCGCGGAACTCCCCCAATGGCTGCTGGGCGCTACCGTGCTTGAGGCGTTGACTCTGGGCATCGGCTTGCGGCTGCAGCACAGCCAGCAAGCCCGTCTGCAGATCGAGAAGAAGCGCTCCGAGGCGGTTGCCGACACCGTGGACAGTACCCGCCGGGAAACCCTGTCACGGATCGGCCATGATATTCGCACCCCGCTGAGCGGCATCCTGGGGATGGCGGAAATTCTTGGCGACACCCCGCTTACCCCCAACCAGCGCGAATGCGTCGGCGCCATCCAGAATGCCGGCGACAGCCTGCTACGCATCATCAATGACGTACTGGAGCATTCACAGCTATCCACCCAGGGGGCGGACATCAATCACAGCGCCCTGGACATCCATGACCTGATCATGGAGGCCATCGACCTGTTCAAGGAAAAGGCCGAGGAAAAACAGATCGAACTGATCACCCACGTGCATACCAATGTGCCCACCAGGGTAATCGGCGACGCCGGGCGACTACGCCAGATCCTCACCAACCTGATGGGCGCCCTGGTTCGTCATGGCAGCCACGGGGAACTGGTGGTGGATGTGTCCATGGAGCCCACCGGCCAGGCGGATCGGGTTCGCTTCGGGTTCTCCGGCAGCGCCATCAGCGACGACATTCTCAAACGCCTGCGCAACACCACCAAGCAGCCGGAAAGCAGCCACCTGAGCCTGGCCATCGCCGAACAACTGGTGGAAGCCCTGCACGGCCGCATGGGCACCCTGCAGGATCAGCGCGGCGCCCATTACTGGTTTGTGGTTCCCCTGCCGCCGGAAATCACCGATGCGCCACCTCCGGTAATGGTGGATACCTCAGCGCTGGAAGGGCGCAGCCTGCTGGTGGTTGATGATTCCAG
Organism: Alcanivorax sp.; assembly: GCF_051117345.1. Taxonomy (GTDB): domain Bacteria; phylum Pseudomonadota; class Gammaproteobacteria; order Pseudomonadales; family Alcanivoracaceae; genus Alcanivorax. The sequence goes on from NZ_JBNPEC010000254.1 coordinate 16,667, forward strand.
CACCGTGACCCGGGTACTGCGCCATCACGCCTTGTCCTGGGGCATGCGTGTCACCGCCTGCCACGACCCCCGTGAAGCGCTGGCCTCCCTGCGAACCCAGGCCAACATCAACGAGCCCTACGACGTGGTGGTGCTGGACCACAACATGCCCGGCATGGACGGTATGCAACTGGCCGCGCGGATCCACGAAGACCCGGTGATCATGCATCCCACCGTGCTGGTGATGCTCACCGGCATCAGCCTGGCTCCCACCGCCACCCAGGCCCGCAACGTGGGCATCCACCGGGTGCTGTCGAAACCGGTGTCCGCCCCGCGCCTTCGCCAGGTACTGGCCGAGGAACTGGGGTTGGGCCACCGCCCCCTTCCCAGCAAGACCGAGCACAAGCCCGACCCACAACTGAACATCCTGGTAGCAGAAGACCATTACCTGAGCCAGAAAGTGATTCGTGGCATGCTCGCCAAACTGGGTCTCAAGGCTGACATCGCCTCCAACGGCCAGGAAGCACTGACCCTGGCCGAGAAGCACCGCTATGACCTGATTCTGATGGATTGTGAAATGCCGGAGATGGACGGCTTCGAAGCCACTCGACGGATTCGTCAGTACGAGCAGAAACAGGGTCTGCCAGCGGTGCCCATTGTCGCCCTCACCGCCCATATCCTGCGCGAGCACAAGGAACGCAGCCTGGCGGCAGGCATGAATGCCCACCTGCCCAAGCCGGTGGAGTTGAATGTGCTACGCGATACCCTGGTGCGCTTTACCCGCCCCGACGCCACTGATTCGGACTTGTTCCTCGCCAACGACGAAATGCCCGACTGAAAGAACTGGATTCGGCGAAGCCCACCAGCAGGGCGATCTCGGTCAGCGACAGGGCCGGGTCCTGGAGATAGAGCTCCGCCAGACTCTGGCGCAAACCATCAAGGATTTCCGCAAATCGCAATGAACGGCGGGCCAGCCGGGCACTGAGCGTGCGGGCAGGCATCCCCAGGCTATCCGCCACGGATTCCAGCGATGGCTCGCCATCCGCCAGCTGCTGATAGATTCGGGCGCGCACGGCACTGACCAGATTAGTGTTAGCGTCGAAGTCGGCGAGCAGGTCGCGGGCCTCCCGCTCCATCATCACCGACAGCCCCGGGTCCGCTGATTCCAGCGGCAATGTCAGGTACGCCGCCGGCAACTCCACCCCATCGAAATCCGCTGCAAACAGTACCGGCGCATCAAAAAATGTCTGATAGCGTTGCTCGTCCTCCGGCGCCGGGTGGCGGAAACATACCCGCGTCGGACTCAGCTCCCGCGTTATCAGCGGGCGCATGAACGCCACCCACCCGGTCACCGCCGCCTCGGTGAGATAACGGCCCGGCTCCCCGGCCAGCGGGCACTGCCAGCTCAGACGTACCGTATCGCCATGGTGCGAGAGCTGCGTTTCACCCAGTTTGCCGGACAGGCTTTCAAAGCGGATCAGACGGTCGATGGCCTGGCCCAGGTCGCGGCTGGCCAGAATCACATAACCCAGCACCTGATAAGAGCGGGGCTTCACCCGCTTGCCGATTTCGAAACCCAGGCCGGAATCGCCGCTGGCCTGCAGAATTACCAGAAACAACCGCAGCACATCCACCAGCGGCAACAATTGTCCCGGCTCCGAAAAGGGTGCCTCGGTGAGCCCCGCCTGCTGCAACACCGCGTCCCGGGACAGGCCGTAATGTGCCAGCAAAGGTGGAAGCACTGCATCCACATAGGCTGCCGTGAGGCTCTGATCGGAGCCGGCCAGACCGGGATCAAGTACCGGCATGAACTGCCCTGCCCTGGCACCACTGCCGCAGCCGCGCCAAGGATTCCGCCATGGTCACCGACAGCGGCACAGTGGCCGCCAGCTCCGCCTCCAGCAGCGCCTGATCCAGCACGCCATCGGCGGCGCCGGCACTGTAGAGACCGGCCACGACGGCCTGTTCAATCTCCGCCCCGGTAAACCCGTCGCTATGCGCAGACAAAGTAGGCAGATCGAACCGCTCGCTCGCCTGGCCACGTTTTTCCAGGTGGATACGGAAAATCACCTCCCGCACCGCCGGCGACGGCAGATCCACAAAGAAGATTTCGTCCAGGCGCCCCTTACGGATCAGTTCCGGTGGCAGGCGCTCAATGTCGTTGGCCGTGGCCACCAGGAACACCTGGCTCTGGTTCTCCGCCATCCAGGTGAGCAGGGTACCCAGCACCCGCCGTGAGGTGCCGCCATCGTTGTCGCCCACGGCGATGCCCTTTTCGATTTCATCGATCCACAGCACACAGGGAGACATGGTCTCGGCCAACTCCAGGGCCTCGCGCACGTTGCGCTCGGATTCACCGAAGAACTTGTTGTAGATCGCCCCCATGTCCATGCGCAGCAGTGGCAACCCCCACAATCCGGCTACGGCTTTGGCAGCCAGGCTTTTGCCGCCGCCCTGCACGCCCACCATCATGATTCCCCGAGGACTGTCGATATCGCTTTGCCCGTGAAACGCTTTCTCGCGCTTGCCCAACCAGTCTTTCAGCCCCTGCAAGCCGCCCACGTCGGCAAAGCTTTCCGTGTCGTACTCATAGCTGAGCACGCCGTCCATTTCCATCAAGGCAAACTTGGCCTTGTTGATCTCCGGCAAGTCAGCCTCGGTAATGGCACCGTCGTGGATAATGGCACCCCGAGCCAGCTTGCGGGCATCCTCCACGCTCAGACCGCGCAGGTTACGCACCAGTCGATCGAGCGAATTCCGGTCTGCCCGCACACGCTCCCCTTTTTCCTGTTTGAAACGACGGGCTTCATCCTGAACGATGTGCTCCAGCTGCTTCTCATCGGGCATGGACAGGGAAAAGCGGGTGCAGTAACGGCGAATTTCCGCAGGAATGGAAAACTGGTGGCTGATCAACACCAGGGTATGATGCAGACGCTCATGATGCAGGGCGATTTCCTTGAGCAGGCGCACCTGTTTGGGCTCACCCTCCAGATAGGGATGCAGATCGCATAACGCATAGATGCCCGGCTCATTGGTGCCACGAATCTGCCCCAGCACGGCGTCGGGTTCCACCGTATGCTTCTGGCTGGGCGCGTCTTCGAACTCCAGCCGGCGCAGGCCATCCACTCCGTTCCAGGCAAACACCGGCCTGCCCTCGCGCATACCCAGCCGGCGAATCAGGTCCAGCGCCCGCAACTCTTCCCAGGTCTCGATGACCACGATGGGGTAACGGGATTCCAGCAGCATTTTCAGGTCGTTCAGGTCACTCATTTGTTATCATTCTTCACAGGTCACTGTCAGCGCTATGCTAGCATGAAGCCTGACACTGTTTTGTAGGGCCAGGGGAAATCACGCCCTGATCAAAAGCGCCGTGTTTTCACTGCTACCCTGTGCCTTGCGTGGCAAACCGTTTTGGAAGATCCCCATGAGCGAACGTCGACTGTCACCGCTGGATAAACTGCTGGCCCGAGCCGATAACGCCCTGCGCACCCTGACGCCAGGTACCATCCAGGCGGAGCGAGCCCCGGCCCATGCGTCCCCAGCACCGGATGCCCCGGAAGCCGGCAGCCTGCCCACCGACAAGCGCCGTCATGTGCTGGGGCTGATGCGCATCAATCATACCGGTGAAGTGTGCGCCCAGGCCCTGTATCAGGGCCAGGCCAGCACTGCCAGCCTGCCCCATGTGCGCCATGCCATGGAGGAAGCAGCCCGTGAGGAAGAGGATCACCTGGCCTGGTGCGAGGAGCGGATTCAGGAGCTCGGCGGTGTCCCCAGCAAGCTTAACCCGCTGTTCTACGCAATGAGCTATGCGGTGGGCGCCACTGCCGGTCTGGTCGGTGACCGCTGGAGCCTGGGCTTTGTCTCGGAAACGGAAAACCAGGTGGTCAAACATCTGGAAGCCCACCTGTTCCAGGTCCCGGAAAGCGACCTGCGCACCCGCGCCATTCTGGAACAGATGAAAAGCGACGAGCTCAAACACGCCGTCACCGCCAAAGACGCCGGCGGCGCCGACCTGCCCCCACCAGTACGCCACGCCATGACGCTGATGAGCAAGGTGATGACGTTTACCACCTACAGAATCTGAGCAGCGCGCTGAAAAAACACCTGTAGGAGCGCCTCTCGAGGCGCGAACCGAGCCTTGGCGAGGTAACCCTTCAAAACCCGACTGATCTCTCTATCGAAACTCTGTCACGGTCTGGAGTGTTTGATCTCCCTTCGGTCGATTCCGTGCTTCGCACGGTTCGCGCCGCAAGAGGCGCTCCTACAGAGGCTCCGTGAGAGACGCTTGGCCATAAAACGCAAGAGGCCGCGCCCAACCTATGGGCGCGGCCTCTTTGCTTTCTACTACAACTGGAGATTGGCGCGAACTGTTAACTATTCACTATTAACTGTTAACTGCCCTTCTCACCCCATATTCCGGCTGTAGAAGATCTCCAGCATCTCGGTGCGCAGGCGGTCCTTGATCTGTTCCAGCTCTTCCAGCTCGAACTCATCGCTGCCGGCGCCGAACAGGTAGTTGTCGATATCGAAGTCCTTGAGCAGCATCTTGGTGTGGAAGATGTTCTCCTGGAACACATTCACATCGATCATCTGATAGGCATTCTGGGTGTCTTCGGTGAGGAAGTTCTGGATCGAATTGATATCGTGATCGATATAGTGCTTGGTGCCATCCAGATCCCGGGTCATGCCCCGCACCCGATAGTCGACGGTGACGATATCGGAATCAAAGCTGTGAATCAGATAGTTCAGCGCCCGCAGCGGTGAAATCACCCCGCAGGTAGACACATCCACATCCACCCGGAAGGTGGAAATGCCGTTATCCGGGTGGGATTCCGGGTAGGTGTGTACTGTCACGTGACTCTTGTCCAGGTGCGCCACCACGGAATCCGGCAGCGGGCCCGGGGCTTCCTCGTCCCAGTCGGTGCCATCCGGCGGGCTCTCGTGCTCGGCGATCAGCATGGTCACGCTGGCACCCTGGGGATCGTAATCCTGGCGAGCCACGTTGAGCACATTCGCACCGATGATCTTGGTCACGTTGGTGAGAATCTCGGTAAGACGCTCGGCATTATACAGCTCGTCAATATACTCGATGTACTCCTTGCGATGCTGTTCCGTCTTCGCATAGGCGATATCGAAAATATTGAAGCTCAAGGATTTGGTCAGGTTGTTGAAACCATGAACCGTAATCTTGGGATTGGGATCTTTCACCACAGCTGTACCCCGTCGGCGTCATCGCCACTAGAAAACCAACACACCACCGCAGAGTCTGCGGTTACCTGTTTGCGAGACCTCAGGGCCTCAGCTTGGGAGCCTCTGAATCACTCCTTGCCTCCGGCTTGCACCGGAACCAGTGAGGGCAGGAATCAAGCGTCCTGGCCCTCAATGGTATAACTATGGGTGATCTCAACACCACCTCGAGTCAGCATGATGCTGGCCGAGCAATACTTCTCCGCCGACAGCTCCACTGCCCGCTTCACCTGGGCTTCTTTAAGGTTATTGCCGCTGACGATGAAGTGCAGATGAATCTTGCTGAATACCGCCGGCACCTCATCGACGCGCTCGGCAGTCAGTTCGCAGCGGCAATCCGTCACGTCCTGGCGGGACTTCTTGAGGATATGCACCACATCAAAGGAAGAGCAGCCGCCGACGCCCAGCAACAGGGTCTCCATGGGACGCGGTCCCCGGTTCTGACCACCGTGATCCGGTGGACCATCCATGAGCACCGTATGGCCGCTTTCTGTCTGCGCTTCATAGCAGGCTTCGCCCTGCCATTTAACCACTGCTTTCATGGGGGATCTCCCAGGTTCCAGTCACCGCTCCAGGCTGCCTTTATCCAGCCCCGAAAGGGGGCGCAGAGTACCATAGCGCGGGGGCGCCGCCACCCCCCTGACAGGCCAGGATGGCAGATAATTTTGTTGCCGTTCAGGCCACCCCGCTACCTGCCTGCCTGGTGCCGGTCAGCCGTAAGGCACCGTTTAGCCTGTGAAAATTGAGAGTGAGAGCCAGTTCCCTTGGCATCAATGATAAAAACAGGCAATATCCTTACGCTTATCAGCTAAGACATTTTTCTGGCTTAATATTGAGCGCCCATGACTGACGGCAACAAAATTATTCCAAATCTGGACCAGTTTCTGGCCCACTGCCATCGCCGCAAGTACCCGGCGAAGAGCACCATCATTTATGCGGGTGATGAATCGGATGCGCTTTACTATATTTTGAAGGGCTCCGTGACGGTCATGATCGAAGACGACGATGGTCGTGAAATGATCATGGCGTACCTGAATGAAGGTGATTTCTTCGGTGAGATGGGGTTGTTCGAGAACGACCCATCACGTTCTGCCTGGGTAAAAGCCAAGACTGAATGCGAAGTCGCCGAAGTCAGCTACGGCAAATTCAAGCAACTGGCCCGGGAAGACGCCGACATCCTGTTCGCCGTTTCCGCCCAGATCGCCGGTCGCCTGCGCGCCACCACCCGCAAGGTGGGGGATCTGGCGTTCCTGGATGTGACTGGCCGCGTAGCCGGCACCCTGCTGGACCTGTGCAAACAGCCCGACGCCATGACCCATCCGGACGGCATGCAGATCAAGGTCACCCGCCAGGAAATCGGCCGCATCGTCGGCTGCTCCCGGGAGATGGTCGGCCGGGTACTGAAGAACCTGGAAGAACAGGGGCTGGTGTCTGTGAAGGGCAAGACCATGGTGGTTTACGGAACGCGGTAAAAGGCAGTTAACAGTTAATAATGAATAGTTAATAGCTGCGCGTCGAACACCTTCAGATACTGAAAGCCAAGAGGCCGCGCCCAGATGATGGGCGCGGCCTCTTGCGTTTAACGACAGAACAAACCTGGTCCGCGACACTGTTAACTGTTAACTACCCTTGAACGCTGCCATCTCCCGCTGAATGAAGTGCTCCACCAAGTCCCGGTAAAGCTGCTCGACCATATCCGCATCCAGCCCTTCCTGCTCCGCCCATTCTCTTCTGGTCTGGAGCATGGTTCTGAATCGCTCCGGTGCACGCACACCGTCTTCGCTGGTTTTGAACGCTGCGGCGGCATGGACATACCCGCCCCTTTCGCCCAGCAATGCAATGATTTGCCTGTCGCGGCGGTCAATTTCGGCACGGATGTCCTCCATGCCCAGGCACTCCTCTGCTGACTTTCCTGTCATTCCAACTCCCTATTCTGGCGTTAAAACGAAGAAGCCGCACCCACTTCATGGGCGCGGCCTCCAACATTCTCTGCACCGCACCAACCTTCCCCGCGCAGCTATTAACTATTCACTATTAACTGTTAACTAAAAAAACAACGCCTTCAGCGCCGCCCCCGGGTCATCTGCCCGCATAAAGGCCTCGCCCACCAGGAACGAATTAATACCGTTCTTGCGCATCAGCTTCACGTCTTCCGTAGTGAGGATACCGCTTTCGGTGACGATCATGCGGTCGCCGGGCACCTTTTCTGCCAGAGACAGAGTGGGGTTGAGGCTGGTCTCGAAAGTATGCAGGTTGCGGTTGGTGATACCGATCAGCTCGGCATGGAGCTTAACCGCACGCTCCAGCTCTTCCTCGGTATGCACTTCCACCAGCACATCGCAGCCGACCTGCTGGGCGGCGTGGTAGAGCTCGTTCATCTGCTCATCCGACAAGGCCGCCGCGATCAGCAAAATGGCGTCGGCCCCCATGGCCCGGGACTCGAAGATCTGCCAGGGGTCGATCATGAAGTCCTTGCGTAACACCGGGAGATTCACCGCGTTGCGTGCGGCACGCAGGTAGTGCTCATCACCCTGAAAGAAGTCCTTGTCGGTGAGCACCGACAAACAGGCCGCGCCGTTTTTCTCGTAGCTGCGAGCAATCTCCACCGGATCGAAATCATCACGGATCACGCCCTTGCTGGGAGAGGCCTTCTTGATTTCGGCGATCACTGCCGGCTGGTGGTCACGCACCCGGTCAAACAGGCTGGAAATGAATCCCCGGGCCTTGCGCTCGTTGGCGGCCATGGCCTCCAGCTCACCCAGGGTGTAGTTGTTCTTGCCGACCGCAATTTCTTCCTGCTTGCGGGCAATGATCTTGTCGAGAATGGTGCCTGTGCTCATAACCGCTCTCCTTATCAGTCCGCAGCCGTGAGGGCCGTGCTGTATTGAGCCAGCTCACGCATGCGCTCTGCTGCCTCTCCATTGTGTATCAGGTCTTCGGCCATGCGTACCCCTTCTTTGTGAGTCCGGGTGATACCGCTCACATAGATGGCCGCACCGGCATTCAGGGCAACCATGTCCGCCGCCTTGCGGGCCGCGTCATTGCTGCGTTTGCCGAAAGCATCGCGAATCAGGGCCAGGGAGGCGTCCGAGTCGGTCACATCCAGGCCGACCAGTGAATCGGAGTCCAGGCCCAGGTCTTCCGGGGTCACGTCGTATTCGCTGATGTCCCCGTTACGGAATTCCGCCACATGGGTACGGGTGGCCAGGCTGATCTCGTCCAGGCCATCCTTGCTGTGCACCACCATCACGTGCTCGGCGCCCAGACGCCCCATCACTTCTGCCATGGGCCGGCACAGCTTCTCGGAGAAGACCCCCACCACCAGACGCTGCACGCCCGCCGGGTTGGTCATCGGGCCGAGAATATTGAACAGGGTGCGCATGCCCAGTTCCTTGCGCGGGCCCACCGCGTATTTCATCGCCTTGTGGTGATTGGGGGCAAACATGAAGCCCAGCCCCACGTTATCCACGCAGCTACCGATCTGTTCCGGGGTCAGGTCCAGGGCAATACCGGCGGTTTCCAGCAGGTCCGCCGAGCCGCTTTTGGAGCTCACCGAGCGCCCGCCATGCTTGGCGACCCGGGCACCGGCCGCCGCCGCCACAAAGGCGCTGGCCGAGGACACATTGAACAGGTTGGCGCCGTCGCCGCCGGTGCCGACGATATCCACCAGATACTGGCGGTTCTGCACCGGTACGGCGGTGACCAGCTCGCGCATGACCTGCACGCCACCGGTGATCTCGTCCAGAGACTCGCTCTTCATGCGCAGGGCTACTAGAAAGCCGCCAATCTGGGCGTCGGTGGCGCCGCCGGTCATGATCTGTCGCATGACCTCCTGCATTTCCGCGATGCTCAGGTCGATCTGCTCGACCACCTTGGCCAGGGCCTGCTGGATATTCATGCGGCGTCCCCTTGTTGTTCGTTTTTCAGAAAGTTCTCGAGCAGGGCATG
>NZ_JBNPEC010000068.1:0-5562 GCF_051117345.1 Alcanivorax sp.
GCACTCAGCTACGCCACCTACCGGCTGCCGCTGGCGCTCACCGGCAAGAAAGCCGCCAACCACTGGGAGCGCGGCAACGCCGTGGATGACCCGGCCATTCTGGTCCGCGCCAAAGCTGCACACCTGAACTGCCTGGAAAATCTGCCGCTGTTTGCCGCCCTGGTGCTGGTGGCGGCGGCAACCGGCCAGAGCGATACCGTGAACGCGCTGGCAAGCTTCATTGTTGCGGCACGTATCGGGCAAAGCCTGGTGCACCTGATCGGCACCAGCTTTCCTCTGGTATTTGTTCGCGCCAGCCTGTTCCTGGCCCAGGTGGCACTGATGCTGTATCTGGCCTTTGCCTTGATGTAACCCAACCAGCCTTCCCCAATCGGGGGCACGCACAAATTCATCCATTTCATGTGTGTCCCCGATTTGTTCTATTTCATGTGTGTCCCCGATTTGTTCTCGTCTCCTCCTGAAACGAAAAACAGCGGCCTAGGCCGCTGTTTTTTTCACCTCAACGCACGCCGATCTTACCTGGCGTCACCGGCAAGCAAGGCATCCAGCAACAAGGTGCTGTTGGCCTGCACCGCAGTGGTAATCGCCAGGCCCGGGTTTTCGATGCGGAACTTCGGGTTGTGATTGAGCGGCGGCAGTTCGCCGGTGCTCATGTACTTTTTCATCACATCAGGGGCTCCACCGCCTACTTCCACAAACAGGGTTTCGGCGTCTTCAATGCCTGCCACCAACATGGGGAAATCCTCGGAGCCCATCACTGGCGGAATGCCGGGCATGATCCGTTTTTTCCCCAGGGCTGCCACCAGGGTGGTATTGGCTTTCTCGGCCAGGGCCGTTTCGTTGATCACCGGTTCCGCATAACCCAGCATGGTAATGGTGGGTTCGCGCTCCTTCGGCACCCCCGCCGCAACGGCAATACCCCGGGTTTCCCGGTCGATGGCATCCAGCATGGTCTGGCGCACGCCCTTGTCGAACCAGCGCAGGTTCAGTTTCAGAGTGCCGGTTTCCGGAATCACGTTATGGGTTTCCCCCACCTGCATGGCGCCCACCGTCAGTACCGCCGGGTCCTGGGCCGGGATGTTGCGGCTGACGATGGTCTGGTAGGCCATCACCGCCCGCGCGCCCATGACCACCGGATCAATGGTGCCTTCCGGGCGGGAACCGTGACCGCCGATACCGGTGAGGTGCACATCCAGTTGATCACTGCCGGCCATGCGGCGGCCAGCTTTTACCGCCACCGTGCCTGCCGGCCAGACCGGATAAACGTGGGCGGAGATCAACAGGGATGGCTTGGGCACCTTGTCGTAAAGGCCGTCGTCCACCATGGCCTGGGCACCGGCGATCAATTCTTCCGCCGGCTGGCCAACCAACACCAGGGTGCCGGACCAGGCATCGCGGGTTTCCATCATCACCTTGGCGATGCCCAGCAACCAGGCGGTATGGGAATCGTGGCCACAGGCATGGGACACATAGCTGGTGCTGCCGTCATCCAGCTCCACCTGTTTCTTGCTGGCATAGGGCAAGCCGCTTTCCTCTTTCACCGGCAGGGCGTCCATGTCGCTGCGGAACATGATCACCGGGCCCTCACCGTTTTTCAGCACCGCGGCCAGGCCGGTTTTGGCAATGCCGGTATGCACCTGGTAACCCAGTTTCTTCAGACGCTTGGCCACCAGCGCAGAGGTGTCGTGCAGATCGAAGGCCAGCTCCGGATTGGCATGCAACTGGCGAAACACCTTCTCCAGCTCCGGCTGCTGGTCTGCAGCCAGCTTGCCCACCTTTTCGCTCAGCGATGCGGGAATACCGGCCTGTGCCAGGCCGCAGGCCATCACTGCGCCAGCCAGAAGGCTGCTACGCAGCCCGTTGATAAGTGACATGTGCTCTCCCGTTATTTTTTTGGAATTTAGTTTCATTAATTGATCACAGGAAAGGCAAGCGGGTCAAGCATAGAGGCTTAACGTCATCGGGATGGCGCGGAAGAGCCAGGAAGATCAGCCCCCAGCGTGGCCTTTGCGCCATTCCCGGGGAGACAGGCCGGTCCAGGCCTTGAAGGCACGGGTGAAATTGGCCGGGTCGCCATAGCCAAGCGCCTCACCAATGCGGCGGATTTCCAGGTCAGGGTCGGCCAGCATCTGACAGCTGTCCCGCCGCCGGGCGGCTTCCAGCAATTGCTGATAGCTGTAGCCCAGTTCCTGCAGGCGCCGCCGCAGAGTACGGGGCGTCAGGTGTAGGCTATCGGCCAGAGCCTCCGGAGAGGGGTACCCGTCAGCGCCCAGTGCCATCGCGGCACGGGCACGGCGCAAGGTGTCGTCGGCGTCATCCACCAGCGCGCTTTCCCGTTCGCACTGGGCCAGCGCCAGCGTCAGGGCTTCCGGGTTGGCGGTGGGCAGGGGCTGATCCAGCAGGGTGATATCTCCCGCCAGGGAAATACCGGCCTGTGGCATGCCGAAACGGACCATTGGCAGCAGTGCCCGCCAGCGATCAAACCCCACCGGCTCTTCACCATACAACCAGATTTCCCGTTGCTCGGGCAGGTGCGGTATCAGGAACTCCATGCCGCGATACATGCTGGTCAGCATGGAGCTCATCAACATGTCGCGCAGGGCATCCGGGGCGGAGAGTTCCAGCACCAGCTCCATGAACAGGCGGTCCTCACTCTCGCTCACCATCAACTGCGCCCCGCGCCCGCGCAGGTGCCAGAAGCGCTCCAGAATGGCGATGGCCTCACGGGGAGTACCGGCACACATAAGGGCATAACCCAGGTTGCCGTGGGCGGTGAGGGGCATGCGATCGCCGGAGGCAAATCCCAGGCTGCCATTGCCTGTGAGTGAGAGCGCCGCCGCGCCCAGCGTCCAGGTTTCCTGCAACGACAGCCGCCCGGCCGGATCGTCAATCTGATCGGGGGTAATATCGGCCGCCTGCAATAACTGCTCCCGGGAGGCGCCACTCTCCATCGCCGCTTCCATAAAAGCACGCGGATAGGTGGCGGACTGATTGCGCTGCCGCACCCAGGCCGGAAGCGATGCCAGTTGCTGTGTGGTTGCTGCCAGGAGTTCTCTGTGCGGCATTTGGCCACCGATGACAAGTACAATGTCCGTGCAGAATCTCACGCCCTTGGGCCGTTCACCAGTACCGTATGAGCCATATTAAGAAAATACCTCAACGAGGAGTTCTGACATGAATGCTGTGGTCCCTGTTCGTCCGGGCAAGGCAAAGGCTCGCAAAGGCCTCACCGGCTCCCTGCGCAACCTTGCCGGCAAAACCCCCAAGGATATGATCCCCAAGGTTCGCCGCCCCCAGTTCGCCTTCAGCGAAGCCGAAGACATGCCTCGCTACTGGTGGGACAACGACCCGGCAAGAACCCTGCTGCTGGCTGCCCTGTCCGCCAGCTTCCCGCCCGGTGAGCGTTTTTTCATTGATTCGGTGCGTCACTATCAGGATCAGATTACCGACCCGGAACTGAAGAAAGCCATCAAGGGCTTTATCGGTCAGGAAGCGCACCACTCCCGCGAACATGAATTGATGAACGGCTTTCTGCAGGAACGCGGCGTGGATCTGGCACGGCTGGAGCGGGAAATCCTCGGCTTCATGAACCTGATGCGCAAACACCTGAGCCCGGAACGCCAACTCGCCCACACCGTTGCGGTGGAACATTTCACTGCGTTGATGGCTGAAGAGTTCCTGCTCAAATACGATGCCCTGGAGCAGATGGACCCACGCATCGCTCCTATCTGGGCCTGGCATGCCATTGAGGAATCCGAACACAAGGCGGTGGCCTTCGATGTCTACAAGGCCATAGGCGGCAGTGAATTCACCCGCGTCACGGAAATGATGATCGTCAGCGTGCTGTTCCCCGTCTTCTCAGCAGTGCACCTGGTGCAACTGATGAAAGAAGATGGCCAGCTGGGCAACATGAAGTCCTGGCTCGGCGCCGTGAACTACATGTGGGGTCGCCCGGGGGTATTCCGCAAGCTGCTGCCCTCCTACTTCAAGTTCTACAGCCCGAACTTCCACCCGTGGAATCACGACGCCCGCGATCTGGTGGAGAAAGCGAAGAAGAAATGGCTGGGTGACTGGGGCTGATACATGGCAGGGGCACGCACAGATGCGTGTCCCTTTTTCTTTTTTCTGCTTCCCTGCTCTTTTTTATTTTTCCTGACCGCCTCGTTTTTTCTCCACTTTCATTCGTGCCGAGGCAATGTTCATCAAACGCCGAAACTGGCCGCATTCCAGGTGACTGGGAGCCGGGCATTTTGCCGCATGGCGCAGGCCGTCACGCATAGCAGACAGTTTGCGGATGGTGTCATCCAGTTCATCGGCTTTTGCCGACAGGGCATGCCGGTCGATGCTCGGCTCGCCACCGGCATCGAACATTTCGCCAATGTCGTCCAGCGAGAACCCCGCTGCCCGCCCCAGGGCAATCAATGCCAACTGATCCAATACTCGCGGTGCGAATATCCGCTTTAGCCCCCGGCGCCCGGTGGAGAAGATCAGCCCTTTCTCTTCGTAATAGCGCAGCGTCGACGCCGGCACGCCCGACCGACGCACCACTTCGGAAATATCCAACACGACCTTGACCTCAAGCCAGCTTCAAGTTGTACGTTACCATCAAATCCACCTTGAGGAAGCCCCATGGATAACGTTACAGAGCACTTGGCCAGCATGATCATCATCGGCATCTGCGCCACCCTGGTCATGGACGTCTGGAGCTGGCTGCGCCAGCCGCTGCTGGGTGTCGCCCCACCCAACTACGCCATGGTCGGCCGCTGGTTGCTGCATATGCGCCACGGGCAGTTCCGCCACACAGCCATTGCCGCATCGCCAGCCATGGCAAGGGAAAAAGCCGTCGGCTGGCTGGCCCATTATCTTACCGGCCTGGCCTTCGCGGGGATTCTGCTGGGTCTAGAGGGGCAACGCTGGATCCACCAGCCCACCCTGGTGCCGGCCTTGCTGGTGGGCATCGGCACCGTTGCCGCGCCGTTTCTGTTGATGCAGCCGGGCATGGGAGCCGGCATTGCGGCCTGCCGCATGCCAGCTCCCAACGCTGCCCGCCTGCAGAGTCTGCTGACCCATACCGTGTTCGGCCTGGGCCTGTATCTGGGTGGCTGGGCGGCACACGGTTTGCTGATCTGATGGTGTAGACCGGAAACAACGCTTCGATGGTAACCATTGGGGCGCACCGCCATGTATCCTGTATGCATCTCTGCGCCATGCCCACTGCCATGCGGCAGGCCTGAACACATTACCAGGAGCACCATGACCACCTTACTGCTGAATCTGCGCCGGGTTCCGGACGACGAGGCCGACGAAGTGCGCGCCTTGCTGGAACAGAACCAGATCCTGTTCTATGAGACCGCTCCGAGCATGTGGGGGATTTCCTCCGGCGGCATCTGGCTGACCCAGCCCGAGGATCGGGAGCGCGCCAAGGCATTACTGGCCGACTATCAGCAGGAACGGGCTCGGTGTCAGCGAGAGGCCTATGAGGAAGACCAACGGGAAGGGACGGCCCCGACGCTGGAGGGGAGGCTGCAGGAACAGCCGCTTAGCGTGGCGGGGATGTTCGTG
>NZ_JBNPEC010000151.1:0-25792 GCF_051117345.1 Alcanivorax sp.
GTGGCGTTGGCTGTGGGCTGCCAGGATTTCACAAAAGGAACAGCCGCGCCAACAGCACCGGCGGGACCAATAGCCGAGGTCAAGCCGTTCGAGAAGGTGCGGCCGCTGGTATTAACGCCGTCGTTGCTCATTCAGTTATTCTCCCCTTAGATCCCCCGCTCGGGAATAGTCCGAGACTCGAGGTACTACCTCGCGCTCCGGGCGGAGTAAGGCGGCGCAAATGGTAAAGAAAAAGCCCACACCTGACAACCGGTTATTCCCCGGCCAGAGTCGCTAAACGCCTGATTTGAACACAAAAAAGCCCAGCATTGCTGGGCTTTTTTGTGAACAGCTGTTGTAAAGCTTAACGCTTGGAGAACTGCGGACGACGACGTGCCTTGCGCAGACCCACTTTTTTACGCTCAACTTCACGCGCATCACGGGTTACGTAACCGGCACGACGCAGCTGACCACGCAGCTCACCATCGTACTCCATCAGCGCACGGGTGATACCGTGGCGGATGGCGCCAGCCTGACCGTTGTTGCCGCCACCGCTTACGGTAACCAGCACATCAAACTTGTCAGTCACTTCGATCAGTTCCAGCGGTTGACGAACGACCATCTGGTTGGTTTTACGACCGAAGTAAACATCCAGCGGGCGGCCATTAACAGAAATCTTGCCGCTACCCGGACGCAGAAAAACGCGAGCGGAAGAGGTCTTGCGGCGACCGGTTCCGTAGTTGGTTTCTACAGTTGCCATCAATTAACCCCTTAAATTTCCAGCTGCTGCGGCTGCTGAGCGGTGTGCGGATGCTCAGTACCGGCGTAAACTTTCAGTTTGCGGAACATGGCGCGACCCAGAGGGTTACGCGGCAGCATGCCCTTGACCGCCTTCTCAATGATCATTTCAGGCTTTTCAGCCTGCAGAGTGGAGAAGTTGGCTTGTTTCAGGCCACCCGGGTAACCGGTGTGACGGTAGTACATCTTGTCATTTGCCTTGTTACCGGTAACGGCCACTTTATCGGCATTGACTACGACGATGTAATCACCGGTATCGACGTGTGGAGTAAACTCCGGCTTGTGTTTACCGCGCAGACGGCTGGCGACTTCGGTCGCCAACCGACCCAGCGTTTTGCCGGAGGCGTCTACCACATACCAGTCGCGCTTTACGCTTTCCGGTTTTGCGCTGTAGGTCTTCATGGAATTCTGCCCTAAATTCAATATGTTACGGGTAGCAAACACCCGCCGGCGTCAGTTCCGCCGGGCAAGAGAGCGCGAATTCTACCCAAGCCCCCCACAGAACACAAGCGGTTCAGGGGCTTTTAGTTGTCATGACGTTTACTGCCTGCCTGCAGGTCAGTTCCCACCATTGTGCCGCAACAGGCAGCGTGATGAGATTGGCGCCTATTCTACCTGTGCCTACCGGCCCCTTTGCAAGGAGTACACCATGGAATACCGCCGTCTTGGACGCACTGACCTGAATATCAGCAGCCTGTGCCTGGGCACCATGACCTGGGGAAGCCAGAATACTGCCGATGAAGGCCATGCCCAGATGGATATGGCGCTGGATCACGGCATCAATTTTTTTGATACCGCCGAGATGTATGCGGTGCCGGCCAGCCCGGACACCTCATTCCGCACGGAAACCATCATTGGCGAGTGGTTCGCCCGCACCGGCAACCGCGACAAGGTGGTTCTGGCCACCAAGGCCGCCGGCCCCGGCGACTATGTAAAGCACATACGCGGCGGCCCGCGATTCGACCGACACAGCCTGCAGGGCGCCGTGGAAGGCAGCCTCAAGCGCCTGCAGACCGATGTGATCGACCTTTATCAGTTGCACTGGCCGGAACGCACTACCAACTACTTTGGCCGCCTGGGCTACAAGCACCGGGACGGCGAGGACGGCATCGCCATCAGCGACACCGTGGCCGCCCTCAAGGAACTGGTGGATTCAGGCAAGATCCGCCACTGGGGTCTTTCCAATGAGACTCCCTGGGGCACTATGACCTTTCTGCGCGAGGCCGAGAAGATAGGCCTGGCGTCGCCGGCCAGCATCCAGAACCCCTACTCCCTGCTCAACCGCAGCTTCGAAGTGGGCCTGGCAGAAATCACTCATCGAGAAACCATCAGCCTGCTGGCCTACTCGCCCCTGGCCTTCGGCATGCTGACCGGCAAATACCGCAATAACCAGTGGCCCAAAGGCGCCCGGCTAACAGAAGTGAAGCAATTCAGCCGCTACACCAATGAACAGGCCAGCGCCGCCACCGAAGCCTACTGCCAGCTGGCAGAGGAGCGCGGCGTGAGCCCGACCCAACTGGCATTGCAGTTCGTCACTACCCGCCCCTTTGTCGCCAGCAACATCATCGGCGCCACCAGCCTGTCCCAGCTGGAGGAGAACCTGAAAAGCGTGGATCTGCCCTGGGACCGGGACCTGGAAAAAGCCCTGGAGGCTATCCACACGCGCTTTCCTTATCCGGCGCCCTGATAACACCCCAAGCCCCAATACATCACCGCCTCGACTGTAGGAGTTCCTCTTGAGGGACGAACCGAGCGCAGCGAGGCGACCAAGGCTTCGACAATCCCTGTTCTTCCTGAAACCTGTCGAGTGCTGGCATCCCTGATCGCCCTACGGGCGATTTCCACGCTGGCGCGTGGTTCCACCGCCTAGAGAGGCATTATTCGCTTCGCTCACCCTTCAGGCCGCCTTCGGCGTTACTCCGCTTCGCTACGCTCCTACAGCGGCATCACAGTCCACTCCCGACTAAAGAATAACCGTTGACGATGCAGCTTCGGCCATGCCAATGTTAACGGCGTTAACTTGGATCAATGAGACACCATGGCACGCACGGCATACCACCACGGCGATCTTTACCAGCAGGCCCACGAGCAGGCGCTGGCCATTGTTCGTGAGCAGGGCGACAGCGCCATCAGCCTGCGCGCCCTGGCCAGGCAGATCGGCGTCAGCACGCCGGCGTTGTATCGCCACTATGCCGATCGGGAAAGCCTGCTGGCCGAACTGGCCATCAGCGGTTTCCAGGCCCTGCGTCAGCGTCTGCTGGCCGTAGACCAGCAAGACAGCCGCAGCGCCCTGATCGGCATCGGCCTGGCCTATGTGGCCTTCGCCCGGGAGGAGCCAAACCTGTACCGGCTCATGTTCGGCGGGCGGGTGTTGCCGCGCGGTGCCCACCCGCGGCTGGATCAGGCCGGGCTGGCCGCATTCCAGGTACTGGAAGACACCGTGGCCAACGGCCAGCAACGGGGTTACCTGAAAGCCGCGCCCCTGGCCCTGCTTACCGCCGCTGCCTGGTCCCTGGTGCACGGGCTGTCGCAACTGACCATCGACGGCCACCTGCCCGGCCCTGACACCGAACCGCAACTGGCAGCGGGCATCACCGCCTTACTGCTGGATGGCAGCATTGAACGTTCCAACAAGGAGCCCACCCCATGAGCAGCCCCACACCCAGCACCCTTCGCGTTGGCCGACGTTACCGGGCCAATCGCCTCAATGGCCCCTATGACGCCATCGTCATCGGCTCCGGTATCGGCGGCCTGACCACCGCCGCCTGCCTGAGCAAACTGGGCAAGAAGGTTGTCGTGCTGGAACAGCATTACACCGCCGGCGGTTTCACCCACAGCTATGACCGCAACGGCTACGAGTGGGATGTGGGCGTGCATTACATCGGCGACATGGGCGCCAAACACACCCTGGCGCGCCGCCTGTTCGATTACGTCACCGACGGCAAACTGCAATGGGCGGCCATGGACGATCACTACGACCGCCTGTTCATCGGCGATCGGCAGATCGATCTGGTCGCCGGGCCCAAGGCCTTTGCCAACGAACTGAAAACCGAATTTCCCGGCGAAGAGCAGGCCATCGACAGCTATCTGGATTATCTATCCCAGGTGACCAAGGCCATGCCGGGGGTGACGCTGGCCAAGATACTGCCAAACCTGCTGGCCCGCCCGTTCCGGCATCTGTTCCGCCGCAAGGCGCCCGCCTTTCTCAATCGCACCACCCGGGAAGTACTGGAAACCCTCACCGGCAACCAGGAATTGATCGCCGCCCTCACCGGCCAGTGGGGCGACAATGGCCTGGTACCCGATGACTCCAGCTTCATAATCCACGCCCTGATCGCCCGGCATTACCTCTACGGCGGCTACTACCCCGTGGGTGGCGCCTCGGAAATGGCCAAGACCATTATCCCGGTGATCCAGCAAGGCGGCGGCGAAGTGTTCACCTATGCAGACGTGAAGGAAATCCTGATCGAAAATGGCAAGGCGGTGGGCGTGCGCATGGCCGACGGCCAGGCTATCCACGCCCCAGCCGTGATCAGCAACGCCGGCGTCTTCAATACCTTCGGTACGCTGCTGCCGGATCACGCGCCCCACAAGGCGTTCTACCAGAACAAACTGGGGCAGGTGCAACGCTCCATGGCCAGCGTCTGCCTGTACATCGGCCTGCAGGATACGGCAGAGAACCTGGCGCTGCCGAAAACCAACTTCTGGATTTACCCGGGCGCGGATTACCGCGCTCAGGTTGAGAATTTTCTCGCCGCCCCGGACAGCCACGATATTCCCCTCACCTATATTTCCTTTCCCTCCGCCAAGGACCCCAGCTTCACGGAGCGCTACCCGGGCCGGGCCACCATCGAGATCGTGGCCCCGGGGCCATTCGAGTGGTATCAGGACTGGGCGGACCAACCCTGGGGCAAACGCGGGGGGGATTACGAGGCGAAGAAGGACGCCTATGCCCAGCGCCTGCTGGAAAAGCTCTATGAAAAAATGCCCCATCTGCGTGGCAAGGTGGATTACTACGAGCTGTCCACGCCGCTGTCCACGGACTATTTCTGCCGCTACAGCACCGGCGAAATCTACGGACTGGACCACACCCCACAACGGTTTGAACAGGACTGGCTGAAACCCAAGACCCGCCTCCCCGGCCTCTACCTGACCGGCCAGGACATCATGACCTGCGGCGTGGTCGGCGCCATGATCGGCGGCCTGCTCACCACCGTTGCCGTGAGCGGCCTGAAAGGCCTGCCGCTGGCCAAGAAAATGTTTGTGGGGTAATCCATGCACCTGCCCTTCTGGCTCAGTGTCACCCTGCTCGCACCGCTGCTGGTCTGGCAGGGAAAACAAACCCGTCGCACCACCCCGCGCCTGCCAGAGGCCGGCGGTGAGCCGCACGGCCAATACGGTGACGGCGAGCCAGCACTGCAACTGTTGGTGATTGGCGAATCCACCGCGGCCGGAGTAGGCGTGAAGCATCATCAAGATGGCCTCGCCAGCCAACTGGCTCGGCAGCTACAGCAACAAGGTCTGCACACCATTGGCTGGCACAGCCATGGCATTAACGGTATCCGCCTGCAGGCCCTGCTGGACAACCTGAAAACCATCGAACTGCCGGAGGCGGATACCATTCTGCTCAGCATGGGGGTGAATGACACCGCAGGCCTGACGCCCAGGCGATGTTACCGTCAACAGTTGCTGGCCCTGGGCGCCCAACTGCCAGGCCCTTTGTACCTGCTTAGCGTACCGCCCATGCACCGTTTTACTGCCCTGCCCTCGCCCCTGCGCCAATTACTGGGCTGGCGAGCCAGACAACTGGATGCCATCCAGCAGCAACTGGCCCGAGAGCGGCCCGATGACTTTATCTATCTGAGCTATCCGCCAATGAACGATCCGGCCCTGCTGGCCGAAGACGGTTACCACCCCGGCATCAAGGGGTATCAGGCCATGGCTACCGCGCTGGCACCGGCCCTGGCCGCAAGGCTGCTGACATGGAAGGAAACGTAGGGTGGATTACGCCTAGGCTAATCCACCCTACATTACCGGAAAGATTTGACCGCCCTTGCGGTCGCATAGCGAACATAAAAAAAGGCCCTGCGAGCAGGGCCTTTTTGTTGGAGCGTGGAAAGGGATCAGAAGCGGTAGCTGAGCTGCGCGCCAATCACATCCGCATCCAGTTCGTAGGTGCCTTTCAACTGAGCACCTTTGTCCGCTCGGTTGATATCCGCATCTTCCACAAAGATATGCGCATACCCAACGTCGATGGTCATATTTTCCACCGGGGTGAACCCGGCGCCCAGAGTCACCCAAACGCGGTCGGAATCCGGAGAGATGGCCGAGCGATTATCAGTGCCCTGAGTGGACTCTTCCTGCGCCACACCAGCACGCAGCACCGTAGTCTCATTCATGGCGTGACGAACGCCAAGGGAATAACGCACGGTGTTTTCCCAGTCGAAATTTTCGGTCGGGTTGAAAGCAAGCTGATCGCTCTCTACCACCAACTGATCCAGGCTGCTCCACTCCATCCATTCAACACCCATCAGGATCTGAGTGCGATCAGAGAGGTCACCCGCATAGGACAGTTGCAACGATGCAGGCAGATCAATAGAAGCCTCGCCTTCATAGGTTCCAGCCGCAACAACGGGTGCACCTGCCTGGAAATTGGTCAAGTTAGCACCGAGCTGACTGAAAGTGATATCGCCTTCCACGTCGTATTCAATTTTGGAGCGATATGCGACACCGAAGTGGTTATTGTCATCAGGGCTATATTTCAGCCCAAGATTCCAGCCATAGCTATCATCATCACCTTCAAGACGAGTCGCGGCGTTGCGAATATCCGCATCCAGTCGCTGGTAACTCAGACCCACCCCAACACTCAGGGAGTCTGTCAACTGGACACCAAGTGACGGATTAATATTATACGTTCGAAGATCTGATTCTGTTGAGTAAAGGTCCCCAGCAGTAATGGGACCAAGGGGCGTCAGATAACTATTACCCCAGTTTTTCTCGTACTCGATTTTGGTTCCAAAAGGAGCATTCACGCCCAAACCGAAAGTCATCATGTCACTGAGCGGGACAGCCAGGAAAAGACTACCAACAAAAGGCTCCACGTCTTCGAAATCCCCAGGGCCCACGCCTGACTGGGGAATTAAACCTGCAAAGCTGCCGTCATTATCAGCTTCAAACGTCGTATCGACCCACACCTGATGAACTGCAGCAGAAAGCTCAGCCTGTTTCAGCCCTGCCAGGGTGGCCGGGTTGTACCATTGGTTGGAGGCGTTCTCGCTCAACACACCGGCACCGGCATAAGCGGTACCCAGAGCGGACACGGATTGATAAGACACGGAAAAGCCACTTGCCGCCGCGTGCCCGGCAACCAGGCTCAATGCGGAACCGACAAGAACGGCACCTGTTTTTTTCATGATTTCTCTCCCTCTTCCTCGCAAAGTAGTGCTGTCATAATGATTAAAAGATCAGCAGTTCACTTATACACAAAAGGCCGCGATACACGCAAGGAATCCCGTTCACTCAGCCTTTTGCATTAGAAAAGAGAAAATAAAAAAGGGCAGCGAATGCTGCCCTTTTTATTTGCGATTATGCTGCCGGTTTCAGTCAGCCAGAACGGCCTTGGCAATAATCGTTTTCATGATTTCATTGGTGCCGCCATAAATCCGCTGAACGCGTGAATCCGCGAACATGCGCGCCACCGGGTATTCCCACATATAGCCGTAACCACCATGCAACTGCACGCACTCGTCGATCACTTCGCACTGCAGATCGGTGATGTAATATTTGGCCGCCGCAGCGGTGGGGATATCCAGTTCTTTTTTCAGGTGCAATTCCAGGCAGCGATCCACGTAGGCGCGGGCCACTTCCAGCTTGGTGTGCATCTCGGCAATCTTGAACTGGGTGTTCTGGAACGCGGCAACCGGCTTGCCAAACGCCTTGCGCTCTTTGACATAATCAATGGTGTGAGCCAGCGCGGATTCCGCCATGGCCAGACCGCCGATGGCAATCCCCAGACGCTCCTGCGGCAGTTCCTGCATCAGGTAGACAAAGCCCATGCCTTCTTCCCCCAGCAGATTCTCCGCCGGCACTTTCACGTCCTGGAAGAACAGCTCGGAGGTGTCCTGGGCCTTCATGCCCACTTTCTTCAGGTTGGTGCCCTTCTCAAAGCCTTCGGAGTCGGTTTCCACCACAAACAGGCTGATGCCCTTGGCCCCCTTGGACGGATCGGTCTTCGCCACGACGATGACGATATCCGCATTCTGACCATTGGTAATAAAGGTTTTGGAACCGTTGAGGATGTAGTGATCGCCCTCTTTCACGGCAGACGTCTTCACGCCCTGCAGATCAGAGCCGGCACCCGGTTCGGTCATGGCGATGGCACCAATCACTTCACCGGTCACCATTTTCGGCAGGTATTTCTGCTTCAGGGCTTCGGAGCCATTGTGCTCGATATACGGGGCCACGATTTCCGTATGCAGGCCCCAACCGATACCGGTCAGGCCAAGGCGGGACACTTCCTCACCGATCACCACGCTGTAGAGAAAGTCGGCACCGATACCGCCGTACTCTTCTTCGACCATGGGGCACAGGAAACCCTGTTCACCGGCTTTCAGCCAGACGTCTTTCGGCACAACACCGGTCTGCTCCCATTCTTCATGATGGGGCACCGCCTCGTTTTCGAGGAACTTGCGCACGGTATCGCGGAAGGTTTCATGGTCGGAACTGAACAGCGTACGGGGAATCATCATGCTCTCCGGTATCAGGTTATCAGGGATGGCCCCGATACCGGGCTCGGCCGGGGCAAAGAATGCCCCCATTCTGTTCATTTACCCTGCCACCGGGCAATGACCGAAATGTTCACCGCCAGACAGGGATGACAATTCCGGCCAATGACGAAAACAGTCTCAGGCCCGGTGCTCGAGGCCCAGATATTCGGAGGACTGCATTTCCTGAAGGCGGGAGCGGGTGCGCTCAAATTCGAAATCCAGACGGCCACCGGCATAGATGTCTTCGATGGGCACTTCTGCGGTAATCACCAGTTTCACAGCCCGGTCGTAGAACTCATCCACCAGATTGATAAAACGCCGTGCCATATCATCCTTGCCGGCCCCCATCTGCTCCACATTGGAGACCAGTACGGTATGAAACTCCCGCGCCACTTCAATGTAATCAGTCTGGCTGCGCGGCCCATCACACAGAGCCTTGAAGTCAAACCACACCACATCATCAGCACACATGACCGAGGGGATCTTGCGACCCTCGACCAGCACATTGCCGTGGTCACGGTGGCGGGAGTGGTCTGGCTCCAGGGTATGAAACCGTTCGCGGAGAAACCCATCCGCAGCCTTGCCCAGCGGACAATGATACAACTCGGCCTGCTCCAGTAGCCGCAGACGGTAGTCATTGCCGCCGTCCACGTTGAGCACCTTGGTGTATTCCTTGAGCAGATCAATGGCCGGCAGGAAGCGCGCCCGTTGCAGGCCATCCTTGTAGAGGCCATCGGGCTCGATGTTGGACGTCGCCACCAGGGTCACGCCATTGGCAAACAACTCGCCCATCAGCCCGGCCAGGATCATGGCATCGGTAATGTCAGTGACGAAGAACTCATCAAAGCACAGCACCCGGGCCTGACTGGCAAATTTTCGGGCAATGCTCACTAGCGGATTCTTTTCCCCCTGGCGCTCACGCATTTCCCGATGCACCTTCTGCATGAAACGGTGAAAGTGCATGCGGCGCTTTTCCTTGAACGGCAACGCCTGGAAGAACACATCCATCAGGTAGGTCTTGCCGCGGCCGACGCCACCCCACATGTACAGCCCTGTGAGGGTACGGGGCTTGCGGAAACGTGACAGAAAGCCCCCACCGACTGGCTCTGCCAGCAACCGGTGATAGAGCTCATCCAGTTCTGCCACCGCCCGTTCCTGGGCGGGGTCCTGGAAGAAATCTTCGCGCTGAAGGTCGGCTTTATACTGCTCAAGAGGCGTCATGGGTCTCGGGGCCTGCTGCTCGGACGGGGCAATGTAGCGTCGCCAAAGAGGACTGACAAGGCTGTCAGCCGGGCAAATGGCTGGCGGCGGCTTGTTTCAGCTCCACCAGCTTGCCATGGAAGAAGTGCCCGCAATCCGGGAAACGGATCAAATCCGGCGCCAGTGGCGTCGCTTCTGCCCAGCGAAACACCTGCTCCGCCGGAACCACTTCATCATCATCCCCCTGGACCACCGTCACCGGGCAGCCGGTCTGCTCGATATCGTCAAAGGGGTAATGGTGTACCGGCGGCGCCACCAGCAGCAGTTCCCGGGCAGGCATGCCATTGGCCTTGAGAATTTCCGCCCCGCGGGCGGCCACAAAACTGCCGAAGGAAAAACCGGCAAGCCACAAGGGCAGCTCCGGCCAGGTATGGGTCAGCCAGCTGTGTATCGCCAGAAGGTCTTCGGTTTCACCGATACCGTCGCTATAGGCCCCCTGGCTTTCACCGACGCCACGGAAGTTGAAACGCACCACCACTGCGCCCTGATCCCGGGCCAGGCGACTCAGACTGGTCACCACCTTGTTGTCCATGGTGCCACCAAACAGGGGATGCGGGTGGCAGACAATGGCGACAAATGAGGGCGTGTCACTACCCTGTTCCACCACGGCCTCAAGATTACCCGCCGGCCCGGAGAGACTTTGTCGTTGTACGGCCATTCCCCACCTCCGTCGCTTTTTCCTTCAACGTTCCTGCTGCCCACTAAACGCCTGCTACAGGGAACAAAACCTTGCGTCAGCGCAAGAACATAAAGAGTATCAACAGTCTCTTACACCTTATACCCTTGGCGGCTGCACGGCACTGTGCTGCAATAGCCGGAGTTTTGTCGTCAGTGATCGGCGACACTTTACAGGAGTATGCCATGGATATGCTGACAACTGGGGTGCTGTGCTTCGCCGCCGGCGTGGTAGTGGGCGCAGGATTACTGTTCTGGTTGTTACCGGCACGGCGTCAGGCCGGCCAGTTGATCCGTGATCGCGACGAGGCCCGCCAGGCCCTCAACCATTATCGTGATCAGGTTGACGACCATTTCCTGCACACCGCAGAGCTGGTCAACGATATGACGCAGGCCTATCGTTCTGTTCACGAACACCTTTCCAAAGGCGCTCAGGTACTGTGCTCCGAAGTAGGCCGCAAACGGGCGGTGGCAAAATCCCTGGATTCCGCCCCACAAAAAGGCAGCGATGAACCGGTGGCTCCGCCGCTGGACTATGCCCCCAGCGCCAAAGGCGGCACCCTCGCCGAGGATTTCGGCCTGCAACAGAAAGCCACCGGGCCTTTCACACCGGTGGATGTGGCAGACAGCCCGGCACCTGACAACATCGTGGAGCCGCCACGTGACTATGCAGAAGGCTGTGACGAACAGGGTTGCCCGCCGGAAGAAAAGAAATGAGAGCAAACTGATGCGCAACGGCTTCATGCAGCACGCCGAGCGCACTTTGCCGCGTCACCCTGCTCCGGTTTTGCGCTTGTCGCTGAATCAAAAAAGCCCGCGCAAGCGGGCTTTTTTGATTAGCTGGCCGGGATGTCACCGAGCTCCAGATTACCCCGCAGGGAATCGACCATCACAGGTTTCGATGGCGATCCTGGCCAAGTACTCGTGAGAGCAGTGCATGAGGTTATTCAGCAGCTCCTCACTATGAACTACTGAAACGTGTCCGCCACCCGCATGGGTACCGGCTCATCTTCCATCACTATCTCCGCCGGCAGTTGGCCAGCCGGGTCACCATCCGCCTGAATCGGCTCATCGGCGCCTTCGCAGCGAATCTCCACCCGCTGGGCGCGCAGGCTGGCAACGCCGTCCACCCGCTCCATACGCCCCAGCAACAGCGCAGCCAGGCAACGCAGCAAAAAGCTGACGCCCGGCTTCTGGAACAATAGCACCTGTACCTGAGGGCGCAGGATGTTGGCTTCCCGGCTGAGTACAAAGCTGCCACCGTAATGGCGACCATTGGTGACAATGGCGGAGAAACAGTCCAGCGGACGACCATCCACCATGACCCGGTAATGACGCTGACCGTAACGGTGAATCTGCGCCAGCATGGACTGCACATAGGCCAGCTTGCCGAAGCGCTCCTTCACTGCCAGATTCACCCCGTTCACCACCCAGGCGTCATAGCCGATGCCACACATCATGATAAAGCGCCGGCCGTTGAGCCGGGCTGGCGTCACCGGCACATTCTTGCCATTGACGACGATCTGAGCCGCCAGCTCCGGCGTTCTGGGCAACTGCAGCTCTTTTGCCAGCACATTGGCAGTGCCAGTGGCAAAGACGCCCAGGGCCACACCGGAAGCCAGACCATTGAGCACTTCGTTGGTGGTGCCGTCGCCGCCCACCGCCACCACACAGTCACCCTGCTCTTCCAGGCCCTGCAAGTACTCGGTGGCATCCCCCGGTCCACGGGTGTGGTAAAGGCGCACCCGGGCGTCCAGTTTTTCCAGTTCAGCCACAAAACGGCAAAGCAGCTTCTCCCGACCACCACCGGCGGTCGGGTTATACACAACAGTAATCTTCATGGGATCAGGGTGTTCCTCGTACTGCTAGCAGGCTATTGAAAGCCCCTTGTGTGCTCAGTCTTTCAGGCCGGATTATCGATATCGATAAAGATATGTTCCACACCGAACTGCTCATTGAGCCATTGCCCCAGGGCCTGGACCCCGTAGCGCTCGGTGGCATGATGACCACAGGCGAAATAATGCATGCCGGTTTCCCGGGCAAAGTGGGTGGTGGGTTCGGAAATCTCGCCACTCAGATAGGCGTCCACGCCTCGGGTCTGGGCCTTGTCGATAAAGCCCTGGGCACCGCCGGTACACCAACCGATCGTTTCTATTTCATCGCCTGGGTCCCCCACATGCAGCGGGGTACGACCCAGCACCGCTTCCGCGTGGGCGGCGAATTCCGCCGCTGACATGGGGCTGTCCAGCCGCCCCACATTGCCGATGGGGCGTGGCGAATCGTCCAGCCCGCCTTCCACACTGAAACCCAGGCGCCGGGCGAGCTGGGCGTTATTGCCCAGGGTCGGGTGCGCATCCAAGGGAAGATGATAGGCAAACAGGTTGATATCGTGACGCAACAGCGTCTGCAGGCGCTGCTTTTTCATGCCTCGCACCCGCTGATTCTCGCCCTTCCAGAAGTAGCCATGGTGGACCAGAATGGCATCCGCATCTTCCACGATCGCTGCATCTATCAAGGCCTGGCAGGCGGTAACCCCGCTGACCACCCGCCGGATCTGCTCGCGGCCTTCCACCTGCAATCCATTGGGACAGTAATCCTGAAAGTGATCCGCAGCCAGCTCCTGGTCGAGCAAGGTCAGCATGTAATCGCGCTTGAGCATGACACCTACCGGGCAATGATCTGATAATATTGCGCGCAGTTTACCTATCCAGACCCGCGCTTGTCTCGTTCGCACCCCCTCGTCGGCTGCGCAAGGCAATAGCACGGGCCAAAGCAAGCGCATGGGGGCATTGTCGGTGATCAGAGCCTTTCGTTTTTTTGCCGGACCAATCCTGGCGGGCCTGGCCGTGGGCCTGGCCGTGCTGTGGTGGTACGAGTGGGGCCCCAGTGCCCGGCCCGGTCGCTACGACAGCGGCACCGCCAGCTATGCCGGCGCGGTCAATCACGCCGCCCCGGCGGTGGTCAATATCTTCACTACCCAGATTCTCACCAGTGAGGATGTGCCTGAAGACCCCCTGTTCAACCGCTTTATGGAAGAACCCCGCCGGGAACGGGCCCTGAACAGCCTGGGCTCCGGGGTGATCGTGGACGACGAGGGCTACATTCTCACCAGTTATCACGTGATCCGAGATGCGGACGAAATCCTGGTGGCCCTGCGCGATGGTCGCGACGCACCGGCACGGGTGGTGGGGACTGACCCGGAAACCGATCTCGCCCTGCTCCATGTGGCGCTGGAGGACCTGCCGGAAGTGGAACTCAACGGCAACGGCCCAGTGCAGGTGGGTGATGTGGTGCTGGCCATCGGCAACCCGCTGGGCGTGGGCCAGACCGTGTCCATGGGCATCGTCAGCGCCACCGGGCGCAGCCATCTGGGCATTGCCACCTTCGAGAATTTCATCCAGACCGACGCAGCCATCAACCGGGGCAACTCCGGCGGCGCGCTGATCGATACCCGAGGGCATCTGATCGGCATCAACACCGCCATTCTCTCTGCGGATGGCAGCTGGCAGGGCATCGGCTTCGCCACCCCGGCCTCCATTGCCCGGGAAGTGATGCGTGATCTGATCGATCATGGCCGGGTGATTCGCGGTTACCTGGGCGTCACCGTGCAGGATATTACCCCATCCCTGGCCGAGACCTTCGGCATGGACCAGGTGCGCGGCGGCGTGATCACCGAAGTGGTCATCGACAGCCCCGCCCACAAGGGCGGCCTGCAGCCCGGCGATGTGCTGGTGGGCATCAACGACACCGCCATGGCCGACGGCTACGAAGCCATGAACCGCATCGCCGGCATGAAGCCGGAGGAGCAGGTCAGCCTGAACATCGTCCGCAATCGCCAACCCATGACCGTGGATGTGGTCATTGGTACCCGGCCGCCGGCGGAAACAGAATGAGTCAGTTAACAGTGAATAGTTAATAGTGAACAGTGCGCGTGAGCGCTTATCTGTCTCTGAAACGCAAGAGGCCGCGCCCATAGCCTGGGCGCGGCCTCTTGCGTTTCAAGTCAACCCAGCGGGTTGTCGCGCCGCTGTTAACTATTCACTGTTAACTGTTAACTGCCTTAAAGCCCTTCCACCCCACTCAAGCTCTCCCCTGCCGGATAGCGAATCTCAAAGCCCTGCTTGAAGCTTTCCTCCCCGCCGGCGGGCAGGGTGAATTGCCAGCGTTGCAGGCCCTTCACATCGTCCACATTATTGGCATCGGCTGCCTTGCCCTTGGCGGTAACGGTAATGTCGTCGTTGCCGGCCACCGGCAGGCGATCCAGCAGGTTTACCGTGATCGGCTTGTCGTAGTGGGAGGTGAGGGTAATGTTCTTCAGGGCCGACAAGGTGCTTTCCTTGCTGATCAGCCCGGTCTCGCCTTCCCGGGAAGGCTCGCGGACCACATCAATCTGCAGGCGCGGGTCATCGCCGAAGCTCATTTTTACCTGCTCGCCCTGCTTGATGCTCTCATGGCGGTGATAACGGGTCAGACGCTGGCCATCACGCAGCAGCGTGACGCTGCCAGCAAGCCAGGGCAGCGCGCTGATGTTTTTCCATTCCCCCACCAGCAACACAGCAGGCTGTTGCCAGAGGTAGCTTTCCCGGCTGAGCGTCACCGGCAGCTCGGCCTGCTGATAGGGAACCCGGGCACTGGCGTCGCCACTGGCCAGGGAAAGCGGCGCCGAGAGCGGCACACGCATATCGAAACCATGGGCAACCGGGCGCGCCACGGGCATCGCACTGTCGCTCTCTGCCATGTCAGCCTGGTAAGCCGCAGGCTCTGCCATCACCGCTCGCAATGATTGCTTGCGCATTTCCGGCTGTGGCGTTGCCAGGCGTACGATCCAGGGCTGCGGGTCCGGCAAGTGGCGGTAGCCGGCCGGCACCAGCCCCAGGGTGGCGCGGACATTCTGCCAATCCTCACCGGTGCGGTTCTGGATCTGGGCGATCCCGGTCACCGCCACGGTTTCATTGCTGCTGTCCAAATCCACCCGCAGCTGATTCTGCCAACCGGCCTGGCGGGTAAAATACTGCAGTTTCACTTTCGCTGAGGAGGCGTTGCCCGCGCTGACGGCCAGCACCAGTTCACGGCTACGGGTCTGCCCCTGGCCCAGTTGCTGGCGCTCCTGACGCAAGGCATCCAGTTTCTGCTGCTGGTCATGGCGAACCACCGCCCGCTGATTGATGGTCGCCTGGCGTTTCTCCACCGCCTTGCCGATAGATTCCCAGGCGCTGGCCCACTTTTCTACCGGCACCTGCGCAAACACGGCCTGCCCCTGGGGAGCTTGCCCCATCAGCGATTGCAGATGGTGGATCTGTTGCTGGTCCAACGCATCCGCCGCCTTGGCGGCGGCCATGGTCTGCTCCAGTTCACGGATAGCCGCGTCCAGTTCAGCCCGGCGTGTCGACACATCAGCCTCGGTAATGGCAAAGCCCTGCCGCACCCCGCTCAACACCGCGCCTTCCACTGCCACCTGCAGGCTATCCAGGTCCAGCTCCGGCAAGCCACTGATGACAAGCTGGTGCTCGCCGGGCGGCAAGGACTGGCTGAGAGTGCGAGTAAGATGAGCCTGAGAGGGAAACAGCACCGCCTCGCTCACCGGCGCGGTGACGTTGAAATCAGCGGCCAAAAGAGGCGTCGGCAGTAAAGTGCAGGCAAGCAGTAAGAATCGTTTCATTATTCGGGTCCTTTCCGTTGGACGATACCTGTTAGTACCGCAGGTATGGGGAAAGGTTCAAGCGGGGAGGCTTGTGGCGCTGACGGGCGTGATCTTTCTGTGCAGCAAAAGATTATTTACCACAGAGAACACAGGGGTAACTGAGAAAAAGACAGACCCCGGGCGGGCCGCGTAGGGTGCACTGAGCCTAAGGCGAGCTGCACCCTACGTTACGAAGCGCCGCTCTCTATGCCCTGCGGATAGGCGGCGGGAATCAGAGCAGCGTGTCCAGCGCGTCGATCAACGCCTGGTTCTGTTCTGCCGTGCCAACGGTAATACGCAGGTAGTCTGCAATGCGCTCGGGTTTGCCAAAGTGGCGCACGATGATGCCCTGCTCACGCAGACCCTGGGCCAGGGAAGCACCACGGTGTTGCGGGTGGTAAGTGAAGAGAAAGTTGGCCGCTGACGGCAGGCTTGCAAAGCCCCGCTGGGAAAGCTGTTCGTTGAGCCAGTCACGCTGACGGATTACCTGATCACAGCCCTTTTCGAACCACTGCTGATCTTCAAAGGCGGCCACACCAGCGGCAATGGCCAAGCGATCCAGCGGATAGGAATTGAAGCTGTCCTTGATACGGTTGAGACCATCGATCAACGCCTCATCGCCCACCGCCAGGCCAATGCGCAAACCGGCCAAGGAGCGGGACTTGGACAGGGTCTGGGTGACCAGCAGATTCGGGTAGCGATTGACCAGGCTGATGGCCGTGTCGCCCCCGAAATCAATATAAGCCTCATCAATCACAACCAATGACTCGGTATTGGCTTGCAGCAGACGCTCAATCTCACTCAGTGGTAACAACCTGCCGGTGGGGGCGTTGGGATTAGGGAAAATAATCCCGCCGTTGGGACGCGGCTTTTCTCCATCAAGATAGTCACCGACATCAATGGCCAGCTCGGCATTGAGCGGCACCGCCTGATAGTCGATCTGATAAAGCCCGCAGTACACTTTATAAAAGCTGTAGGTGATATCCGGAAAAAGGAGCGGTTCATCCTGTTTGAAAAAGCCCATGAACAGATGCGCCAGCACTTCATCGGAACCGTTGCCGACAAATACCTGGGAGCGTTTGATGTCATGGCCTTTGCCGGAATAGTAATCGGCAATGGCCTGCTTGAGCTGGCTGCTATCCGGGTCCGGATAGAGGCGCAGACTGTCGCCAGCCTCGGCACGAATCGCTTCGATCACCTTCGGTGAGGGGCCCAGCGGATGCTCATTGGTATTCAGTTTCACCAGCTTGTCCATCTTCGGCTGCTCGCCGGGGACATAGGGCTCCAAGTGGTGAACGAAGTCGCTCCAGTATTTGCTCATAGACCTTCAGCCAAAAGATTTTTTTACCACAGAGGGCACAGAGGACACGGAGTAAAAAACAGTATCTTGTCTGGCGGTGAGGAGCGCCTGTGGTCAGCGCACTTGCAGCGGCCGCCCGGTACCAAGATAGAACATTCTGGTCTTTTTCTCAGTGAGCTCTGTGCCCTCTGTGGTGAACAATTATTCCTTGATCCGATACTCGGCACTGCGCGCGTGGGCAGTGAGGCTTTCGCCGCGGGCCAGGGGTGAGGCGATTTTCGCCAGTTCGCTGGCGCCCTCCGGGGAACAGCCGATCAGCGAGCTACGTTTCTGGAAATCATAGACCCCCAGGGGTGAAGAAAACCGTGCCGTAGCACTGGTGGGCAACACGTGGTTGGGCCCCGCGCAGTAATCACCCAAAGCTTCCGGCGTATGACGACCCAGGAAGATGGCGCCGGCATGACGAATCTGTTTTGCCCACTGTTCAGCGTCGTCGATGGACAACTCCAGGTGCTCGGAAGCGATAGTATTGGCCAGGTCGATGGCCTGCTCCAGATCCTGCACCTGAATCATGGCCCCGCGGTTTTTCATGGACGTGCGGATGATGGTTTCCCGCTCCAGGGTCACCGCCAGTTTTTCCATGGACTCGGCCACCTGCTGCAGGAAGTCGCCATCGGGGCTGACCAGAATCGCCTGGGCTTCCTCGTCGTGCTCTGCCTGGGAAAACAGGTCCATGGCGATCCAGTCCGGGTCGGTCTTGCCGTCGCATACCACCAGAATTTCCGACGGGCCGGCGATCATGTCGATGCCTACCTTGCCGAACACCTGTCGCTTGGCTTCCGCCACATAGATGTTACCGGGGCCCACTATCTTGTCCACGGCGGGGACGGTGTCGGAGCCATAGGCCAGTGCCGCCACCGCCTGGGCTCCACCGAGCGTGAACAACTTGTCCACCCCGGCAATGGCCGCCGCCGCCAGCACCATGTCATTGATTTCGCCGTCCGGGGCCGGCGACACCATGATGATTTCGCCGACGCCAGCCACTTTGGCCGGCAGGGCATTCATCAGCACCGAGCTGGGGTAGGCAGCCTTGCCGCCGGGCACGTAGATACCGGCCCGATCCAGCGGCGTTACCTGCTGACCCAGCAAGGTGCCGTCGGCTTCGCGGTACTGCCAGGAATCCTGCTTCTGCTTTTCGTGGTAGCGACGCACCCGTTCGGCGGCCGCCTCCAGCGCCTGGCGCTGTTCGGCGGGAATACGCTCCAGCGCCGCTTGCAGTTGCTCATGCCCCACCACCAGCTCATCCATGCCGGCCACATCACGGCGATCAAAGCGGTTGGTGTATTCCACCAGTGCCGCATCGCCGCGTTTGGCCACATCACGAAGAATGCCGCGCACCCGGTCCGCTACTTCCTCGTCCCGCTCTTCGGACCAGGCAGTAAGCGCAGCCAGCTTGGCATCGAAATCCGCGTCTTGGGCGTTAAGCCAGGTGGTTTCCATGGTTGGCACCGTTGTCAGAGTCACAATCTGTTTTTACCACAGAGGGCACAGAGTTCAGTGAAAGAAAGGCGGGTCTTTTTCTATCACAGAGATCAACAACGCCTGTCGCTCAACGCCCACCACAGGTGGGCTTTTTATGATGCGCGCACTGTGACCTCAGTGGTGAAAGGCGTTTAACCCGCCTTGCGGGCGTCCACCGCTTCAGCCAGCTGATCCAGGATGCCCTGAATGTCCCCGTGGCGGGTTTTCATGCTGGCGCGGTTGACGATCACCCGGGTGGGAATATGGGCGATCAGTTCGGTGGGCTCCAGACCGTTGGCGCGCAGGGTGTTGCCGGTATCCACGATGTCCACGATGCGGTCGGCCAGGCCCACCAGCGGAGCCAGCTCCATGGCACCGTAAAGCTTGATCACTTCTGCCTGTTTACCCTGCTGGGCATAGTAGGCCTTGGCCACGTTGACGAATTTGGTAGCCACGCGCAGGCGGCTGCCCACGTCCGGGGCATCCTTCACCGCCGCTACCATCAATTTGCAACGAGCGATATCCAGGTCAAGGGGCTCGAACACGCCGTCGGCGCCATGCTCCATCAGCACATCCTTGCCGGCCACACCGATATCCGCCGCGCCGTGCTGCACATAGGGCGGCACGTCGGTGGCGCGAATAATGATGATTTTCACATCATCGCGGGTGGTATCGAAGATCAGCTTGCGTGACGCTTCCGGATCTTCCAGCAGTTCAATGCCCGCCGCTTTCAGCAGCGGCAGGGTTTCCTTGAGGATGCGCCCCTTGGACAGGGCGATGGTCAACGGCTTGGTCATTACGCTCTCGTTCAGCGCGGGACGCGGCGAATCACCGCACCCAGCGATTGCAGTTTCTCTTCGATACACTCATAGCCGCGATCGATGTGATAGATCCGGTCTACCGTGGTTTCCCCTTGCGCCGCCAGCGCCGCGATCACCAGGGAGGCAGAGGCGCGCAGGTCGGTGGCCATCACCGGTGCACCGGTGAGCTGCTCCACACCGCGACAAATAGCGGTATTGCCCTGCACTTCGATATCTGAGCCCATGCGGTTCATTTCCTGCACATGCATGAAGCGGTTTTCAAAGACCGTTTCCACAATGGTACCGGTGCCCTCGGCGATCAGATTCAGGGCCATGAACTGGGCCTGCATGTCCGTGGGCATGGCCGGGTACGGCGCGGTCCGCAGCGAGATAGCTTTGGGCCGACGGCCTTCCATGTCCAGCTCGATCCAGTCTTCACCGGTGGTAATTTTGGCACCGGCTTCTTCCAGTTTCTGCAGCACCGCATCGAGAATGCCGGGCACGGTGTCCTTGGTCTTGATACGGCCACCGGTGATGGCAGCGGCGATCAGGTAGGTGCCGGTTTCGATACGGTCAGCGATCACTTCATGATGACCGCCGTGAAGACGCTCCACCCCTTCAATAGTGATGGTGTCGGTACCGGCGCCGCTGACCTTGCCACCCATGGTGTTGATGAAGTCGGCCAGATCCACGACTTCCGGTTCCCGGGCAGCGTTTTCCAGGTACGTGGTGCCTTCCGCCAACGCCGCCGCCATCATCAGGTTTTCGGTACCGGTGACGGTGACCGTATCCATGACAATGCGGGCACCCTTGAGCCGGCCCTCAACGGAAGCGTGCAC
This sequence comes from Alcanivorax sp., assembly GCF_051117345.1. Lineage (GTDB taxonomy): Bacteria > Pseudomonadota > Gammaproteobacteria > Pseudomonadales > Alcanivoracaceae > Alcanivorax. The sequence goes on from NZ_JBNPEC010000151.1 coordinate 20,619, forward strand.
ATACCCGTTGGCCACTTCGATGGTGGCGCCCATGGCTTCCAGGCCACGCAGGTGAATATCCACCGGCCGTGAGCCAATGGCACAGCCACCGGGCAGGGACACCGACGCCCTGCCGAAATGGGCCACCATGGGGCCCAGCACCAGGATAGACGCACGCATGGTCTTCACCAGCTCGTAGGGAGCGGTGAGTTCCTTGATGGTGGTAGCGTTCACTTCCACGTTCATGCGGTCGTCGATCACCACGTGGACGCCCATGCGACCCAGCAGCTCGATCAGGGTGGTGACATCCTGCAGATGCGGCAGGTTGCCCACGGTGACCGGCTCGTCGGCCAGCAAGGTGGCGGCCAGGATCGGCAGTGCTGCGTTCTTGGCGCCGGAAATACGGATTTCGCCGTCCAGACGCCGACCGCCGGTGATGATCAATTTATCCATGAACTGTCTCTAGGCTTGTCAGAAGGCCGGGCGCAATGCCTCAGCCGATACCCATTTTCTGGGCTTTTTCCCACTCGGCCGGGGTATAGGTAATGATCTGCACCGCGTGGATGGTATTGCTCTGGATCTGCTCGTTGATGGTCGCGTACACCAGTTGCTGCTTCTTCACCGGCATCAGGCCGTCAAAGGCGGTGGATATGACGCGAATCTGGAACCGGTCGCCGCCGCCTTCCACCGCCACGTCGGCATCATCAAAACCGGCTTCGACCAGCGCTTTTACCTCTTCCGGATTCATGTTCGCTCCTCATCGGGGCCGACAGCGGCCCGAACAGCGAGGAGCGGGACAGACCCGCTCCTCGGTAAAAACGGCAATAATACGCGAGCCGGCGCCCCCTTGCCACGGCGGCGGCGGCCGAACAATCAGCTCTTCTGGTCTTCACCCTCGATGCCGGCGTCGATCTTGGCGTCCGCGGACCAGTTATCGATCACCTTGTCGATATCGTTGTACTGCTGCATACCCTGGGCGAACTGGCTCTGAAAGGTATCGCGCAAATCCAGGCCGTTGACGTAGACATTGATCACCCGCCACTGATCATCACGCAGGAACAGGGTGTAATAGATCGGTACGGTCTTGCCGGAGTTGGTTTTCACCTCCATGCGCACCCGTGCATAGTCGCCCTTACGGTCCCCTTCCTGCATGGGCAGGGTGGTAATTTTCTGACCTTCATAAAGGGTGATGCCGGAGGCATAGGTGTTGATCAAGCTGTTCTTGAACACATCCAGAAACCGGTACTTCTGCTCCTTGCTGGACGGCCCGAAGTAATCGCCCATCACCATACGGGTGATGCGCTTGAAATCCACCAGATCGCCCAATTCCTCGCGCACCAGTTCCTTGGCCCGATCCGGATTCGTTTCCAGTTGCTCCCGCTCCGCTTCGATGCGGGATGTCATACGTTCCACCGCTTCCATCACCACTTGCCGCGGATCATTTTCCGCCGCCGCCAAAGAGGCCATGGCGGTAAGCACCATCGCCAGCCAGATCCGGATAACACGCTGCAAATGCATAGAAAACTCCCTGTTAATGTCCGGCGGTTTTACGGTTTTATACCGCTGCTGTCCAGTAACACATTGAACCGCATCTGCTTTATTGGAGTCCCAAGGTGTCACAACGGTTCCAAATGAAACAGAATTCGGGTCAACGCGGCCCGCCCAGCAATGTATAATCGGCCCCGACCAGAGGAGAGATGAATGAGTCACAACCACATCGGCGTGGGCCGACGGGTGCTGGACATTGAAGCCAGAGCCGTGGATGCCCTGAAAGACAGCCTGGATGACAGCTTCTCCGCCGCCTGCGACCTGATGCTTGGCGCCCGTGGGCGTGTGATTGTCACCGGCATGGGCAAAAGTGGCCATGTGGGCAGCAAACTGGCCGCCACCCTGGCCAGCACCGGCACCCCGGCTTTCTTTGTTCACCCGGGTGAGGCCTCCCACGGCGACCTGGGCATGATCACCACCGATGATGTGGTGCTGGCCCTGTCCAATTCCGGGGAAACCGCCGAAGTACTGGCCATTCTGCCGGTAATCAAACGCAAGGGCACCGCCCTGATCGGCATGACCGGTCGGCCGCAATCCGCCCTGGCACAACTCTCCGATGTACACCTGACCGTGGCAGTCAGCGAAGAGGCCTGCCCGCACAATCTGGCGCCCACCTCCTCCACCACCGCCGCACTGGCCATGGGCGATGCCCTGGCCATCGCGCTGCTGGAAGCGCGCGGTTTCACCCCTGAAGATTTCGCCATGAGTCACCCCGGCGGCAGCCTGGGCCGACGCCTGCTGCTCAAGGTGGACGACATCATGCATGCTGGTGAGCGCCTGCCGGTGGTTGCCTCGGGCACCCCTCTCAGCGAAGCCCTGCTGGAAATGACCCGCAAAGGGCTGGGCATGACGGCCATCACCCGGGGCGATGGCACCCTGGCCGGCATCTTTACGGATGGCGATCTGCGCCGCATGCTGGATCGGGATATCGACATTCGCCAGGCCACCATCGACGACGTCATGGTGGCTCAGCCGATCACCATCGAACCCGGCCACCTGGCCGCCGAGGCCCTGCAGATCATGGAAACCCGCAAAATCAACGGCCTGATGGTCTGCGACAAGGACCACAAGCCCCTGGGGGCCTTCAACATGCAGGACCTGCTGCGCGCGGGGGTGGTGTAAATGCCTCTGCAGCTTTCCTCCATCGATGCGCAAAACCTGCGCCTGATGGCCTTCGACGTGGACGGGGTAATGACCGATGGACGCATCTACTTCAGCCCCGAAGGCGAAGCCATCAAGGTCTTTAACACCCTGGACGGCCACGGCCTGAAGAAACTGGCCGCCAGCGGCGTCACCCTGGCCATCATCACTGGTCGCAACACGCCCATGGTGGCCAAGCGCGCCGCCGATCTTGGCATCGCCCATGTGATCCAGGGGCGCGAAGACAAGGGCGTGGCATTGGCGGATCTGGCAAAACAGCTGGGTATCGCCGCCAGCGAAACCGGCTATGCCGGCGATGACGAACCGGATGTGAGCGCCCTCGAGTGGGCCCAACTCAGCTTTGCTCCGGCCAATGCCCACGATTGCGCCAAGAATGCCGCAGACCACATTACCGAGCGACGCGGCGGCGAAGGCGCGGTGCGCGAAATCTGCGACGCCATCCTGGCGCAACGGAGCCCGGCATGAAGCGCCAGGGCCTGCTCAGCGCCACCGGCATCCTGATGCTGGGGCTGGTTATGCTGATGACCCTGCACGAGTGGGATGACACCCTGCCAGGCCAGGAGGATGCCATCCTCACCGCGCCAGCTATTGTCGCCAAGAACATTACTGCACGGGCATTTAGTGAAGAGGATGGCCGTCTTCAGTATTATCTCACCGCCAAGACACTGACCCAGTACGACCACAACCCGCTCACGGAAATGCAGCAACCCGAGCTGGAAATGGCCAACGACAAAGGCAGCTGGACCATCGTCAGCAAGCAGGGCGTGGTGCAGGAAAATGGCGATTTGATCGTCTTCTCCGGCGACGTGAAAGCCCGCAACCAGCAACAGAAGATCACCCTGGACACCCAGGAGCTGCGCTTTCTCAGCGACACCAGCATCGCCAGCTCTCCCGGGGATGTTGACATAGAATTCGAATCCGGCAGAACCCGCGCGGGTGCGCTGGAGGCCGATCTCGACAAGGGTATCCTGACCCTTGAAAAAGGAGTAAAGAGTGAGTTTGACGCGCCGGCTTCTTAGAACCTGCACCATCGCCCTGGCAGTCGCCCTGCCGGTGAGCGCAGTGGCCGCCCCGCCGCAAATGCCGGTGTCCGTCACCGCTGATTCCGGACGCTTCGAACAGGACGCCGGCAGCGGGCTGTATCGTGGCAATGTGGAACTGATACAGGGCAAGCGGAAACTGTTTGCCGATGAAATGCGCCTGTTTACCCGCAATGGCGAACTGACTCGTGTGGAAGCGTCCGGGGCCCCGGTACGCATGGAAGAAGGCAAGGACCTGCAGGCCCATGCCAATAACCTGGTCTACGACATTCGCCAACGCACCCTGGTACTCACCGGCGACGCTTACATTGAACACCTGGGCAACACCTTCGAAGGCGCCAAGGTGGAATACAGCCTGGATTCCAAGCGGGTAGACGCCAGCAGCGAAGGCGACAAGCGGGTGCGACTGGTAATCCCTGCCGAGAACCAGACCCCCAAGGAAAACACTCCCGCAGACAACAATACAAACGACGAGGCGCCCGTAGAGCCCTCCCCCGAGGCGGAGCCAAACACCCCATGAGCCATTTACGTGCCCACCACCTGGCAAAAAGCTACAAGGGTCGCCGGGTCATCGAAGATGTCTCCCTGGACGTGGAAGCCGGCCAGATTGTCGGCCTGCTCGGCCCCAATGGCGCCGGCAAGACCACCTGTTTCTACATGATTGTAGGACTGGTGGAGGCGGACGCCGGGCGGATCGATATCAACGAGGCGGATATCACCCACCTGCCCATGCATGGCCGCGCCCAGCGCGGCATCGGCTACCTGCCCCAGGAAGCCAGCATCTTCCGCCGCCTGACCGTGGAAGAAAACATCATGGCGATCCTGGAAACCCGCAAGGAGCTCAGCAAGGCGGAGCGCCACGAGCGCATGGAGAACCTGCTCAAGGAATTCCATATCACCCACATCCGTGACTCCCTGGGCATGAGCCTGTCCGGCGGTGAGCGGCGGCGGGCAGAAATCGCCCGCGGCCTGGCCACCGACCCGGATTTCATTCTGCTGGATGAACCCTTCGCCGGAGTGGACCCGATTTCCGTGAACGACATCAAGGGCATCATCCGCCATCTGAAAGAACGCGGCATCGGCGTACTGATCACCGACCACAACGTGCGCGAAACCCTGGATATCTGTGACACCGCCTACATCGTCAGCGCCGGCCACATCATCGCCTCCGGCGATGCCGACACTATCCTCGGCAACCAGCAGGTGCGGGATGTGTATCTGGGGGCGGATTTCAGGCTGTAAAAAGCAGTGAACAGTTAATAGTGAACAGTTAACAGCTCGCGATCAGGGCACGCCCTGTTATAGCGCAAGCCGCCGCGCCCATAGCTTGTACGCGGCGTAAAGGCCTGAAGAACAGAAAACCGTCCCCGCGCTCTGTTAACTATTAACTTTTCACTGTTAACTCCCCCTCCTCCTAGCACACTACCACCATTGGCACAAATATTG
>NZ_JBNPEC010000087.1:0-5467 GCF_051117345.1 Alcanivorax sp.
CCCCAGGCCCCCCCGGTGGCCGACAAGGTGGGGCGGGGACCCCAACCCCACCACCTCCCGCTCATGCCCGCCATGGGGCCCAACGTTGCCGGCGTCATCGGCTCCGCCGTCGCCGCCGGCGTCCTCCCCAACTTCGCAGGCTAACCCCCGCGGCCCCAGGCCGCGCCGCTGCCCCCCCCCCCCCCCCTCTACAACGCCCCTGTAGGAACAGAGCGCAGCGGAGTAACGCACGTAGTTCCGTGCGGCCCGAAGGGTGAGCGAAGCGAATAACACCTCTCGAGGTGCGAACCGCGCTCGCGCGGAAATCGCCCGCAGGGCGATCAGGCCTATCCAATTACGACAAACCCACCCATAAACGACACCAACAGACGGCAACACCACCTGCATCGCCCAAATCCCTCCAGTTCTTACACCCATCGGGAACCCCAACGCCTATAGTACGTCGAACAGCCAAACCCCCACGGAGCGACACCCTTGCCACCCACGCTGCAAACCCTCTCCAACAAGCTCTACCAGATCCGCCACCTGTGGGCGGTGATCAGCTTTGCGCTGGGTCTGTCCAGTTATTTCCTTGTAGAGCGCCAGCCCTGGCTGGCCGCGGTACTCACCGGCTTTCTGGTGCTGAGCTGGCTGCTCCTGCTCACCGAAGGGCTCTGGCAACGGCGCCTGGCCGGTACCGCCATGGAGGGCATGTCCCAGGGCATGCTCAAACTGCTGCTGCAGGCCGTCCATCAGGAGGCCTTCTTCTTCAGCCTGCCGTTCGTGCTGCTGCAATGGTCCGGCGGCGCGGAATACATCTTCTTCACCGCCTTGGTGATTAGCGCCGCCCTGGTCAGCATCATCGACCCGCTGTACTTCTGGCTGGCAAGACACCGAGCCCTGTACTTCGGCTTTCACGCCTGGGCGCTGTTTGTGGCCCTGCTGGTACTGCTGCCGCTGATCTTCCACTGGAGCACCGATTCCGCACTCACCTGGGCCGGCTGGCTCACCGCCTTGTTTGCGCTGCCCAGCTTCTGGCGGGTCGGTGGGCCGAGAAAATGGTTTCGCTGGCTGGGCCTGCTGGCGGTGTCCTGCCTGATCGCCTTCGCCCCGCGCTGGCTGGCTCCGCTGGTACCACCACTCACGCTTTCCCTGGAAGAGCGGGCCATGGCCCTGTCCTTCAACCGCGAACAACGCCAGCCATTGGTGACCGGGCACAGCTTCTCCAGCGATGAAGTGACCGCCGGCCTCTATGCCTACACCGCCATCAAGGCGCCGTTGGGGCTGGGGCAGGAGATTTATCATTACTGGTTCCAGAACGGCGAGCAGGTAGACCGGATTCCCCTCAAGCTCTACGGTGGCCGCGAATCCGGCTTCCGCACCTGGTCCCACAAACGCCATATCCCGGTGCCCTCACAAGGCCGCTGGCGAGTGGAAGTGCGCACCGCAGACAACCAGATCATCGGCGTCATGCGCTTCACCATCACCCCCTGAGTCCAGCGGCTCCCCAGCCGCCCCTTACCCCCAGGCCCTTCGACACCTCAGCCCCCAACCCTCGTTGGAGCCTTGCTCGCAAGGCGAAGGGGCTGACGTCACTGCCGTGCCTTCGGGACGCCCTGCGTCTTCGGAAGGCAGGTCCAATGGTTTATCCCGGCCCTCTTGGGCCGTACTCCTCCAAACAGTGATTCGGAATATGCCGTGCTCAACAGAACCAGTCATATATTTGTAGAATATGGCTTACAGAAAATGCTAAACAGTTGATATAAAGTGGATTTGAAGGGGGGAGTACTTTGTCAAAAAGCACGCTCGTACTGGAATTATGTCGAATTGAGTTAAGTCGAATCGTTAGTCTTAATACGCTGTTATGTCGGATGAGCATGATCACAGTAGCTAGGTTTTCAATGCCCGATGAGGCGCATATAGCTAAGTCCAGGCTTGAATCGGAGGGCATTCCTGCCTTTGTAGCCGACGAGCACACTGTGGGTATGAATTGGCTCTATTCAAATGCAATGGGGGGGGGCGGCTCCAAGTTCCTTCTGATCAAGCAGAGGAGGCTTTGCGAATTCTGTCTGAGGATATGTCCGACGCCCCGTCAACCGAAGATCTTCCGCCTTCTGTTCAGTGTCCTCGCTGTCGGGGCTCAAATGTCGAGTATGTCTCGGTGGGTTGAAAGCCAGCATTCTTGACATGGTTAATTCTGAGCTTTCCTCTATGGAAAGTCAGTAAAGAAAATAGGTGCATGGATTGTGGTGAGAGGTTCCACTGTGAGACATAACAATGAGCAGCAGAGCCGACCTACGAGATTTGTCACTATTCTTGCGGTGCAAGAAGTGGCGCCAAATCTCTTCGGCGGCTGTGCTAAGCGTTAGGCGGCCATGGGGCCCTCTGAAATCATTGCAGCCTTATCTTTTGCGGTATCGCTATTATCCGTCGGGATTAGCTATAGCGCGTATCGACACTCAGTGCGTGCCGGTGAGCAGAAGTCGCGTCTTGCCTTTTCACGGGAAAAGTCAGAGTTTTTGGTTCGAATTGAAAAGGCAAGAGAAGAGCTTGATCGTCTCGGCGAAAGACTAGAAGCCCTGCTGCAAACGTTGAATCAGGCGCCAGACAAGTTGAGAGCACTTTTGACAGCTGAGGCAGCGCAAGCTAAGTCCGATCGCAAGTACCTCGAAGGCTGCAAACGCCAGGTATCGTCCCTGTATGATGAGACTTACGAAATGACTCAAGCTGGCTTGGTGCATCATAAACCCAGGTTTCTGAAGCTCATAGAGGACGACGAGCAGTTCTCCCGAGATGCGCACAAAAGATGCGATCGCATCGAAAAAGTTATTGTAAAGGCGTCGGCAAAGAGTGCCATGTAAGTTGAGCACTTCCCCTAACAAAGGGTTCAACCGGACCCCGATAAGCTTCGCGGTGGCAGGGCCGGTCATGTTCGGTGGCGGCTCCGGTTAACACAAAGTTATGAATCAGGAGCTGGTAGTGAATCGAGAGGAAGATTGGGAGATATATCGAACATTGCTCCATGAAGTTGGCCGTTACCGAGATTGGCCAATTCGTATTCTTAGCTTTACATCCGCCCTTCACTTCGCACTTCTTGCTGCCCTAACGCTAAAGGAATTGGAACTTAACTGTGCTATCTCATTGGTAATTTCTGGAGTGCTTACGGTGGTTTTCGGTTCCACAATTTACCACTTTGGGCACTGCCATATGGAATACCTTCGCTTGCGAAACGTCCAAGTGAGACTGAATAATAAGTTTTCTCTTGACCGAGATGTATATCCGGTCAAATGGTTTTGCGAGAGACCTGTAAAGTTACGAGAAGGTTTCTGGGGGTGGGGGTTTTATGCGATATATGCTTCTATCCTGTATATCCTGTCGTTGATCGTAATATGGCAGTTTGGTTTTGAGTGGGCATAATTCATAACAAGGCAAAGCAATCCGCGGACGCATTGCGTGAGCCGCTTTTTTGCGACGTTAAGGAAAGCATAATCCGTAGCCGGTTCTCCAAATGCGACAGATAAAACCCGCTCTCATTTACTTCATCCTGATCTTTGCCACAGGCTTCGCCTTGGCCATGATCCGAATTCCCTTCCTTGTGCCCTGGCTGGGTGAGCGCTGGGCTGAGCTGGTTGAATTGCCTTTTATGGTGCTGGCCAGTTTTCTGGTGGCCCGCTGGTTGGTGCAGCGATTTGGGTTGGTGACGGTGATGCAGTGTATTGGCACTGGCCTGCCGGCCCTGTTGATGATGCTGAGCGCCGAGTTGGCGGTGACAATGTTTCAAGGGCAGGGTCTGGGCGACTATCTGGCCGGGCGCGACCCGGTATCCGGTATTGCCTATCTCGTCTCCCTGCTGCTGTTTGCGGCCATGCCGTTGCTGGTACGCAAGCATGCCGTGAGCCGCGCCTAGAACCTCACCTTCCCCAACGGCACCAACAACACAGCCGCCCCAATCAGCGCCGCCGCCGCCCCCAACAACCCGGGCGCAAAACTCCCGCTACTTTCCAGCAACCGCGCCGTCACCACAGGCCCTAAGATCTGCCCGACCCCATAGCAGGCCGTTAGTGCACCCAGGGCGGCGCTGGCAGCGTGGGGGGCCAGTTGGCGGCCGCAGTACATGCTCAGGGCGACCACGGCGGTAAAGGTACCGCCGACCAGTAGGCCGCTGACGACCAGCCCGGTGAGGCCGGGTAACCAGGCGGGGGCGCTGACGCCCAGTGCCTGAACCACCAGCGCTGTCATAAGGGCGTTGCGTTCGCTGGTGTGGCTGGCCAGCTTGCCCCAGAGCAGGTTGGCGGGGACGGCGGCCAGGCCCACGGCCAGCCAGGTATAGAAGGCGGCGCTGTCCAGGCCGGGCAGTTGCGCTTTGGCGATTACTGGCAGGTAGGTGGTGCTGGTGATGTAACCGAAGCCAGCCAGGGTGTAGCTGGCGATCAGAAAAGCCAGGGCGGAGCGGTTTACCGGTGCCCGTTCGTGCTGGCTGTGTTTGGCGTGGGGCAGGGCGGGGATGCGGCGCAGCAGTGGCAGCAGGATCAGGGCCAGGGCGCCGCAGGCCAGCCACATGGTGGCGTAGCTGCCGTGCAGGGTTTCAATAAAGGCAACGGTGAGGGCGGCGATGCTGATGCCCAGGCCGATGCCAGCATAGTGAATATTGCCCAGCCGGGCACGCAGATGATTGGGCATGGCGCCGAGCACCAGGGCGGAGCCGTTAACCATGATGATGGCGCTGGCCACACCGGCCAGAAAACGATTGATGGCCCAGGGCGTGAAGGTGGTGCTCAGGCCCATGCGCAGGCTGGTGATCACGCTCACCCACAGTGCCAGCCAGAACGCTGTGCGGGCCCGGTGGGCGGGCACCGCCATGGCGAGCATCGCGCCGGCCAGATAGCCCCCGTAGTTGATGGCCGCCAGGTAGCCGCCGCTGATGGCGGTGAGGGTGCTTTCCGCAATCATGTCGGGCAGGGCCGGGGTGAACAGGAAGCGGCCAATGCCCAGGGCAATCACCAGACTGAAGGCGCCGGCTATCGCGGTGAGCAGGTGATCTCTTTCGGTGGTCGTCACGCAGTGTCTCGCAGGCAATCAAATGGGAAGGTGCACTCGGGCATACCGATTTCGGGCGGCGTGCCGGGTTCTCTCCGACAATGGAGCGCAGCCTAACAGGCTGTGGTGTGTTCGGCTTTATCATTCGAATGATGTTCATCATTCACCGCAGTGATAAATGCGGCTTTGGTCGCAAAAGCTCCCAAGCAGTGCGTGGCTTTTTCACCATGGCGGGGCAAAACCCGGGGTTTTCGGCAAGAAAGCGGCGCTGCACCAAAAGCGTGATGCATTTTGGTGAGGCGGGGCTGACTCACAACAGTGCCGGCTGAGCGAAAACCGGGCGTCAACGCCAGTCCGGCTTGAGTCCGGCATCGATAACTCCATGAAAAACCAGCTTTTTAAAAACTGGCACAGCATTTGCTCTAACACACGATAAGCACAACCACTGCGT
>NZ_JBNPEC010000194.1:0-5414 GCF_051117345.1 Alcanivorax sp.
CACTTCCCGGGGGCCTCCCAGGTTGTTCACCACGTGGGACTCGGTGTGGTCGGTGCTGCGGATCAGCAGTACCGTCATGGGGTTGGTGTGATTTTCCAGGGGCGGGCTGCGCGTGCCATGGACGAAATTGCCCAGGGATTGCAGCTCGTAGTCCTGGCCCACATAGGTATAGACCGGGTTGTCTTCCTCGAAGTAATGCTGCAGCTCGAAGGGGCTGATACGCACGATGCCTTCGATCTGGTTCAACGGGATGGCGTAGGTGTCTTCCGCCGCCTTCACCATCAGGGCCCGGTTCATGGCCAGGGTAAACGGCAGGCGGATGATGAAGCGGGTGCCCTGCCCCTTGTGCGAATCGATGGTCACCGAGCCGCCCATCTGCTTGATCTCGCTGGCCACCACGTCCATGCCCACGCCACGGCCGGAAATCTGCGTGACAGCGGCGGCGGTGGAGAAGCCGGCATGGAAGATGAACTGCTGGATTTCCTGCTCGGAAAGTTGCGCGTCCGGGGCGATCAGGCCGCGTTCCACGGCTTTCTTGCGCACGGCGTCGGTGTCGATGCCCTTGCCGTCGTCGGACAGGGTAATCACTACCTCGCCACCCTCGCGGCCCAGTTCCAGGTTGATACGACCGGTGTCGTTCTTGCCGACGCTCTGGCGGCCTTCACGGGTTTCGATGCCATGGTCCACGGCGTTACGCAGCATGTGCTCCAGCGGCGCGACTACCCGTTCCATCAGGGAGCGGTCCAATTCGCCTTCCGGGTTGAGCACATCGAAATCCACCCGTTTGTCCACTTCACCGGAAATCTGCCGGACGATACGACGCAGACGCGGTACCAGGCGGCTGAAGGGCACCATGCGGGTGCGCATCAGTTTTTCCTGCAGCTCGGTGTTGATCCGCGATTGCTGCAGCAGCAGGGTTTCCGTGTCCTTGGTGCGGTCCAGCAGGGTGTTCTTCAGATCCAGCAAATCCGAGGCAGATTCCGACAGCTGCTTGGTGATCTGATGCAGCTCGGAGTATTGATCCATTTCCAGCGGGTCGAAGTCTTCGTCGATTTCGCCCCGTTCCACGCCCTGCTGATAATTGGACATGATCTGCGCTTCGGTTTCCGAATCCAGCCGGCGCAGCTGTTCGTAGAGGCGCTGTACCGTGTTGCCCATTTCCTCCACGTTGAAGGTGAACTCGGAAATCCCCTGCTCTACCCGACCGCGGTTAATGGAGGTTTCCCCGGCCAGGTTCACCAGCGCTTCCAGCACGTCGGCCCCGACCCGCACCATTTCCTGGGGTTGCGCCTGGTTTTGACGCTGGCGGCGGTCATCCTGTTTCGGCTGTTGCGGTTGTGGCTTCTCGGCCGCCGGCGCCATGGCCGTGCTGCTCTCTTGCGGAGCGGCGGCGGGTTGGCGGCGGGCGCTACGGGCTACCGATTCCATGCCCCGGACAATCTGGTCGTACCAGTTGATCATGGGCTGGAAATCTTCCTGGGTGGGCGCCTCGCGGCGCCTTTCCAGCTGTAGCAGATAGGTTTCGAAGTCGTGGCTGATGTCGCCCAGCGGCTTCAGGCCGGCCAGTCGCGCACCGCCCTTGAGGGTATGCAGGGCGCGCTTGAGGTCATCGGTGAAATCGGTGCTTTCCGGATGGTCTTTCCAGGACGTCAGGCAGGCATCGATGATTTCCGCCAGCTCATCGGACTCTTCCAGGAAAATTTCCAGAATTTCCGGATCACTGTCCGATTCCCAGTCACTGTAGTCGTCGTCCGCGTGTTCGCGGGTAGCCGGTTCTTCCTGTTTGGTCGGCGCCGGTGGCGGCGCCTCTGCGGGCGTTGGCGCGGCAGAAGCAACAGCAGGCAGGCTGAATCCCGCCGGGTCGGCCACATAGCCGTGAATGGCCTGGATCAGGGTGTCGCCCTGGGGCAGCGGCCGGCCGGCCTTGAGCGCCTCTACCATTTCCGCCAATTGGTCGTGGCAGCGATGCAACAGATCGAACAGGGTCGGTTCAATGGCCAGGCGGCTTTGCGCCAGGCCTTCATAAAGGGTTTCCAGCTCGTGGCCCAGATCGCCCAGTTCGCTGACTTCCGCCATGCGTGCGCCACCCTTGAGGGTGTGCAGATCGCGTTGCAGGGATTGCAGTTCGATCAGGTTGTCCTGCTCGCCGATCCACTGCTCCAGGCTGCTGCCGGCGGATTCCAGAATCTCGTCGGCTTCTTCCAGGAAGATTTCTACCAGCTCCGGGTCACGCTCCGGTTGAGGGGGCGCCGGAGAGGCGGGCGCGTCCTCAACCGCAACGGGCGCGGTGCTGCCGGTGTCTTCGGCAAAGTGGGAAGCGGCTTCGTGAGCCTGGGGTTCACTGTCGAGGGTGGCACTGGAACTCGGGGTATCACTGGCCGGGCTGTCGCCGCGCAGGAAGGCCTGGATGGCGCTGACCAGTTCCGGGGCGTCTTCCGGGGTTCTGCCGCCGCGCAGGGCGTCGATCATTTCGGCGAGCCGGTCGTGGCAACGGTGCAGCAGGGCAAACAGGGCCGGGTCCGTTTGTTGCTGGCCGTTATGATGAGCTTCGTAGAGATTTTCCAGTTCGTGGGCCAGGTCGCCTACCGGGGCCACGGCGGCCATGCGGGCCCCTCCTTTGAGGGTGTGCAGATCCCGTTGCAGACCATCCACGTTGCCGGCATCACCCTGTTCCCACTGGTCCAGGGTCTGGCTGGCGGATTCCAGAATCTCTTCGGCCTCTTCCAGGAACAGGCTGACCAGTTCCGGATCCATGTGGGCCTGATATTCACCACTGCCGGCCCAGCTGTTGGTATCCGGGGCGCTATCCACAGCCGGGGAATCTGCGCTGTTGTCAGAGAAGGCATCGTCCCAGTGAGGTGAACGGCCGCCAGGGCCTGGGCCATCGCCGTCCGGGCCGCTGCTTTCTGCCAGTTCATGAAGGGAATCCACCAGGCCCAGTTCCGGGCGCACGGTCTGGCCGGCGGCCAGGCAGTCCATCATGTTGACCAGGGCATCCTGGCCTTCAGCAGCCAGCGCCAGCATCTGCTCGCTGCAGGCCAGGCGGCCGGATTCCACCGCGCTATAGCAGGCGGCCAGGGCTGCGGCCAGGGCGTGAATTTCGTTGAGGCCGGCGGTGGTGGCGCTGCTGGAGAGCAGTTGCAGCTCATCGCGCAGTTTCACCAACTCTTCGGTCTGTTCTGGATGCTGGGCCCACTGATCCAGCAGTTGTTCCGCGTCCACGATCAGGTCCATGCCTTCGGAAAGGAACACGGAAAGGATGTGTGGATCCGGGCCGGAGTCATTCTGTTCGGCCAGCCCGTCGCGGTGTTGCTGTAGCGCGGAGATCAGGGCATCGGCGCCGGGCAGGTGGGGTTGAGCGAGCTGTTCCAGGTTGTTGAGCACCAGGCGATGAGCCTGCCGCAGCAGCCCGGCCTGCTGTGTGGTTATCCGGCGGTTGCTGCTGATCAGGTCGCGGACCAGCTTTTCCGCCGGCTCCGCGACTTCCGCCACCGCTTCGATTTCCGCCATGCGGGCACTGCCCTTGAGGGTGTGCAGAGCGCGGTGGACGCTATCGTCCAAGGTGTGTTCGGACAAGTCCGGGTCGACGGTGTCCAGCCACTCATCAATCAGCGCCAGGTTGCGACGGGCTTCGCTGGCGAAGATCTCCAGCAGCACCGGGTCGGGTCCCTCCTCGCTGTCGGCATCCGCTGTGGCGTTGTCGCCGTCACTCATGTCCGGGATGTCGGCGAGGCTGTCGATACCGTTGTCGGCGTTGTCGCTGTCTGCTGACGCGGTTTCGCTGGCCGGCTCGGGTGCCTCTTCGTCAGGCAGACTGAATTCGATGACGTCATCATCGGCATTGTCGTTGTCTTCCCAGGCAAGGTAGGCATCGCTATCGTCGGCGGCGTCGTTGAAAGCAGCCAGATCTTCCACGGACAGGCTGTCGTCACTGTCCGCGCCGGTGTCCGCGAACGATTCGCTGTCGGCGGGCAAGGTGATTTCCAGCGTGTCGTCGCTTTGCGTGTCATCGCCGGATGCAGCAACGTCGGCCTGGTTATCAGCGCTGTTGCTCTCGCTGCCAGTGATGGCCGGCACCTGATCAATCTGGCCGCCGGCGGCCAGGGTGTCGGCGGCGTCGGCCAGCGGTTGCACATCGAACGGATCGGGTTGTCGCAGGGTAAAGGCATCCACCAGGGCAGGAACGCGGTTGCGGACCTCCTGTACCAGTGCAATCAGCACCGCGGTGGGTTCAATGCTGCGGTCAATGACCCGGTTGAGCATGTTTTCCACGGACCAGCCCAGCTCACCCACGGTGCTGGCACCGACCATGCGGCCGGAGCCTTTCAGGGTGTGGAAGGCGCGGCGGAATTCCACCAGGGATTCTTCATCGCTGGTGTTGGCGGCCCAGCGCGGGAAGTATTGATCCAGTGCGTCCAGGACTTCGCCGATTTCTTCCTGGAAGATCTCGATGATTTCGTCATCGATCAGATCGTCATCGTCGTCGGCAGAGTGGCTCTCGGCGATCGGTTGTGGCTCGGCGCCGGATTCCTGCGGTGCGGACTGTGCTTCCTGGCCGGTGGGTGCCAGGCCGGTAATTTCGAGAGTGCGGTCGTCCTCGTCGGCGCCGTCCTGCGCGGCATCGTCGCTGTCGTCGAAGGCCTGTTCCAGGGAGACGTCTTCATTCAGGTCGTCGTCGCCGAGGTGGTCGTCGGTAATGTCGGCATCAGGCTCGGGATGCAAAGACTCCGGCTCGTCGACGGTGTGGCTGTCAGTCCGGGCCTCTGCGTCCAGCTCAATGCGTTCCACCTCGAACTGGTCATCGCCGAAATCACTGCCCTGGTCCAGCGGGTAACCGAGAGCGTCCACACTGGCACGGGCCAGTTGCAGGATATCGTCGGTCGTTTCCGGGTCGTCGCTGAGACGTTCCAGATAGTATTCCACCGAGGTGATGGCATCGGCCAGGGTGTCCATGCTGCGCCAGTCCGGTTTGGGCTGGTCGGCGTCAAGCAGCTTTTCCTGAATGAAGAGCACGCACTGGCGCAGAATCACCGCAGGCTTGCTGAGCTGGATGACTTCCAGGCCGCCGCGCACGGCATTAAGCCGTTCCGGCACCGGGCCCAGGTGCTCCGGGTTCCATTGTGAGGCAATGAACTCGACGATGCCGTCCTTGGCCTCTTCCAGGCCGGCACGGCATTCTCGCAGTACCGCATCCATGGCCTGGCCCACGTGGCCAGGCATATCGCCCTGATCGCCAGCATAGGATTTGCCGCGACGATCGCCGCCGCTGATACCGGCCAGGGTGGCTTCCACATAGAGCCGTGCGCCGGCGATATCCATCAGGGTATCGCGTTCGGCCGGACGTTTGCCGGCGACAATGTCTTCCACTGCGTGGAGCTGTTCTTCCCCCCGGGTGCCCGGCTTGCCCCGGCCCA
>NZ_JBNPEC010000184.1:0-5412 GCF_051117345.1 Alcanivorax sp.
GGTGAAGGCTGATGAATGGTGGGCTCGTGTTCGGTGGGGGCCAGTCTGGCCTGATGATGGCAGAAGCGGCGGCGCGTCTGGGCCTGGTAGTGGGTCGTTACGACCCGGAACGGGCCTTGCTGCTGCCAGGCACCGCGGACCTGGCAGTGCCGATCAGCTGGGAAGAGTGCCAGGAGCGCTACCCGGTGATCACCGTGGAGCGCGAAGCCTTCCCGGAAGCCGGCCTGTCCGCCGAGCTGGCAAAGAGCGACCGTTGCGTGGCGCGCGGCGCGCTGGAAGTGATCCCCGATCGCTTCACCCAGAAATCCATGCTCGACAAGCTGGGCATTCCCACTGCTCCCTGGGTGACCCTGGACCAGCCGGACGATCTGGATGCGGCGGTGGCGAAGTTTGGCGGTGTGGTGGTCAAGGCACGCACCGGCGGTTATGACGGGCGTGGCACCTGGATCGTTGGCGAAGGCGGTGATCTGAGCGCGGTGCCTGCCAGCGAGCTGGCTGGCAAGGCCATCATCGAACAGAAGATTCCTTTCCGCCGCGAGCTGTCTATTGTTGGTGCTCGCAGCACCAACGGCGAAACCCTGTTCTACCCGCTCACCCGCAACTGGCATGTGGACGGCATCCTGCGCCTGAGCCTGGCGCCGGCCAATGCCTGCGCCGACCTGCAGAAGCCGGCTGAGAAGATGCTCAAGGGCATCATGGAAGAGCTGGACTACGCCGGTGTGATGGCGGTGGAGTTTTTCGAAACTGATGGCCAGCTGATGGTCAACGAGATTGCTCCGCGAGTGCACAATTCCGGCCACTGGACACACGAAGGGGCTGACTGGTCCCAGTTCGATCTGCATGTCCACGCCCTGGCCGGGGTGCCCCTGCACGCGCTGAATGTGCACGGCCCCACCGCCATGGTGAACCTGATCGGTACCCCCTTCGAAAGTGCCTGGCTGCAACACCCGGGTGTGGTGCACTGGTATGGCAAGGGCGTGCGCCCGGGTCGCAAGCTGGGCCACGCTAATCTGGTGGCGGACAGCCTGGAAGGCCTGCGCGCCGGTCTGGATGCCTGGGCGGATGTGCTGCCGGAGGGCTATCAGGCCGTCCTGGATTCCGAATTGGCGTTGGGCTGATTGTGAGTTGCGAGTTGAAAGTTCAAAGTTGAAAAGCGCAGGTTAAATGAGGTGTCAACCAGCCAGCGCTGGTGACCGCGATGGGCTGTTTTTTTGGATTGTTTTCCTGGCGATGCGGCGCGGCTAAGACGGATTTCGGATGGCTCCTGGCATGCCCCGCGCTTTTCAACTTTGAACTTTCCACTTGAAACTCCGCCCCCTTCACGTTCCCGCTTTCCCCCAATCGGTTACACTGAATCCTGACTTTGAGACAGGAATCCGGATGTGGCTTTGCCGTTTGCCATGACACGTTATCGACGACTGATCCTGCTGGCCGTGGTGCTGGTGACAGTGCTGTTACTGGTGGAACTCACCGGGCTGCGTGAGCAGTTTTCCCTGCCTGCCTTGCGGGCGCTGCTGGAAGCCAACCTGGTGGTGGGCGTCTTGCTGTTTGTGCTGGCGTTTGCCATTGGCAACCTGATCCAGTTGCCGGGCTGGCCGTTTCTGGCAGCGGCGATACTGGCGCTGGGCACGGCGACCGGCGGGCTGGTCACCTATGTGGCGGCCTGTGTCTCCTGCCTGGTGACATTTCAGGTGGTGCAGGGTGTTGGCGGTAGTGCCTTGCGGGATATCGACAGGCCCCTGGCAAGGAAGATTCTTGCCCGCCTGGACCGCCATCCGGTGCGCAGCGTGGTGTTACTGCGACTTCTGTTCCAGACCATGCCTGCCCTGAACTACACCCTGGCATTGAGCGGAGTAAAACGCCGCGATTATCTGCTCGGCTCTCTGCTGGGCCTGCCCCTCCCGCTGTTGGTTTACTGCTTTTTCTTTGATCGTATCGCGCGGGTGTTGCAACTGGTTTGAGCCTGAATTCGGGCGGTTTGTTTTACGCTGGTGCTCCCGTCCTTTTGGCGGTACCGCGGAAGAGCGCACGAATATTCGTGCGCTGCCTATACCTTGTCATACCCGGGGCAGTGTCTGTTTTTGCTATGTTTCATCCCACGGCAAGCATCGCTTCCCACACGAGAAGATGTTGTGTAGAGGTTTTCTAGTGGCGCAGCAGAGCGCTCAGGCTGTCCACCGCTTCGGCCCAGTCCGCGTCCTCGCGAATGGCATCTGCCAGAAAACGTGCCTGAGAAGCGTTCCAGAACGGTGCCTGATGTAGATGCATGCTGTCTTTCAGGCTGCCGGCGTACTGATGGATGAAGTCTTCGATGGCCGCATCGCTGTTATCCAGGCCAAGCTGGGCAAACAGGGTGGGTAGGTCGTGGGTTGCGGTGTCCATATCGCAGTCCCTCCGGGTCGGATGACGTTATATCCAGATGGTGCGCTCTTGGGGCGCGGTTGTCTTCCCCCTGAGGAGGAGAGTTTGGTAACAAAAACGCCCGCGAGTAGCGGGCGTGTTGCATGATGCATGCGGCCTGTTGCGGCGGTTATGCAATATCCATGATGCCGTCCATTTCCACGCCGGCGCCCTTGGGCAGGGCTGCCACGCCGATGGCGGCCCGAGCGGGATAGGGTTGTTTGAAGTGACGCGCCATGATCTCGTTGACTAGGGCAAAGTGGCTCAGATCGGTGAGGAAAATATTCAGTTTGACGATGTCCTGCAGGGTGCCCCCGGCGGCTTCACAGACGGCGATCAGATTGCTGAATACCTGTTCGATCTGCGCTTCCATATCGCCGTCCACCAGCTCCATGGTGTCAGGCACCAGCGGGATCTGGCCGGACAGATAAACGGTGGCGCCTGCCTTGATGGCCTGGGAATAGGTGCCAATGGCCTGAGGCGCCTTGTCGGTGCTGATAACGGAATGGTTGGACATGATCGGTTCTTCACTTGGTTGAGCTGCCAGCACCTTGGTGCTGGCAGGCGGAAATCAGGAAAGAGGCTATGCTTGCACGCAGCAGGCTCACACGCAACACAGGAGGCTTGTCCCTGTTTGCGGGCGCATAGATAACCTCTGGAAAGATCGATTTACCACAGAGGGCGCAGAGCCCACAGAGCAAAAGAAGGGTTTTCTCTGCGTCTCAGTGCTCTCTGTGGTGAAAATGCTTGTGGTCCGGGTTGGCTAAAACGGCGCCGGCGATGCTCCTACGCGGAGGCTGGTGTGTGTGATCAAAGCCGGTGAATACGCACTATGCTGTCCAGCGTGCGTAGCTTCTTGATGATGCGGGCCAGGTGGATGCGGTCTTTTACCGTCATGGTCACGTTGAGGGAGGTGAGCGTCGGGTCCTTCTCTGCCATGTCGATGGTGTCGATGTTGGAGCCCAGCTCGGAAACGCTGTTGGCCAGTGTAGCCAGCACGCCGCGCTTGTTGATCAGCTCGATGCGCAGGGCGGCGGTGAACTCCTGCTCCACCTGTTTATCCCAGCTCAGGGCGATGCATTTTTCCGGGGCGTTGCGCATTTCCGCCAGCAGGTTCTTGCAGGTGTCCCGGTGTACCACGATGCCGCGACCGGCGCTCAGGTGGCCGATAATGGTGTCGCCGGGCAGTGGCAGGCAGCACTTGGCATAGCTGACCATCAGGCCTTCGCTGCCACGGATGGCCAGTGGTCGGCGGTCATCTTCGTGCTGGCGTTCGTCATCATCGCGGGCGCCAGCCAGTTTACGGGCTACCAGCGGCGCCAGGCGGTTGCCCATGCCGATGTCTTCCAGCAGTTCGTCCAGTTCCACATAGCCGTTACCGGCCAGCTCACTGACGACCCGTTCGATGGGCAGCTCGTCCATGCCGATGTCATAGGAATGCAGGGCTTTTTCCAGTAGCCGTTCGCCCAGCTCCACGGCATCTTCGCGGCGCTGGTGTTTGAGGAAGTGACGTATGTTGGTGCGCGCCTTGCCGGTGACCACGAAGTTGAGCCAGGCCGGGTTGGGGGTGGCGTTGGGGGCGGTGATGATTTTCACCGTCTGGCCGGATTCCAGGGGCGTGGAAAGTGCCGCCAGCTTGCCGTCGATACGGGCGGCTACGCACTGGTTGCCCACCTTGGTATGCACCGCATAGGCGAAATCCACGGCGGTGGCACCGCCGGGCAGTTCCTTGATGTCGCCCTTGGGGGTGAACACATAGGCTTCGTCCGGGAACAGGTCCACCTTTACATTCTCGATGAACTCCATGGAGTTGCCGGCTTTCTGCTGTAGCTCAAGCAGCCGCTGCATCCAGCTCTGGGTGCGACTGTGGGTGGGCGAGCCGGGCTCGTCGTCGGCCTTGTACAGCCAGTGAGCGGCGATGCCGTTATTGGCCATGGCCTCCATTTCCTCGGTACGGATCTGCATTTCCAGGGGAATGCCGGAGCGCGCCTTGAGGGTGGTATGCAGGGACTGGTAGCCGTTGGCCTTGGGAATGGCGATGTAATCCTTGAAGCGGCCGGGGATCGGAGTGAAGTAGTTGTGCACCGCGCCCAACACCCGGTAACAGGTATCCACCCGGTCGACGATGATGCGAAAACCAAACACATCCATGATGTCGGCGAAGGGTTTGTGCTGCTCCTTCATCTTGGAGTAGATACTGAAAAGATGCTTTTCGCGGCCCAGCACCCGCGCCTCGATGCCTTCTTCTTCCAGGCAGTGTTCCAGGCTGGCCTTGATGGTGGTGAGGATTTCCTTGCGGTTGCCGCGGGCCTTTTTTACTGCCTGGCCAATCAACCGGGCGCGCATGGGGTAGATGGCGTGGAAGGCCAGGTCCTCGTACTCCACCCGCATGTTGTACATGCCCAGCCGGAAGGCGATGGGGGCGTACAACTCCAGAGTCTCAGTGGCGATGCGGCGGCGTTTTTCCGCACGCATAACATGCAGGGTGCGCATGTTGTGCAGGCGGTCGGCCAATTTGATGAGAATGACGCGGATGTCCCGGGTCATGGCCAGCATCATCTTGCGCAGGTTTTCCGCCTGCTGCTCGGCCTTGGACTCGAATTTGATCTGGGCGATTTTGGAGACGCCGTCCACCAGCTCGGCCACTTCCTCGCTGAATTCCCCGGCCAGCTGTTCCTTGGTGATGCCGGTGTCCTCGATCACGTCGTGCAGCATGGCAGCCATCAGTGAAGAGTGGTCCATGTGCATGTCGGTGAGGATGTTGGCCACGGCCAGCGGGTGGGTGATGTACGGGTCCCCGGTGCGGCGGTACTGCCCCTCGTGCGCTTGCTCGGCAAAATGGTAAGCGCGTACGACCTGGGCGATCTGATCATCGTCCAGATAACTGCGTAACCGTTTTTCCAGGTTATGGATGGTGGGCAAAAGTCCTCGTCACGCCCGGGGCGTTGTAATGATTAGGGAGTAGCCTTAGCTTAGATTTGAGGGCGAGGTTTGTCCATGACAAGCGCGATA
>NZ_JBNPEC010000050.1:0-5359 GCF_051117345.1 Alcanivorax sp.
CGCCCATGAAACCGAAAATCCACAGCAGATAGCCGATCACCTTGCTGTGCGTGTCCTGATTTTGCATTGTTATTATCCTCGTTTTAAAGATCGACTTTCAGAGCCGCGCTGGCGGCATTGGCCTTGTCCCGCGCTTCCTGGATGGATTCGCCTCTCGCCAGGGCGACACCCAGACGACGGCTGCCTTTCACTTCCGGTTTGCCGAACAGGCGCACTTCCGTTTCCGGTTGGGCCAGGGCCTTGTCCAGCCCACTGTAACGCATCTCAGTGGATTCGCCTTGCACCAGCAGTACCGAAGAAGCGCTGGGGCCGCGTTGTTCGATGTCCGGAATCGGCAGGCCGAGGATGGCGCGGGCATGTAGGGCGAATTCGGACAGATTCTGCGAAAGCAGGGTGACCAGCCCGGTGTCATGGGGGCGCGGTGATACTTCGCTGAAATAGACCTGATCGCCCTTGATAAACAGTTCTACACCGAAAATTCCCATACCACCCAGCGCTTCGGTGATGGCACCGGCCACTTCCTGTGAGGCGTCCAGTGCCTTTTGGCTCATGGGTTGTGGTTGCCAGGACTCCTGGTAGTCGCCATTTTTCTGACGATGACCGATTGGAGAACAATAGGTCGTTCCATCCCGGTGACGCACGGTCAGCAGGGTGATTTCATAATCGAAATCCACAAAGCCTTCTACGATCACCCGGCCCTGTCCGGCGCGGCCACCGGATTGGGCATAGTCCCAGGCGGTCTGGATATCCGTTTCGGTTTTCACCGTGCTCTGGCCCTTGCCGGAGGAGCTCATCACCGGTTTGACCACGCAGGGCAGGCCGAAGCGGGCAACGGCCTGTTGGTAGTCCTCCAGGGTTTCTGCAAAGTGGTAGGGCGAGGTGGGCAGGGATAATTCTTCTGCCGCCAGTCGGCGAATGCCTTCGCGGTTCATGGTCAGCTTTGCTGCCCGTGCGGTGGGCACCACGGTAAAGCCCTCGCTTTCCAGTTGTACCAGTTCGTCGGTGGCGATGGCTTCGATTTCCGGGACGATCAGCGCCGGCTTCTCCTGTTCTACCAGTTGGCGCAAGGCGGCCCCGTCGAGCATGTTGATGACATGGCTACGCTGGGCCACCTGCATGGCAGGGGCATGATCATAGCGGTCCACGGCGATCACTTCGCAGCCATAACGGATCAGTTCGATGGCCACTTCCCGGCCCAGTTCGCCGCTGCCCAGCAGCATGACGCGGGTGGCGGTGTCGGTAAAAGGCGTTCCGATGGATGTCATAACAGCTCTCAATGCGGTTGATGGCATGATTGTAACGAAATGGGGTGTTGGTGCTAGCCCGGACTTTTCATCCAATGCCATGTAGTAGGCGAGTGATAAAGTGCCGCCAGTGCGTTCAGCCAGCGCAGCGACAGGCTGGATGCCTTTTCAAGCTGTCTGGGCGCGCTGGCGGTGCTTTAGCACTCGTCTAATGCATGGCAAGCGTGAGATACAAAATGGAATCTACTCTAAAATGGCTTTCTGTCTTGTATAGTAGTGCCAAACCCGAATTGAGGAGCGTTTGGGTGAGAAATCCGGGCTAGGGAGCCTCTGAATAACTCCTTGCGTACTCAGCGTGGCCTGAAGGGTGCAGCTGTTGTGTTTTGTCGCGTCGGACAGGGTGGTTCCCTTTCCTAGCGACAAAACGCAGCAGATGGGCCCTTCAGGCCTCGCCCTCCGGGTCTTCCAGGCTGGCCCGCACTCGTTGTTGCGCTTTTTCGATGGATGGACATACACCTTCAAAAGCGCGCCTAGATTGCAAACCAGCCTGAAAGACTGAGCATGCAAGGAGTTATTCAGAGGCTCCCTAGGGCTTGCTGGGACATACCATTGCCGCGCAACCATCAGGATAGAGCCATGAACGACGAAATTTGGATGCAGCGGGCACTGGAGTTGGCCCGGCAGGGTGCCGAGGTGGGTGAAGTCCCCGTGGGAGCGGTGCTGGTTCGTGATCAGCAGGTGCTGGGCGAAGGCTTCAATCAACCCATCACCGGCCATGACCCAACCGCCCATGCCGAGGTGGTGGCATTACGCGCCGCCGCCGATGCTGAGCAGAATTACCGCTTACCGGGAAGCACGCTGTACGTGACCCTGGAGCCGTGCACCATGTGTTTCGGTGCGCTGGTACATGCCCGTGTCGCTCGCCTGGTCTATGCGGCCAAAGAGCCCCGTGCCGGTGTCTGTGAGAGTCAGTTACAGTTACCGCAGGTGGATTTCTATAACCACAAGTTGCTGGTGGAAGGTGGATTGATGGAGGTAGAGAGTGCAGCCATGCTGAAGGCGTTTTTCGCTGCTCGTCGCAAGGGATGAGGGAGTGACCACGTTTGCTTGTAGGTAGGGACTCTGCACCGATTCGGCGATGGTGGTTGTGGTGCAGGCTCAGTGCATTCTACATATCGGACAGGCTCGATAGATTTTGAGCATAAAAAAAGGGCCGGCAAATGCCGGCCCTTTTTTGTTCAGGAAAGGCTCTTATTGGTACTGAGCTTCCTGGGTAGTGGCCTTCATGATGGCTTCTACGCGACGGTTTTCCGCGCGGCCTTCACTGGTGCCGTTGTCGGCGATCGGCTTCTCTTCACCGTAGCCTTCAGTGGTGATGCGGTCAGTGCTGATGGTGAACTCTTCCACCAGAACTTTCTTCACTGCATCAGCACGCTTCTTGGAGAGCGACTTGTTGTAGCTCGCTGCGCCAGTGCTGTCGGTGTGACCTTCCAGTACCAGGTTGGCAGAAGGATACTTGCGCATCTCTTCAGCCAGACGCTCCAGCTCGGGGTAGGAAGTCTGACGGACTTCAGCCTTGTCCAGACCGAACTCAACGTACAGGGTTTCCTTCACGTCTTTTTCCAGGTACTGCTGACAGCCCTTGTCGTCTACCAGTGCGCCTGCCGGAGTATCCGGGCATTCGTCGGCACTGTTGACTACGCCGTCAGCGTCGTCGTCCAGTTCACAGCCGGTTGCATCAACCTGGGCACCTGCAGGGGTGTTGGCACACTGATCGCGATCATCAGGTACGCCGTCACCGTCGCTGTCGGTTACCACGTTCTCAACCACCGGAGCCGGTTCTTCTTTCTTCTCGGACGCACCGATCAGGAAGTTCAGGCCAGCATAGACTTCTGCGTCCCAGCGCTCGGTACGGAAGCTGTAGTAGGGACGAGCGCCCACGTCGAGCAGGAAGTGCGGGTGCAGCAGGGTCTGGAAACCGGCTTCCAGAGTACCGATGGTTTCCTTGAAGTCGTTGGAGCTGTCGCTGTTCGGCTCGGTGCGGAACTCACCGGCACCGATACCCACATAGGGTTCGAATGCGGAGTTGCCGGCAAAGTGCTTGCGCAGGCTACCGTGAGCAATATTGATGTCCGCGTCGCCAAGGAGATCGGTGTTGGAGTTGTTACGCTCCCACCAACCCTGAACAGACCAGTTACGGTTAAAACGGTAACCCATCTGGGCACCGGGAAGGGTGACTTCGTTCTCAGAGGTGTTCTGGTCGTAGTGATCACCGATATCAACCCAGTTTTCACTGATGTGACCACCGAAGTAAAAATAACGCTCGGGGATTTCGTCAGCAGTGACCGCAGTGGCCGCAGTGACGGATGCGCAAGCAATACTCGCCGCCAAAAAATGTTTAGCGTTCATAAGCTCCTTCCTTGTTTTGTCCAAATAGGCAGTACAAACACGAGGTCAGTGTTGGGCAGCCTGTCTCCCATGTAAATCCTCACATGACAGATTAATAAAAAAATTTACAAATATGGAAATTGTTTGGTAGCAGGAGGTCTTTTTTTTGTAATTAACTAGTGTAAAAGCATTACTTTATATTTTTTTGGTAAGTCTTAAAGGTTGGTTTTCGGTAAGTCCGTACGATCACGTCCTTCATTGCGATTCTGGTAAAGCGCATAGTCCGCTTCGTTAAGTAGCGGGTTGATACTGCGGCCACTGTTTTCTGTACTGGCAACGCCGATTTTTGCGCTGATTTTGACATTTTCCTGTTGCGTGTCTCCGGGCTGCTGACTAGTCAGCCTGATGCCGGCGGTGAGAGCGCGAAGACCTTCGCCCATGCGGGCGGCATCGTCATAGTTGGTGTGCGGTAGTACCAGCAGGAACTGGGCGCCGTCGAAGCGGCCGAAGAGATCGCTTTCGCGAATCTTTTCACGAATACAGTCGGCAAACAGGCGTAGTGCCTTCTCGCCAGTGTGACGTCCGTACTCATCCAGCAACTGGGTGAAGTCGTTGATCTCGAGCAGCAGGATGGACACGGTGTAGTTGTGTCGTTGGCTGAGTGCCAGTTCCCTTTCCAGCATGCTGAGCAGGTGAGGGCGGTTAAACAGACCGGTGAGATGGTCTTCCCGGGCAAGCTGCTGGAGTTGGTGGTTCTGCCGGTCCAGTGATATCAGGCGGCTACCTACCAGATAGAGTGGCGGTGGCAGTAGCAGCAGAGGAAGTAGCGTGGCCAGTACCAACGCGGAAAGCCAGTCCCTTTCGCCAACGACCAGAATGGCGATGCTGGTGAGCACCAGGGAAAGTAATATGGCACTGATGGTAATCAGCAGGGTGCCTTTCAGAGCGGTGGCACGGTCGTGCCGGCTGGTTTGCCGGGCAGAAGAGGCCACCACATGGAACAGCTTGGACATGCTGCGATATCCCCAAAAGATATTGATTTTTATGTAATCAGTATCCCGATTGGCCTGCCCAGGCGCAATAGCGGTGGGGGTGTCAGGGGTTACCTAATAGGGCCTGCTTGAGGTTGTTTGAGTAGGGGTTTTCCCCGAACCAGATTCGCAGGTAGGCCCTGGCGAAACGGTCTCCCTGTTCATTGGTGAGCGGTTCGTCATTGAGCATCAGCAACAGCTGCTCATCCTGATAGACCATGGCATAGGTGTCGCCATCGCCAATATCCCGGTAATGACTGTTAAAACGCTCAAAACGGGGTTTCAGTTGCTGGAAATCCCGGTCGTTGAGGTTTTTTTCCAGAAAGTTCATGGCCGCCTTGGCAAAGGCGTCCCCGGGAACCTCCCGGTGGTAACTGAATTCCAGTCTCATCGGCGCTGCCAGCAGGTCGTCTACATTGCAGTCCTGGCGAAGCAGACGTGCCTCTCCCACGGTGATAAAGCGCAATGCCTTAACATAACTGCGGTGGCATAGCTGCCAGTCGTCCGCCTGGGCACTGTTGCCCAGCAGGCAGGTCAGTGAGAGCAGAAGGGTTCGGGTCAGTGATCGCGTAGCCATCGGGTCATCGGTCCTAATACTGGCAGATGCGGGTCCAGGCCTTGGCTGCTGTCCCAGAAATCCTGGTGGAAGAATATCTTTCCAGCCTGGTTGAAGCGTAGCTGGCTGATGCCAATGGT
>NZ_JBNPEC010000088.1:0-25194 GCF_051117345.1 Alcanivorax sp.
GTAGCACGTAGCTACGCCTCCAGCTCCACCACCAACAATGCCGGACCGGCAAAGTCCGCTTTTTCCAGCAATTGCCGGTAGGATTTGCCGGTTTCCGGATGGATGGCGTCGGGAGCCAGGTCCACCAGAGGTTTGAGAACAAAGGCGTGCTTGAGGATTTCGTCACGGGGCAGTTGCACCCCGTCGATATCGCCGGTGAGATCGTCATAGGTGAGGATGTCGATATCCAGGGTACGGCTGGAAAATTTCTTCTCTCCGCGCACCCTGCCATGGTCTTTTTCCATATCGCGCAAGACTGCGGCCAGCTCACCTACGGACAAGGCAGTGTCGATTCCCACCACCAGGTTGTAGAAGGCATCACCGGCAAAACCCACCGCTTCGCTTTCGTACACCGGGCTGACCGCCAACTCACCGAAGGCGGCAACCAGTGCCTGCAGACCGGAGCGGATGTTGTGCTCCCGGTCGATATTGGAGCCCAGGCTAAGGTACACCCGGGCAGATTGATCCGTATTACCCATTGGGTTTTTGACCCCTTTCGATGATCACGCCCACATCCCGCGACCCACGCAGGGCGCCGGGCTTGCTCAGCCGCAGTTTCAGCCATGGCACATTGAATTCACCAATCACCAGCTGAGCCACGTTTTCTGCCAGGGTTTCCACCAGCTGGAATTCGCTGCCTTCGATAAACGCAATCACACGCTTGCCGATGGTCTTGTAGTCCAGCGCATCGTCGATATGGTCCGACGCCGCGCCTTTGCGGATATCCGCCGCCATTTCCAGATCCAGGCTGACAGTCTGACGAATACGCCGCTCCCAGTCGAAAATCCCGATAACGGTATCCACTTTCAAATCATTGATATAAACAATGTCCATACTCGCCCTCTTGGCGCAGATTTCACGGGGAAGCGACTTACCATCTTCATGAATCCCACTTTGGGTAATCAGATGTTACGCTTGCAACGCAGGCAGGCGTGTCGCCATGTGTACAATTAACGCCTGCCAAGCATGCAGAATTCGCCACCCCGGCGATGTGAAGGGAGATTATAGCCGGTGCAAGCAGGGACATTACAGGATGTGTGGTATTGGCTGCTGCCATTGTGCGTGGCCGGCTATCTGATGGGCTCCATTTCCAGTGCAATTCTGGTGTGCCGACTGTTCGGCTACCCGGACCCGCGCACCGAGGGCTCCAACAACCCGGGCGCCACCAATGTGCTGCGCATCGGCGGCAAGCCCGCCGCGGCGCTGACACTGCTGGGCGATGTGCTCAAAGGGGTGATCCCGGTGGTGCTGGCCCACTATCTGGGCATGGGCCCGTTCGTGGCCGCACTGGTGGGCACCTTTGCCTTTCTCGGCCATTTGTTTCCGGTATTTTTCCACTTCCAGGGCGGCAAGGGTGTGGCCACGGCCTTTGGCCTGTTGTTTGCCCTGCACTGGCCCAGCGGCCTGGTGGCGGGGGTCGTCTGGCTGCTGGTCTTCGCCCTCACCCGCATTTCTTCCCTGGCCTCGTTAAGCGCCTTCGTGGTGGCTCCGGCCTGCATCTTCGCCTGGCTGCCCCAGGCCTTCTGGCCCATGCTGGTGCTGTCCCTGGTGATGATCCTGCGTCACCGCAGCAACCTGCAAAAACTCCTGCGCGGGGAAGAACTGGGGTTCAGGAAGAAGGACTAGCCCCCCCAACCGTAGGAGCGTCGCTGGCGGCGCGAACCGGAACGAAGTGCAGGTAACGCCCGCTAGGGCGGCCCGCAGGGTACGCGAAGTGCATAAAACCAAAATCTGAAAAGACGGATTTACCACAGAGGACACAGGGATCACTGAGGAAAAAACCAGGTTTTTCTATGTGTGCTCGGTGCCCTCTGTGGCGAGAAGCGCTTTTGATCCTGGTCTTTTATCGCGCCGCCAGCGACGCTCCTACGGCAAGGTGGAGGCTGGCCGTTTAGAGTGATGCCAGCTCCGTCAGCGGCCAGCGCGGCCGGACCTTGATGGGTAACTCCGCACTTTCCCCCGCCTGCAGGCGCAGGGCGCCGGCAAAGGCGATCATGGCGCCGTTATCCGTACAGTACTGCGGCGCCGGGTAGTAGACGTCCACACCCCGCTTTTTCATCTGCTCGGCCAGCTTGGCGCGTAATGCCCGATTAGCACTGACTCCGCCGGCCATCACCAGACGCTTGTCACCAGTCTGCTCCACCGCCCGGCGACACTTGATCACCAGGGTATCCACCGCAGCCTCTTCGAATGCCAGGGCGATATCCGCCTGGTCCTGCTCGCTGAGAGCCTCCTTGCCGCCCAGATCGTTAATGGTGTTGAGGGTGAACGTCTTCAGGCCGGAAAAGCTCATATCCAGGCCAGGGCGGTCCGTCATCGGTCGGGGAAAGCGGAACCGCCCCGGTGTCCCTTGCTCCGCCAGGGCGGCAATACGCGGCCCGCCCGGATAACCCAACCCCATCATTTTGGCGGCTTTGTCGAAGGCTTCACCGGCGGCATCATCCACGGATTCACCGAGAATGGCGTAATCGCCCAGAGAGCGAGCTTCGAGCAACAGGGTATGGCCACCACTGACCAACAGGGCCACAAAGGGAAAGGCCGGGGCATCGGGCTCCAGCAACGGCGCCAGCAGGTGGCCTTCCATATGGTGCACTTCCACGGCAGGAATGCCCCAACCAAAGGCCAGTGCCCGGGCCACCCCGGCGCCCACCAGCAGTGCCCCGGCCAGGCCAGGACCCGCGGTATAGGCAATGCCATCAAGCTGATCCGCAGTGGTATCGGCGTCTGCCATCACCTGTTTCACCAGGGGCAACACCCGCTGCACATGGTCGCGGCTGGCCAGTTCCGGCACCACGCCGCCAAAGCGGGCATGCATCTCCACCTGGCTGTACAGGGCCTGTCCCAGCAGACCAGCATCGGTGTCATAAATGGCCACCCCGGTCTCGTCACAGCTTGATTCAATACCCAATACACGCATGATGCTCACCCCTTGAAATACGGGCGCCATGATAGCGCCGGACGACCGGATTTGCATTTATTCCTAACTCAGGTAGAATCCCCGCCCTCGCCGCACCCGGGACCACCTGAGCCCGCGGCGAATCCATATAACCCAAAGACTTTTAGGAAGGTGATTCTTCATGCCTCAGGTGAAGGTGAAAGAAGGCGAACCGTTTGATGTGGCCCTGCGCCGTTTCAAGCGTGGCTGTGAAAAAGCGGGTGTTCTCTCTGAAGTGCGTCGTCGCGAGCAATATGAGAAGCCCACTCAAGAGCGTAAGCGCAAACGTGCCGCAGCCGTCAAGCGTCACCTTAAGAAACTGCAGCGTGAGCAGCTTGCACGCAAACGTCTCTACTAAGGTAGACGTCTGAATGAGTGCGCTCAAAGAGCAGCTCACTGCAGCCATGAAAGACGCCATGCGTGCCAAAGAAAAGGCACGTCTTGGCGTTTTTCGTATGGCGCTGTCAGCGATCAAGCAAATCGAAGTAGATGAGCGCATCGAGCCCGATGACGCCCGTGTACTGGCGTTGCTCGACAAGCTGATCAAGCAGCGCAAGGACTCTGCTACCCAATACCGCGATGCGGGCCGCCCGGAACTGGCGGAAACCGAAGAAGCGGAAATCGTAGTACTCCAGGAATTCCTCCCCACCCAACTGAGCGACGCAGAAGTCGACGCTCTGATTGATGATGCCATCTCCCAGACCGGTGCCGCGGGCATGCAGGATATGGGCAAGGTAATGGGCATCCTCAAACCGCAACTGCAAGGCCGTGCCGACATGGGCGCCGCCAGTGGCAAGGTTCGCGCCAAGCTGGCCTGATCCCCACGGTCACCCAGCCTGACCGGTTTTATTCGATCCTTTTCCTCTCAACCTATACTGACTTCGTACGGCGAACGGAACTACCGCCAGTTACGGCTTTCTGTTTGAATAACCTCCCATTCTGGCAAAATCAGACCCATGGCACGCATTCCGGAAAATTTCGTACAGGATCTGTTGGCCCGCACCGACCTGGTGGAGCTGATCGATTCCCGCGTGCCCCTGAAAAAGACCGGGCGCAATTACAGCGCCTGTTGCCCCTTCCACCAGGAAAAGACCCCCTCGTTTACCGTGGCTCCGGACAAGCAGTTCTACTACTGCTTCGGCTGCGGCGCCTCCGGCAACGCAGTGGGCTTCCTGATGGAATACGAGCACCAGAGCTTCCCGGAAGCGGTAAAGCAGCTTGCTGGCCGCGCCGGCATGGAAGTCCCGGAAAGCCGCCCGGAAACCCCTGCCGACCGTCAGAAAAAAGACCGCCTGCAGTCCCTCTACGATCTGCTCAGCCGGGCCGAAAAGTTCTACTGCCAGCAGTTACGTCAAGCACCGGAACGACAAAAAGCCGTTACCTATCTGAAAGGACGGGGACTCAGCGGGGAAATCGCCAAGCGCTTCGGGGTCGGCTTTGCGCCACCGGGTTACGACAATCTGATTGGCGGTTTGTCGCTCACCGAAGCCGGCCTGGAACAAGCCCTGACCGCCGGCCTGCTGGTACGCCGGGAAGACACCGGGCGCACCTATGACAAGTTTCGCGACCGCATCATCTTTCCTATCCGTGATACCCGTGGGCGCACCATCGGCTTTGGTGGCCGGGTGCTCGGCGACGGCAAACCCAAATACCTGAACAGCCCGGAAACCCCGGTCTTCCACAAGGGGCAGGAGCTCTATGGTCTGTGGGAATGGCGTCAAAGCCGCGACCGCAGCGACCGACTCTATGTGGTGGAAGGCTACATGGACGTGATCGCCCTGGCCCAGCACGGGGTGCCCAATGTGGTCGCCACCCTGGGCACCGCCACCAGCGAAGATCATGCCCGCAAGCTGTTCCGCCAGGTCAACGAAGTGGTGCTTTGCTTTGACGGCGACAAGGCCGGGGTCCGCGCCGCCTGGCGCGCCCTGGAATCCCTGCTGCCGGCACTGGATGACGGCAAACAGGTGCGTTTCCTGTTCCTGCCGGACGGCGAAGACCCGGATACCCTGGTCCGCCAACAGGGTCCTGAAGCCCTGCGTGCACTCACCGAAAAGGCCGACGCGCTCTCTACCTACCTGTTCCGTCATCTGTCCGAAGGGCTGGATCTGGCAACGGTGGATGGCCGAGCCCGCCTGGCCCGACTGGCCCTGCCCTACCTGGACAAGCCCGCCGGACCGGTCTACCGGGCACTGCTTACCCAGGAACTGTCGCAGCTGACTCGTCTGGATAAGGAATCACTGACGCAGTTGAAGCCGGCTCCCAAACCGGCCCAGTCGCCCGCCGCCCCGTCCCGGCCCGAGCCGGACCCGCATGACGACTTCATGCCCATGGATGGCGGCGAATCGATGCCACCACCGGACGACTACTACCCGGCAGACAACCATTACTCGCCACGACCGCCCAGCCGCCCCGCCCGCTATCAGGATGGCAGCCGCAAGGGCCCCATGACCCTGCCGGAACGGCTGGTATTGGTACTGCTGGACTACCCGGATCTGGTGGAAGCGCACCCTCTTCCCGACGGCGTGGAGCCACTGCCCATGCCCCACATCGACCTGCTGATACAGGTGGCCGGCCTGTGCCGACAGAATCATGGGCCCGCCGCCCTGCTGGGTGCCCTGATGGCACTGGAACAGGGCGAAACCCTGTCCCGCCTGCTCAAGGCCAGCCTCAAACCGCCCATGCAGAAAGAGATGGCCGCACGCCTGTGGCAGGATGCCCTGTCCCAGCTGGAGGTCGCCCGCCTGGAGGCCGCCCTTCACGAAATGGAGCAGGCCGGCATTCCCGATACCGCTCAGTGGCAGGAGCTGCACAGAGCCCTGGCCGAAGCTCGCCAGCACGCCCGCCAGCCTCTCAACTAGAAAAAACACATAAATATATGATTTTCATAGAGAAACAACACTAGCAACAATTCACTGCCATCCGGCCCGTAGTCTTGCAATTACTGGCCGAAATCCCCATATACCGGTATAATACGCCGTTTTCCCACGCCACAATCCGCTAGTCAGCCACGGCAGCTAGCACGACGTTACGGGCTTTATTGCATGACGACTCAAAAGCAGCAGCAACAATCCCAGCTGAAGCAGTTGATCGCGCTCGGCAAGGAACAGGGTTACCTGACCTACGCCGAAGTGAATGACCACTTGCCGGAGTCCATTACCGACACCGATCAGGTGGAAGACATCATTCAGATGATCAACGACATGGGCATCACCGTGGTGGAAAAAGCCGCCGATGCCGATCAGTTGATGATCGAGGAAAGTGCCGACAGCACCGACGAAGTTGCCGCCGAAGAAGCTGCCGCTGTTCTCGCCTCTGTAGAGAGCGAGCCCGGCCGCACCACCGACCCGGTGCGCATGTACATGCGCGAAATGGGCACGGTGGAACTGCTGACCCGTGAAGGCGAAATCGAAATCGCCAAGCGTATCGAGGAAGGCACCCGTGAAGTCCTGCACGCCCTGGCTTTCTGGCCCGGCGCCGTGGACATGCTGATCGACGAATACGCCCGCGTGGAAAACGAAGAGCGCAAGCTCACCGATATCATCGCCGGTTACCTTGATCCCAATGATGACGGCGCCGCCGCCACCAATGCCAACAAGGAACCGACTTTCGCAGAAAAAGCCAAGAAAGCCGCTGAAGCGAAAGAGAAAGCAAAAGAAAACGGCGATGACGACGACGCTGACAAAAAAGACAGCGACGACGATGATGACGATGAAGACGAAGGTGGCCTGGATCCGGTACTGGCAGCAGAGCGCTTTGCCGAGCTGAAGAAACTGCACGAGAAAGCCGAACGCGCCCTCAAGCGCAACGGCCGTGACCATGCCAGCTCCGCCAAAGCCCTGGAAGCCCTGGCCGAGCACTTCACCCTGTTCAAGTTGGTACCGCGCATCTATGACGAAATGCTGGTCGGCGCGCGCAACAACCTGGATCTGGTGCGCAAGTTCGAGCGTCAGATCATGACCTCCGCCATCCGCCGCGGCGGCATGGATCGCCGGGACTTCATCAAACTGTTCCCCGGCAATGAAACCAACATGGGCTGGGTCGATCAGCAGCTGAAAACCAAGAAAGGCAAGACCATTGCCGACAAGCTGAGTGTCGTGAAAGAAGACA
The DNA here is from genome assembly GCF_051117345.1 of Alcanivorax sp. Lineage (GTDB taxonomy): Bacteria > Pseudomonadota > Gammaproteobacteria > Pseudomonadales > Alcanivoracaceae > Alcanivorax. Next base: position 7,082 of record NZ_JBNPEC010000088.1, read on the forward strand.
TCCAGCGCGCCCAGCGCAAGATCACCACCGTCGAAGAAATCATTGGCTTGCCAGTGGGCGACATCAAGGAAATCAACCGCCGCATTTCCATCGGTGAAGCCAAGGCTCGCCGTGCCAAGAAGGAAATGGTGGAAGCCAACCTGCGTCTGGTAATTTCCATCGCCAAGAAATACACCAACCGCGGCCTGCAGTTCCTCGACCTGATTCAGGAAGGCAACATCGGCCTGATGAAAGCCGTGGACAAGTTCGAATACCGCCGTGGCTACAAGTTCTCCACCTACGCCACCTGGTGGATTCGTCAGGCCATTACCCGCTCCATCGCCGACCAGGCACGCACCATCCGGATTCCGGTGCACATGATAGAGACGATCAACAAGATCAACCGGGTACAGCGCCAGATGCTGCAGGAAATGGGCCGCGAACCGACCCCGGAAGAACTGGGCGTGCGCCTGGAAATGCCGGAAGACAAGGTCCGCAAGGTACTGAAGATCGCCAAAGAGCCGATCTCCATGGAAACCCCCATCGGCGACGATGAAGATTCCAGCCTGGGCGACTTCATCGAGGACGGCAACATGGAGTCCCCGGTGGATTCCGCCACCTCCCTGGGCCTGGAAGAAGCCACCCGCGAAGTCCTGGCCAACCTGACCGCCCGGGAAGCCAAGGTGCTGCGCATGCGCTTCGGTATCGACATGAACACTGACCACACCCTCGAGGAAGTGGGCAAGCAGTTCGACGTGACCCGCGAGCGTATCCGTCAGATAGAAGCCAAGGCGCTGCGCAAGCTGCGCCACCCCAGCCGCAGCGAACACCTGCGCAGCTTCCTGGATGGCGACCTTTAACGCTTGAAAAAAAATGCCGGCCCCCGAATAATCGGCGGCCGGCATTTTATTGTCCTTCCGTTTTTCGGGCCTATAGCTCAGCTGGTTAGAGCAGTCGACTCATAATCGATTGGTCCCAGGTTCAAGTCCTGGTGGGCCCACCATTTCCCCTGTTATTCCTTCCCCATCTCTCTCCCTGACGACGCTTAACGGCGGCCGCCTCCTGGCAGCCTGGCGTGGCCCATGGATCCGTTTTACCCTGCAGGAAAGATTTCCACTCAGGCAACACTCGGAGCCACCGTGGACGGCAAAAAAATATCGCTGAAATCCTGGGATGCCATCAAGCATGAACTGAAACGCCAGGGCAAAACCGACGCGTTGAGGGAGCTCGAAAGCGCCCTCGAACAAGACCAGAAAATCCGGGCTCTGAAACTGGCCAAGGCCCATGGACTCCTGTTGGAGCAATGAGGCCCGGATTGCATCTCCCCGTCCTGCGTACAGACAGGGAGTGATGGGCTATCACTGCGCTGAATTCAGTGAGCGCTCGTTTCTTTTCCACGGAATGTCGACACGCTGGTCACTACCAGCAACACCAGAGCACCCGCAACAATCCCGCCTACCAGGTTGATCAGCAACGGCACCAGCCAGGACACGGCGCCGGCCATTTCCTGAAGAGAATGAATCCAGTCATGGGAGCCAGGGATACCGTGCACCAGAATCCCGCCACCCACCAGGAACATGGCAGCGGTGCCAACCACGGACAGGGTCTTCATCAACCACGGCGCCACGGTCAGAATGGCTTTCCCGAAGGCAATACGGGCCCCTGCAGCGGTGCTGTCCGTAGGGGTCTGCATCAGATGCTGACCCGCATCGTCCAGCTTCACGATGCCCGCCACCAGTGAGTACACGCCCACCGTCATCAATATTGCAATGGCGCAGATAGCCGCCACCTGTACGCCAAAAGTGGCGCTTTGCACTGCCCCCAGAGAAATCACGATGATTTCCGCCGAGAGAATAAAATCCGTGCGGATCGCCCCCTTGATCTTGGACTTCTCGAAGGCCACCAGATCCACGCTTTCATCACTGACCGCCTGCAGGCGCTGCTGATGCTCTTCCTCCTTCGCATCGCGGCCATGCAGAAACTTGTGGAGCAGTTTTTCACAGCCCTCATAACAGAGGTAAGCGCCCCCCACCATCAACAGCGGCGTAATCAGCCAGGGCAGAAACACACTGATCAGCAACGCGGCCGGCACCAGAATCAGTTTGTTGACGAAAGACCCCTTGGCCACCGCCCAGACCACAGGCAGTTCGCGGTCTGCCTTCACACCGGACACCTGCTGCGCATTCAGCGCCAGATCATCCCCCAGCACGCCGGCGGTTTTCTTTGCTGCCACCTTGGTCATTACCGATACGTCATCGAGAATGGTGGCAATATCATCTAGCAATGCCAGCAAGCTGGTTCCGGCCATGAGGCTCTCCTTTAAATAATCGATACGTCTGCGCGCAGATACTGCACCGAGTCTACCGGCACTTACCACGCAACGCACCGCGAACCCGCCCCCTCTTTATGCCGCGAGTTTGCTATAGTGCAGCAAAGCCATCGACAGCCCATAAATCATGCCGGAATATCAGCGCCCACAATGCCTATCCAATATTCATCGCGAGGAAATTGCCGATGGTCTGGTCCGTGTTGGCTGCCACTATCAAATCGAAAAATTGCGTGATGACAGCTTCCTGCGGGCGGATATTCCTTTACCCACCACGCTGACATCCTCGGTCGACAAGCGCAAAACCGAATACCTGGCTGGGCGTTGGTGCGCCCGGGAGGCGCTTCGAACTCTCGGCTTCGAGGGGGTGCCAGGCATGGGCGCCGATAGAGCCCCTACCTGGCCCGGCGGTACCGTGGGCAGCATTACCCACAGCAAGGGCGCGGCAGAGGTCATGGTGGCCGATGCCCGACACTGGCTGGCAGTGGGAGTGGATACCGAGCAATGGCTAACCGCAGAACGCGCAGACCGCTTGTGCCGTGAATTGCTGACCAGCGAGGAAAGGGACAACCTGAAAGGGCTCACCCCGATACAACGGGCCAACCGGATCACCTTGATTTTCTCTGCCAAGGAAAGCCTGTTCAAGGCGCTCTACCCCCTGACCGGCAAACGCTTTTACTTTCATGACGCCGCCCGCCGCAACCCGCGCTCGCTCACCTTGCTGACAACGCTGACAGCGCAATGGAAACACGGTACCGAGGTGCCCTTTCGCTGGCGGGAACGTCAGCAGGGAGTGCTGAGCTGGATTGCGCTGCCGAGGTAACTGCCGGTGTGGCCTTCCCTGGCGGTGACAGGCCGGAGCCCGAGCAAGACGCCCTACGCAAGTACACCCGAGACGGTCTGTCCCTTCTTGCAAAGACGAGGGCAATCTTCACACAGGGGCATATCCGGCAGACGAAAGCGGATGCAGCAGGTACGACGAACAATCAGGGTGCTGCCGGTATTCTGGTTCACCCGCTCCCGGTAGGCGCCGGCTAACGGATTGGCGGAACCATCAGCGAAGGTTTCGCATTCCAGAATCGCCTTGCCGGGTTCCCACATCATTGCCGGTAATCCGGCCTTTTCCAGCTCGGCAATAAACCAGCGGATGTAGCGGCCGGCATTACTCCACAAGACGCGGGGTGACAGACCCAGTGCCTGCTGCCAGCCGTTGATGACCGTTGCCATGTTCTCTCTGAGCAGGGGCTCAAAACGGCTCAACGGATGTCCACCAATGGATACGCCATTCCCCTCGTTTTCCAGAACGAAGCAGGCAGGCAGACCTTCCGGATTCAACTCGATATACATGCCCTCCGGATTCACCGGCAGCGCACGTTGCAGAACCAGATTGGCCCCCAGTACCGGCGGCACCAGGTAGAGGAAATAATACTTGCTCCAGATCGAGAGCAATGCCCGCTCGTCTTCCGTTTTCAGATCAGCGCGGAAACGATGGAGCTGCCGACGCAACACCCCCGGATCAAACAGATCGACCAGAGGGAGCGCCGACTCCCTCGTCGCCGCCACTCTCAGCATCGGGGCATAACTGGCAAAAGCCCCCTGGAACAAGGGGGCCAGGGAGGGAATCATCAGCTGGCGCAGGCAGCAGCGGCAGGACGGTTTTCCCGTCGCAGCAGGGCATCCACCACTTCCTGGGAGCGCACCGCCAATACCGACAGCAGGGTATCGCTCAGCCCATGGGTTTCTTCGCAGCAGCCCTGCAGAAACACATTGGCATGACACCCTTCTGCCATGGGCAGCCGGTAACAGCGCTCGATCCCATGGGGCGACAACCAGTCACTCATGGGTGCCAGCAGACGCTCATGGCCATCACGGTTATAGCCGGTGGCCAGCACCACGCCATCGTACTCTTCCACCTGCTCGGCACCGGTATCCTTGTCGCGCAGAGTCATCTGTACCGTCTTGCCATCATTGACCACGGCCACGATATCCCGGTTGGACAGATAACGGTGCTGCTCATTGCCGGTGATTTTCTGCAGATACAGGCGCTCGTAGATTTGCTCGATCTCTGCCATATCCACCACCGCATAATTGGTCTGGCTGAATCGCTGCAGAAAATCACGGCGTTCGGCTTCGGGACGACCGTAGATGGTATCCGTGAAAGCCGGATCGAAGATTTCGTTCACGAAGGCACTGTCATCGGAGGGATGCAGGGCCCGGCTGCGGGAAACCAGGTCCATGTTGCCGCGAGGATACTGATTCATCAGGTCGAGGTAGATTTCCGCCGCACTCTGGCCAGCACCGATCACCGCAATCCGCGGCGCTTCATGACGACCAAAACGTTCATATTCATGCTTGTAGCGAGAAGAATGGACCATGTTGTCGCCCATCTTGCCGGCAAACACCGCCGGTATACGGGGGTAACCGCCGATGCCGATCACCAGATTACGGGTAAAGACTTCCTTCTCGCTGCCATCTGCCTGGCGGGAACGGATACGCACCCACTCCACTTCACCGCCCCGCGTTACCGGCTCAATGGCGATGACTTCCTGCCCATAGTGCACCCGATCGCTGAACTGGTCCGCGGCCCAGCGCATGTAGTCGTTATATTCCACCCGGGTCGGGAAGAAGGTGCCCATGTTGATAAAGGAATCCAGTCGGTGCTGGTCGTGCAGATAGTTGACGAAAGTGAAACGGCTGGCCGGGTTGCGAAGCGTGGCAAGATCCTTCAGGAAAGACACCTGCATACGGGTGCCTTCCAGCAACATGCCGCCATGCCATTCAAAGCGGGGCTGTTTTTCCAGGAAACAATACTGCAGACCATCCAGCTCGGCCTGCTCTTCCAGGGCAATGGCAATGGCCAAATTCGCCGGGCCAAAGCCGATACCGACAACATCATATTCCTGAGAGTGAACGCTCATGGGGTCGTCCTCAATGTTACAACCTGAATCCGTGGATTCAGGTTGGGTTATCCAATCACCAGCATGAAATTCATGCCAGCCACCTGCTGCCGGATAGTGGTGGGCAGCGCGCCATGGGATTTTCAGCTCAGCTCGCAACGCTCAAAGAAAGCATCACGATGCAGCACCATCAGGGCTGCGCGCTTGTGCGGAAAATCAAACTCCTTTGGCTTGGCAAAACGCCTGGCTTGAAGGTGTTGAATCATCCTGTCGTTATCCGAACGGGGCTCGGACACGATCCGCCGGGTTCGGCAGTCATCGAGAAACAGATAGTGGCAAAGCGCGTTAAGCCACGCTTTCACCTTGTGGGGCCCACGGTGGTGTTCTTCGCCCACCAGCATATGGATGCCCCGATCAAAATCGTCCGCATCGTAATAGGGAGCAATGCGGTCTTCCTTGGTCCAGTACGCCTCGAAATAGGCGAACGGCTCATCGTCAATACAACCCATCAGGTTAAGGACACGCGGGTCCTTTGCCTGGGTTTCCAGGTAGTGGCGATGCTCTTCCAGCGTGCCACTCTGTTCCCAGAATGCTGCCACCCGCTGGCTGTTCTGCCAGCGCATGAAACGCTCCAGGTCGGTATTGATGTCAAGCATGCGCAATGACACCCAGGCCTCAATGCCATGGTCATAGCGCCGATAGACCTCACCGGTCGGCTTGGCCGGGCGCACCGGATGGCGCCGCCCACTGGGGTCCATCGCCATGGTGACCGGATAAGGTCTGTCCAGGCGCATCGGTAACCAGTCATCCGGCAACTGCCAGAGCATGTCCCGCTCCAGCACATAGCCTTCATCGTCATCCTGAACCATGAACCCCGCATGGAAGTGGTCATCAAACCGCAGCGAGCTCACCTCAGGATGCGTCACAAAAAGGGCATAGGCGGCCCGGCGCAGCAACGCCGGGTCGTCTATGGATTGCTGAACTGTGCCACCCTTTTCATCAAGATGGACGGCCAGCAGCTCCTGATCATTGCACTGGCAAAGCCACTGATCATGCTGATCAAACACATCCAGTCGCTGCCCGTTGGGCAGCGGGATGGATTGGTGTTGGGACTTACCAGGCATAGGTCACGCTACCGATAACGTTGCGACGATCACCGTACCAGCAGAAGTAACCTCCACTGGAGCAGGTAGCCACATACTCCTTGTCCTCGAGGTTTTTAGCTGCCACTTGGAACTTGAAGTCCTTCCAGCGATAACTAACCGTTGCGTCCCAGAGGGTAATCGAGGGGACATCCAGGGTTTCGTAATTCCCACCGTAGGTCTTGCCCACATAGCGGACACCACTACCTACCGAGAACCCGCTTATGGGACCATCTAGGAAACTGTACTTGGCCCACAACGATCCCAGAGTATCCGCTACCTGTTCCGGACGATTCCCGACCTGGTCAGGATCACCGTTTTCACGAATTTCAGGGTCCATGAAGGTAGTGTTCGCCAGCAGGCTGAAACTTGGTGTGATATTAGTCACTGCTTCCAGTTCGATACCACGATTTCTCACTTCACCAATTTGCGTCAGATTGACACCAGAACCGCTGGGCATGTTTTCCTGGGTAATCTGGAAAACCGCTGCATTGAAGTAACCATCCACACCTTCAGGCTGCAACTTCAGGCCAAGCTCTACCTGGTCACCTCTGATCGGTTTTGCGAGCTGGTCACTATCCTGAATTTGCTGAATACCAACGGGTTGGAAGAATTGCGCATAGCTTGCATACGCAGTCAGATGATCCCCGAAGAGATAAGCAAGTCCTGCTGAAGTGCTCCACTCTTTCTCTCGGGATTCATATTCCACCCCGGAATCTTCATTCTCGAATTCCTGCTTGGCATGGTCATAACGCGCACCAAGCAGCACAATGAAGCGGTCATCGATTTTCATCTGGTCTTGGATATAACCACCAACCTGATACGAATCGATGGTGCGAGTCTGGCGATCACTTTCTGACAACCGTCCGAAAGTGCCGCTATTGAGCAGAACCGGGTTTGTCGAGTATCGGGGGTTATAGACGTCGAAGGTAAAGTCATCCAAAGCCCCGACACCCGGGAGGGGAACCGTTACAGAGCTGTTCCCATCGGCCAGGATGGGATCACTGGCGTAGTCCTTACCTTCAATGGAGAGATCCTGGTAATCGACCCCGACCAACAAAGTGTGGTCGATATTGTTAAAGCTCCACTTGTGGATCAGACGGTTATCCACCGTCCAGGTATCGGCCTCACCATCTTCAGTGCTGACGCCACGGTAAATGTCACGGCGCTCGCCGGCAGGGTCCAAGAAAAGCTGCCCTACAGGAATCCTGCCACCCATGCCGTCCGGAACAGAAAGATCTTCCGTATAGCCCAGTGAATAGGCCTGCATCAAGTCAATATCGATATGACCGTAGCGGACACTTTGCTGGAAACTGGTCTGGTCACTGAACGCGTGGTCCAGCTGATAGCCCAGTGTGTACTGTGTACGATCAAAGCGTTCGAAATCAGGATTGCCTACTGCAGTTTCATCTGAGATATAACCGTTTTTGTTACGCTCGATGGTTCCCTCGCCAGGCAAAAACTGCAGATAAGGATCAGAGTCGTCCTTTTGGTAGGTTGCCAACAGGGTCAGGTCTGTCTTGTCACCGAGATTCAACTTAAAGGATGGAGCAAACAGGGTACGTTCCGCTTCCAGATCATCAACCTGGGTACCATTTTCACGGGCCAGAGCCACCATGCGGAAAGCATGGCCATCTCCAACCGGAGCCCCCACATCCACGCTGAGCTGTTTGCGGTCGTAGCTTCCATACTCCACACCAACAGAACCGAAGGAATAGTCCTGCGGTCGTTTGCTTACCAGGTTGATAACCCCCCCCGGAGGAGTCTGCCCGTAAAGAACAGAAGCGGGGCCACGCAGGATTTCTACCCGCTCTAGGGAGAACGGATCAATCTGCCAGCTATAAAAGCCATCAGAGTAGGTACGAGTGCCATCACGGTACAGACCGGCATTGGCCTGCTTGAAACCGCGAATAACAAACCAGTCCTGCTTGTTGTCCTCACCGTAGAAATTCGCCTGGATGCTCGGGGTATACTGCAACGCATCAGCTACACTGATTGACGCCCGGTCATCCATTTGTTCGCGGGTTACAATAGAAACTGAGCGTGGCGTTTCCCGAACCGGTGTGTCGGTCTTGGTCGCTGTCAGGCCGCGCTGGCCCACGTAGCCAAAGTCATCACCACCATAAACGTCTTCACGCTGCTCGGCGCTGACCTCAATGGTCTGCAGTTCTTCCTGATCGGAAGCCGCCTCTTCCTCTGCCCATGCCGGTGTGGCAGCCATGGCCACGGCAATGGCAAGTGCTAAAGGGTGGCGACTGGGCTGGAGGCCCTGGCTAAGTCCCTTGCTGATCCGATTCCCCATGATGGTTCTCCCAATGTCCGTAACAAACATAATAATAGGAATGATTCGCATCCGCATTATACAGATTGCCAAGCTGCAGACCAGTGCACATTTCTTTCTGTTTGTTTGGTGTTTGGGTCAATCGGTCGAGGAGACACAGCCCGCCAAGATGGCTGGCAGAACGTCCAACAGAATGTCTTTCCTGACAATGCCCAGATGGTCCGCCTGCAGAGTCTCGCTATGCCGCAGGCGGGCGAAGGCCTGCAAACCGGTACGCAGGGTCTCCGCTCGCCCCTGAGGTTCACTGGCCCACCAGCTGTGTACCGGCGTGCCCAGGCGCGGTAACTGATATCCCCAGCACAGGCCTCGCAGGTGCTGCTCCACTGCCCAGGCATGCAGCAACTGGGCGGCGCTATCTGCCGCCATGGGCTCCACTGACTGCTCCTGCATCCAGCGGCGAAAGATCTCCGGCCATTGTGCCGGGACGCTGTCACGGAAGCGGTCGATGCAGATATCCAGCGCCTTGGCAGACATCATCGGCAACAACATGGCCAGATGCTCACGCAGTTTCTGTTGCGCCTCAGGAGCGGTCCATTGATCTTCCGGAACCTCATGACCTGGCACATAGGTATCCAGCAGACCGATAAAGGCCACCGTCTCGCCCCCCTGCTCCAGCCGTTTGGCCAGTTCCATGGCCAGGGCGCCACCTAGCGACCAGCCGAGCAGGTAATAGGGACCCTGCGGCTGACTCTGGCGCAGGGTGCGGTAATAACGCTCCGCCATTTCTTCCAGGGAAGGGTCGAACCAGCCGTCTTCCAGGAAGCTGCGCGACTGCAACCCTTTGACCTGCCACTGCCCTTCCAGGGCGGCGGCAATGGCCTGATAACCGGTAACGCGACCGGTCACCGGATGGGGACACCACAGCACCGGTGCTTCCGGGCTGTGATTCAGGTCTGTCACCAGGGCCGGGTCGGACTGAGCCTCGCGGGGAGCATCGGCCAGGGCCAACAGATCCAGCAGTGCCTGCCGGTAACGGCCGCACAGGTGCTGGATCTGCTGGCTGTCGTAATGGCTGGTGGCGTAATCCCAGACCAGTTCCAGCTTGCCTGCCACCACCTGACCGTTGATGGCCAGCGGCGCCGCCATGGGGTTGCTGTCCGCCTGGGGATTACCACCGCCGGATAAAGGAGTGAAGCCCTGGATCAGGGCGTCGTCGTGATACTGGCCAAGATAGTTGAAGGTCACCGGCGCATCCGCGCTACCGTTAAGCGGGTTGTCGGTGAGATTCTCTGTGGAATAACGCAAGACGCCATACCCCACCCCTCCGTCGGCCTCGGTCTGCTTGAGCTGCCGGGACACCGCAAACAGGTTCTGTCGTGGGTCCTTGTCGAAGGGCAAGGCCAGCGGGTAAAGGCTGGTGAACCAGCCCAGGGTACGGCTCAGATCCAGACCGGGGGCCAGGCGGCTTTCGCGGCCGTGGCCCTCCAGGTTGATGACCAGGTTGGCCTCTGTTGCGGATCGCGCCGCCAGCGACGCTCCTACAGCGGGGGAGCTCAAGGTGCGGGCAAGGGCTGTCAGCAATAATGTGGGGACAGTCACCCCCAGCTTGGTGGGTGCATCCTGCAGCAGCCGTCGGGTATCGGCCTTGTCCAGTGACAGAGCCGCACTCTCCTTTTCCCCGTAGGTGGGCAAGGGGCTGCCGGTCTTTTCCGGTTGCTGCCCCTGCCAGAACGGCAAGCGTTGCTCCCCCTTTTCTTCCAGCCACTGCTGCAGGGCCCGGTGCCAGTCGGCCAGATTATGGGTGCGTTCCGGCAGGGCAATCGTGTTGCCGGCCAGTGCCTGCCGATAGGCATTGAGCAGATCCTCAAGCAGTATCCGCCAGGACACGCCGTCCACGGCCAGGTGATGAATGACCAGCAGCAGTCGGTCCGGTTGCGATGGGGCACGGACATACAGGGCGCGCAGCAATTCCCCGTTTTCGATATCGAGGCTTTGCTGAGTCTGCTCGCAAAGCGCCGCCACCGCGTTTTCATCTGCGGCCTCACGCCACCAGAGCAGTTCTCCGGGGGCTGTCTCCACGGGCAGGCACTCTTGCTGCCAGTCTTTGCCCTGACGGGTAAACCGCAGGCGCAGGGCATCATGCTGGCGGTACAGAGCCTGCAAGGTAGCCTCCAGGGCCTGTTGGTCCATGGGCGCATCCAGCGCCAGCCACAGGTGCTGGTTCCAGTGGCTGGGGGCCGGCGGGTTCAGGGAGAAGTAATGCTGCTGAATCGGCAGCAACGGCACCGGCCCCTGCAAGGGTTGCTGGGAAATGGCCAGGGCCTCGGCGCTCATCGCCACGGCAGCCAGGTCTTTCAGCACAGGCTGTTCGAACAGTTCTTTGGGGGTGAGCGCCAGCCCCTGCTGACGGGCACGGCTGACCACCTGCAGGGCGAGAATGGAATCGCCCCCCAGGGCGAAGAAGTGATCGTCACGACTCACCGCTTCCATGCCGAGCAGTTGCTGCCAGATGGTGGCCAGTGTTTTTTCGTTTTCCGTTTGCGGGGCCTCGCCCTGACTGGCGGTTTGCCACTGGGGTTCCGGCAGGGCTTTTCGATCTACCTTGCCTGCCGGGGTCAGCGGCAGGGCTTCGAGCGTTATCAACTGGCTGGGCACCATATAGTCCGGCAGGGATGCCGCCAGCTTATTGAGAACATCGCCGGTACTGATAGGCCCCCGGGGCACGATATACCCCACCAACCGATCGCCGGCCGGGGACGGTTGGGCAACCACAACGGCTTCACTAATCTGTTCCTCCGCCAGCAAACGACTTTCGATTTCTCCCAGCTCGATGCGGAAGCCGCGAATCTTCACCTGCTGGTCCACCCGACCCAGGTATTCCATGACGCCATCGTCGCGGAACTTCACCAGGTCACCGGTGCGGTACATGCGCTCGCCCGGCTCACCGAAGGGATCGGGCAGGAAGCGTTCCGCCGTCAGATCAGAACGACCGTGATAACCCCGGGCCAGGCCCACTTCGTTACCGATATAAAGTTCACCGGCCACACCGGCGGGTACCCGATTGAGATCCTGATCCAGCACATAGAGTTTGCGCGGCCCCACGGCGGTACCGATGGGGGCGTAGGCACTGGTCAGGCTGTCGCCTTCATAGGCAGACCACAGCATCGGAGTAACCACGGTTTCGGTGGGGCCGTAACCGTTAATGATCCGCTGCGGTTTCAGCACCTGCTGCATGCGTTCGAAGGTTTCCCGGGTGAAGGCTTCGCCTCCCAGGGTCCAGGAGCGTACTTTCAAGTCCGGCTTTTCCTGCTCAATCCAGTCCAGCAGTGGGCCCACATAACTGGGCGGGAAACAGGCAACGGTGACGCCTTCTTTTTGCAAAACGTCGCAGCATTTTTCCGCGCTCCACAGTGCCTGATCGCGAATGACAACACGGGAACCAAAGGCCAGCGGCACCGTCCAGCGCTCCACCGCGCCATCGAAACTGATGGAGGCAAATTGCAGTTCCACGTCGTCCGGGGTCATGCCGTAGCGCTGGCCAATGGTCTGCACATGCATGGACAAACCGCCATGGGTCAAGGCGACCCCTTTCGGTTTGCCGGTGGAACCGGACGTGTAGATGACGTAGGCAAGCTGGTCCGGGTGCGGTTCGTTATTCAGGTTGTCTTTGTCGTAATCGTCTAGTGACAGCGTCTCCACGAGCACCGGGGTCACTGCGTCAACAGCAGGCAGGCGTTCCACCAGATCCGACTCGGTCACCAACAACCTGGCGCCACTGTCTTCCAGCATGTAATGCAGGCGGTCTTTCGGGTAACCCGGGTCCAGCGGCAGGAAAGCCCCGCCAGCTTTCATCACCGCCAGGAAGGCTTCGATCATGGTGACGCCCCGCTCGAAGGACACGCCTACCACATCATCGGTTTTTACCCCCTGCTCGATCAGGTAACGGGCCAGTTGATTGGACCGCGCTTCCAGCTCGGCAAAGGACACCCGGGTATCACCATGCACCAGGGCAATGGCATCACCTCGCTCCGCAGCCTGTTGTGAAAACAGGGAGACAAAACTGTCAGGCGCCCACTCACCACTGCCCTGCCCCCACGCTTCCAGGTGCGGCAGATCCGCGTTGGCCACCCCGATCGTGCCCAGACGGCGCTGCCCCTCGACAAAGCTTTCCAGCACCTGGGCCATGGCCTGCTGAAGCCGTTTTGCGGTTTCACCATGAAAGCGGTCCGCCGCGTAGGTCAGGGTCAATGCCAAGGAACGGTTATCGTCTTCGTGCACATCCAGCGCCAGGTCAAAGAGCGCATGGGGCACCCCCTGCGCCAGTGGCGTGATGGTGACCGCCTTGTCCAGGTGACGGCTGCCGCCATCGCGACGCTGGTAGTTGAACAGCACCTGGAACAGGGGTGTTTCACCGGGTTCTCTTTTCGGTGACAGGGACGCCACCAGTTGATCAAAGGGCAATGCCTGATGGGCCTGGGCATCCAGCATGGTCTGGTGCAGCTGGCTCACCCAGTCATTCACGGTCATGGTCGCATGGGGTTTGCCGCGCACCACCAGGGTATTCACGAAGAAGCCCACCAACGCTTCCACTTCCGAGCGTTCGCGATTGGCCACCGGTACCCCCACGAGAATATCCCGACGACCGCCCACCGCCGCCAGTGCCCATTGCCAGGCCGCCAGCACCACGGTGAACAGGGTGGTGTCGTTATCCCGGGCCAGTGTTTGCAGCGGCGTTTGCAGAGGGTGTGGCAAGGTCCACTGCACGCTGGCCGCCTGCCGCAGCGCGTTTGTTTCCGGGTTGTGATCATGGGCAATCAACAACGGCGGTTGCACACTTCCCTGTTGATCATGGCCGAGCTGTTCCCGCCAATAGGCAAGCTGGCGATCCCGTTCACCGGCATCCAGCCAGGCCTTTTGCCACAGGGCATAGTCCGCGTACTGAATCGGCAAGGCGGAGAGCGGGCCATCAGCCAGGTAGGCGCGGGCCAGGTCGGCAAAGAACACCTCCATGGACCAGCCATCGGAGACCAGGTGATGCATGACCAGTTGCAGCCGCCACTGCTGGTCGGCGATCTGCAGCAATTGCACGCGCAACGGGTTGTCCCGTTCCAGCACGAAGGGACGGCGGGCATGTTCATCGGCCAGGGTCTGGTGGGCCGTGTCATCCAGGGCGCGGGTATCGCGTTGCTCCACCGTCAATGATGGGGCGCGAACGACCTGTACCGCCTCGCCGTCCTGCTCCACAAACCCCGTGCGCAGCACGTCATGTCGGTCAACCACGACATCCAGCGCTCGCAGCAGGCGTGCCTTGTCCAGCGGGCCATGCAGTTCAAAGGCGGCGGTAAGATGGTAGGCGGTGTTGTCCGGTTCCAACTGGTAAATCGTCCACAGCCGTTGCTGAGCCGGCGCCAGGGGAAGGCGGGCCGGGCGGTGGCCGGACACAATCGGCAGGCGCTCGAACGGAATACCCTTCTCGCCCAGCTTCTGCAGAAAGAGTGTCTGCTTGCTTTCGTCCAGCGCCATAAAGCGCTGGGCCAGCGCCACCTTGTCCAGGCTCATACCTTACTCCGGGTCATAAATCTTCCAGGTCATCCAGCAGATCCGCCATGGCGGCAAGATCGTCCTGCTCCTGTTGTTTCGCTTCGCCGTTGTGCTCGTCCACCAGCGCCGCCAGGGCCCGCAAACTGTCTGCCTCGAACAGGGCACGCAGGGGAACCTCCACGCCCCAGCGATCGCGCAGGGCGGCAACGACGCGGGTGGCCAGCAGGGAGTGGCCACCCAGGGCAAAGAAGTTGTCGTCGAGACCCACCCGGGACTGGCCCAGCAATTCTTCCCCCAATATTTCTTGCCAAAGCGCAGCCAGTTGCTGCTCGGTGTCGGTCTGCGGCGCGCGGTACTCGCGAGCCTGCCATTGCGGGGCCGGCAGGGCCTGGCGATCCAGTTTGCCGTTGGGCGACAGGGGCATCTGCTCAAGTACCATGAACAGGGACGGCACCATGTAATCCGGCAAGGCACCGGCCAGGGCCTGCTGCCAGCCATCCCGGTTGTCGGACTCGCCAACGACATAGGCCACCAGCTGATCCCCCGCCTCGCTGTGATGGGCAACCACCACGGCGTCATCCACATCCGCCTGCTGCTTGAGCTGCTTCTCGATTTCACCCAGCTCGATACGCAGGCCGCGAATCTTCACCTGATGATCGAGACGGCCCAGGTATTCGATAATGCCGTCGGCCCGCTGCACCACCTGATCGCCGGTGCGGTACATTCTGCTGCCCGGCTCCGCAAAGGGATTGGGAATAAAACGATCCGCCGTCAGGTCCGGGCGACCGAAGTAGCCGCGGGCCAGCCCCACCCCGGCCAGATACAGTTCACCGGGAACACCCCGTGGCACCGGATTGAGATCGGTATCCAGCACATGGAGCTGGATATTGCTGATCGGCGCGCCGATGGGGACGGTATGCCCGCCCTCTCCCTCTACCTCCAAAGGAAGACACTGCCAATAACTCACATCGATGGCGGCTTCCGTGGGGCCGTAAAGATTGTGTAGCTGTAGATCATCGCGGGCGGCGAAAGTCTCTTTCTGCAACGCCATGTCCAGCGCTTCACCACTGCAGATCAGTCGTTTCAGATGCGGCAGGTTCCGCATCCCGGTGGCCCCCACAAAGGCCTTCAGCATGGACGGCACGAAGTGCAGCGTGGTGACACCTTCATCCGCCATCACCTGCTGCAGCCACTGCGGATCGGCATGGGCCTCCGGCGGCGCCACGGCCAGACGTGCTCCCACCATCAATGGCCAGAAGAATTCCCACACGGACACATCGAAACTGAACGGCGTCTTCTGCAAGACACAGTCGCTGTCATCCAGGGGGTAGGCGTTCTGCATCCACAGCAGGCGATTTTCCAGCGCCGCCTGGGTATTGAGTACACCCTTGGGCCTGCCGGTGGACCCGGAGGTGTAGATCACATAGACGGCCTGGTCCGGGTGCCATTGCACCGCCGGCGCGGTGTCCGGCTGATCGCTCACATCCAGCTCGTCCAGGCACCACATGGGCACGGCTTCCGGCCAACTCGCCAACAGGCTGCTATGGGTCAGCAACAGGGCCGGCGAGGAGGCGTCGAGAATGTAGGCCAGACGGTCCTGCGGGTAGGACGGGTCCAGCGGCACATAGGCCCCACCGGCGCGGGTAATGGCGAGAATGCCGATCACCAGTTCCAGCGAGCGCGGCAGGCCGATGGCCACGCGCACGTCTTCCCGGACGCCGGCCCGCCGCAAGCGGTTGGCGAGCCGATTCACCTTGCGGTCCAGTTGTCCGTAGGACAGCTGCTGTTCGCCCATGGTCAGGGCGATGGCGTCCGGCGTGCGGGCCGCCTGCTGGCTCAGTCGCCTGGGCACCGCAGTAAAATCGCCCCAATCTTTTCCGGTGCGATTAAAGTCCTGCTGGGCGATAACTTCGTCGGCCGTCAGCAGATTGATATCCGCCAGGGATTGCTGCGGGTTGTCCAGCAGGGCATCCAGCAAACGCGCAAAATGCTGACGCAACCGGGCGATGGTTTCCGGTTTGAACAGGGCGGTGGCGTAACCGATAAAGCCCTGTAGCTGTTCGTCGTCTTCGAGAATATCCAGCGCCAGTTCGAACTGGGCACCGGCCGCACCGGGATCGAATGGCGTAATCACCGCTTCCGGCCACCGGGGGGCGAAGGTGTCACTGAGCCGCTGATGATTGAACACCACCTGGAACAGCGGATGGCGATCCAGATTGCGGTCCACGCCCAGGGCCTCCACCAGCACTTCGAACGGCAACGCCTGACGGCCCTGGGCCTCACCGATAAATTGCTGGGTCGCCGCCACGTTGTCCGCAAAGGATTGTGGCGCGTCATACGCCGCCGGAATCACCAGGGTATTGATAAAGCAGCCCTGCAGGGTTTCCGTTTCCGCGTGCAAACGCCCGGCCACCGGCACACCCACACGCACCTGTGACTGGCCGCTGTAACGGTGCAGCAGGGTTTGCCAGACGCTTAGCAGCAAGGTGGACACGGTAGAACCCAGCTCTGAAGCGCGCTGCTTGAGAGCGGCCAGTTGCTCATCGCTGAAGCTGATGGCCTGGCGCGCACCGCCGGTATTGCCACCGCGCGGGAAATCCGTGGGCAGGGCCAGCGGCTCGCCACCGTCGCCCAGTTGTTCCACCCACCAGCGGGTCTGTTCGGCCGCGTCCTCACTCTCCAGCCAGTGTTGTTGCCAGGCGGCATAATCCGCGTACTGAATGTCCGCCGGCCAGGCATTCAGAGCTTCACCCTGGTGAGCGCGTTGATAGAGATCACCGAGTTCCGCCAGCAGCAACTGCATGGAGACGCCGTCACCGATGATGTGATGCTCCACCAGCATCAGGTGATAACGCTGCTCGGCCAGTTTCACCACCAGAACCCGCAACAGGTTGTCATTGGCGAGATCGAACGGTTTGTGCAACACCGCTTGCTGCACGTCTTGCGCCGCTGCGTCCGGTGACGCTTCAGCGGACAGGTCGCGCCAGTCCAGCTCTATGGATGCCGTTTCCAGGATCCGCTGACGGGGTTCTCCACCCGCGTCCACAAAACGGGTGCGCAGACTTTCGTGGTTGGCGACCAGGGTATCCAGCGCCCGTTGCAGGGCATCGCGGTGCAGTTCGCCCCGAACGTCCAGACCCAGCGGCATGTGATAGGCGCCGTTGTCCGGCTCCAGTTGCTGCACAAACCACAGGCGGCGCTGGGCGGCGGAACAGGGCAAATCACCGTGGCGAGGTACCGGGCGAATGGCCGGCATGGCCGAAACCGGCTGACACAGGGCCGCGCACTGTTTGAGTAACGGCTGTTCGAAAATACGGTTAAGTGGCAGGTCCAGCTGATGCTGGTGACGCAGACGGTTGACCATCTGTACCGCCAGCAGGGAGTGGCCACCCAGATTGAAGAAATGGTCGTCACGACTGACCCGGGTAAGGCCCAGCAATTCTTCCCAGATGGCGGCCAGCATCGTTTCGTTTTCTGTTTTTGGCGCCTCGCCTTCACTGCTTCCTTGCCACTGGGGTTCCGGCAGGGCTTTTCGATCTACCTTGCCCGCCGGGGTCAGCGGCAGGGCTTCGAGGGTCATCAGCTGACTGGGCACCATATAGTCCGGCAGGGATGCCGCCAGCTTATTGAGAACATCGCCGGTACTGATAGGCCCCCGGGGCACGATATACCCCACCAACCGATCTCCGGCAGGAGATGGCTGGGCAACCACAACGGCTTCACTAATCTGTTCCTCCGCCAGCAAACGACTTTCGATTTCTCCCAGCTCGATGCGGAAACCGCGAATCTTCACCTGCTGATCCACCCGACCCAGGTATTCCATGACGCCATCGTCGCGGAACTTCACCAGGTCACCGGTGCGGTACATGCGCTCGCCCGGTTCGCCAAAGGGATCGGGCAAAAAGCGTTCCGCCGTCAGATCAGAGCGGTCGTGATAGCCCCGGGCC
>NZ_JBNPEC010000129.1:0-24938 GCF_051117345.1 Alcanivorax sp.
TCGGCGGTCTTCTGCAACGTGACATAGACAATGGCGGGCTCTGCAGGCCGGCTGGTGAGCTGATCCAGCAGGTACTGATCACGCTCGGCGGTACGACAAGGGCGCACCGCCAGAGCCAGGTTGGGACGGAAAAACCCGGTCTGAATATGATCCGCCACGGCGATATCGAAACTGTCGCAAATCTGCTCTGCCACCTGCGGCGTGGCCGTCGCCGTGAGCGCCAGCACCCGGCCAACCTTGAGATCCCGGGCCAGCTGCGCCAGTTTCAGATAGTCGGGGCGAAAGTTATGCCCCCACTCGGACACACAGTGCGCCTCATCCACTGCCATCATACTGATGGACAGGCGTTTCAACCGGGCCAGGAAACGCTCATTGGCGAGGCGCTCCGGCGCCACATAGAGCAACTTGATGGAACCGTCATCAAGCCCCTGATAGATGGCCTGCAACTCCCCGGCATCGACACTGGAATCCAGTCGTGCCGCCGGGACATTCAGGCGATTGAGCTGATCCACCTGATCCTTCATCAGTGCAATCAACGGCGACACCACCAGCGTCAGTCCATCCAGCATCAATGCCGGCAACTGATAACACAGACTTTTGCCCCCACCGGTGGGAAACACCGCCAGCGCCGAACGACCAGCCAGTAGCGCGTCGATGACAGCCTGCTGGCCGTAACGGAAGGCCTGGAGTTTGAATGTCTGTTGCAGTAATTGTTGCGCGTCTTGCATGGGGTCTCTTCAGTAATCAGGAAGAAGTTCAGAGCAAGGAGGCAGGGATCATGGCTGCCGCCGTCAAGGTCCATGACCTCAGGGTACAGACCCAAAAACCCCGCCTATATCAGCCAGCGTTGATCAAACCCGTAGGACATTGGCCAATGAGGCACGTCGCCTATATTGGTGTGGAGAGAGTGCAAAACGATGCGCCCAGCTCCTACGTGCATGCCATGGTTTCGTAGGGTGCACTGACCCCAGGGCGAACTGCACCTTAACCAGCGTTCGCGATGCTCGCATCCCCTCACAGGGCTAACGGGAGTCCGGCAACAAAAACCATTCCTCACAACGGGAAGCCTCTTCGCCATCTGCCAGCCCCACTAACGGCACCGCTACCAGCGTCTCCCCCCGATATAACAGTGGCCACTGATGACGCTGCCAGGGGGGCACGCCGGCCGCTCGCCACAGTTCCTTGATGCGCTGGTGCATGCCGTTGCGCAACAGGCGGGCGCCGCCAGTGAAGGGACGCAGGGTGAGATCCCCGGGCGGGCGCATCAGGCTTACCCCACCCTCCCCGGCCGAGGCCGCCAATCGCCAGAATGGCAGCGTGGGCGGGGGCGAGTCCGCCGACCAGAGCAACTCCCCCTGCCAGGGCGCCAAGGCGTCGCGGGGAAGCAAATACAGCGCCCCCTGAAACAAGCGCACTGCCCAGTTCCCCCACTCCACCCTGGCCTGACTGTCCTGGGCGGCATCCTGCAGCGCCAGCAACTCAGCCAGCACAGCCGCGCTGGGCGCACTGGCACCGCGACGATGAAGCCACCAGCGCAACAGGTTGCGTTGCCGGGGCGGGCCTAATGCTGCCAGCCCCGCCAGTGGAAACCGTTGAACGCTGACCCCACCGGCGTCGGCATCTTGCTGCGCCCTTTCGTCCAGCAACTCACGGGCATCCCCCATGTGCTGGGCAGTTCGGGCAAGGATTTCGTCGACCCCACGCCAGCGCTGGCGTAGAGCCGGTAAAATGCTGTGGCGCAGATAGTTACGGCGCAGGGATTGATCCTGGTTGCTGGGGTCATCCTGCCATTGCAGGCTCTGCTCATGGGCATAGCGCTCCAACACAAATCTGGGCTGGTCCAGCAGGGGGCGCCATACGGCTATTCCCTGACGATGATCCAGGGCACGCATGGCAGCCAGACCTTGCACTCCAGCGCCACGCAGTAATCGCAGCAGCAGGGTTTCGGCCTGATCGTCGCGGTGATGGGCGGTAATGACGGTGGCGCCGTCCCGCTGCGCATCAGCAAACAAGGCCTGGTAGCGCGCTTGCCGGGCGCCGGCTTCAATGCCCTTGCCCATCTCCACCTGCACCACGATCGCCTCACAGGGCAATCCCAGACCGGAGACGGCCTGCTGGCAATGCGCCGCCCAGTCACCGCTGTGGGGCTGTAATTGATGATTGATATGGACCACTCGCAGGCGCGGGCCAAGGCCGGCTTCCACCAACAGGTGCAGTAATACGGTGGAATCCAGGCCGCCACTGAAAGCAAGCAACAACGGCCCCGGTGGGGCCTGCTGTGCCAGATCAGAAGTCAGGGGTGGGTTTGCCATGGGAAATCAGATTATCACGCTTGCCGGAACTGGGTTTTAGAAGGCGCAGCCGCCTTCGCTATGCAGGCCTAGCTTCCCACAGCATGGTGACTGGCGGCTACAGGAT
The DNA here is from genome assembly GCF_051117345.1 of Alcanivorax sp. Classification (GTDB taxonomy): domain Bacteria; phylum Pseudomonadota; class Gammaproteobacteria; order Pseudomonadales; family Alcanivoracaceae; genus Alcanivorax. The sequence continues at coordinate 2,419 of NZ_JBNPEC010000129.1, forward strand.
GGCCGGCAAACGGTTATTCGTCAGCGGTAGCGCTGACCACATTGCCGTAGCTCATCAGCCGGTCGTAGCGGCGATCCACCAGTGCCTCAACCTCCAGAGCCTTGAGCTCATCGAGTTGCTTGACCAGCGCCTTGCGGATGGCATCCGCCGCCTGCTCATAATCGCGATGGGCACCACCCAGCGGCTCCTTGATCACCTGATCGACGATGCCCAGCTCGTGGAGTCGGCCAGCGGTCAGGCCCATGGCCGCCGCGGCTTCCGGGGCCTTGTCGGCGCTGCGCCAGAGAATAGAGGCGCAACCTTCCGGAGAAATTACCGAATAGGTAGAGAATTCCAGCATCTGCAGGTGGTCGCAGACACCGATGGCCAGGGCCCCGCCAGAGCCGCCCTCGCCCACCACGGTAGCAATGATCGGCACTTTCAGCTGGGACATGACACGCAGGTTGCGAGCAATGGCCTCGGACTGGCCACGTTCTTCCGCATCGATTCCCGGAAATGCCCCGGGGGTATCGATGAAGGTGAGAATCGGCATCCGGAAGCGTTCAGCCATCTCCATCAAGCGCAAGGCCTTGCGGTAGCCTTCCGGCTTGGGCATGCCGAAATTGCGACGCACCTTCTCCTTCACTTCGCGGCCTTTCTGGTGACCGATCACCATCACCGGCTGATCGTTCAGGCGGGTAATCCCACCGACGATGGCCGGATCATCGGCAAAGGCGCGGTCCCCGTGCAGCTCATCGAAATCAGCGAAAATGCGCTTGATGTAATCCAGCATGTAAGGCCGCTTGGGATGGCGCGCCAGCTGGGAGATCTGCCAGGCAGTCAGATTGCTGAAAATGTTCTCGGTAAGCGAAATGCTCTTTTCCTGCAGTTTGGCCACTTCCTCGGAAATATTGACCTCACTGCCACTGCCTACCAGTCGTAACTCCTCGATCTTCGCTTCCAGATCTGCGATGGGTTGTTCAAATTCGAGGAAGTTCGGGTTCATATGTCTGAGCCTGTTTATGGTGTTTTGCTGGCAACGCCGGGAAAAATCGCCCTGTCTGGCGCATGGCTGGCGGAATCGTCATCCCTGATCCCACCGGAAATTGGCCTGCACAAGTGTAGCCGTAACCGGATGACAAGGTCGAGACGCGAAACGCATGGCTAGGTTGCAAACTGTTTCAGGGGAATCAGCTGCGAGCTCCTAGCTTTTAGCTCGTAGCTAGAGCCTAGAGGCTGCTCTCAATACTCCATCCGCACTGCATCTTCGCCGAACTGCACCCGCAGCTCCTCAACCAGGGACTCGTGGGGACTGATTTTCCAGGCGTCGCCCATCCAGAAACTGGCAGCGGCAATGGGATGGTCCAGATCCAGCAGCACCGGGGTACTCCCTCCCTGATACGGAGCCAGGGTCTGTTGCAGGCGTAGAGGCAGTTCCTCGGATACCGGCACCGCCACACGCAGACGACGGGCGAAGGTTTCCCGGGCCTGGCGCATATCCATGATTTCATCGGCGATGAGATTGAAACCACCGGTGTAGTCGTCGTTGCGGACCCCGCCCTTGAAGATCAGCAACGAATCCTTTTGCACAAGATCCCCGTACTCGGCAAAGGTCTTGCCGAACACGGAGACTTCAACTCGCCCGGTCTTGTCATCCAGAGTGACAAACGCCATACGTTCACCGCTGCGCTTGCTACGGGTGATGCGCAGGGCCACCACCAGGCCGGCCACCGTAGCGGCTTCGCCTTTGCCGGTGGGCAGCAGGGAGTTGAGCCGAGCGGAGACGAACTGACGCACTTCGCTCTCGTACTGATCAATGGGGTGGCCGGTGAGGAACAGGCCCAGCGTGTCACGCTCGCCGTTAAGCCGAGTGTCATCATTCCAGGAGCGCGCAGGCTTCCATTCGACAGCCGTGGCAGGACTTTCGTCCACGGCACCGAACATATCCATGATGCCAGCGGCCTCATTACGGGCATCCTGGTCGGCGGCGGCAATGGCATCCGGCAAGGTAGCCAGAATCGTGGCGCGGTCATGAAAGCTGGATCGCTTGCCAGAGGAAGGAGGCCCGAGCTTGTCCAACACCCCGGCTCGTACCATGGCTTCCAGGGAACGACGGTTGATCTTCTTCAGATCAATACGGCGGCAGAAATCGAACAGGTCCTTGAAGCCGCCACCGTCGGCGCGGGCAGACACGATGGCTTCGATGGGCCCCTCGCCCAACCCCTTGATAGCACCCAGACCATAGACGATGTCGCCTTCCGGGTTCACCGTAAAGCGGTAGCCACAGGAGTTCACATCCGGCGGCAACACCTGCAAGCCCATGGTCTTGCACTCGTCGATGAAGGTCACCACCTTGTCGGTGTTCTGCATATCCGCCGAGATGGTGGCGGCCATGAATTCCGCCGGATAATGCGCCTTCAGCCAGGCGGTCTGATAGGCCACCAGGGCATAGGCAGCCGAGTGAGACTTGTTGAAGCCGTAGCCGGCGAATTTTTCCACCAGGTCGAAGATCTTCATGGCCAGGTCCGGGTCTACGCCCTTGCTCTTGGCGCCTTCTTCAAAAATGGCCCGCTGTTTGGCCATTTCTTCCGGTTTCTTCTTGCCCATGGCCCGGCGCAGCATGTCCGCCTCCCCCAGGGTGTAGCCAGCCAGTTCCTGGGCGATCTGCATCACCTGCTCCTGGTACAGGATGACCCCGTAGGACGGCTTCAGGATCGGCTCCAGCCATTCGTGCTGGTACTGCGGATCCGGATAGGCCAGCGGTTCACGGCCGTGTTTGCGGTTGACGAAGTTGTCTACCATGCCAGATTCCAGCGGCCCCGGGCGGTACAGGGCCACCAGCGCGATAATGTCTTCGAAGACGTCGGGCTTAAGCTTCTTGATCAGCTCCTTCATGCCCTGGCTTTCCAGCTGGAATACCGCGGTGGTATCCCCCTTCTTGAGCAGGTCAAAGCTGGGCACATCAGCCAACGGGATATGATCGATATCGGGTTCGTCCAAGCCTTCCCGTTGACGCTTCACATTGGCAGCCTTCCCTGCCCAGTCGATGATGGTAAGGGTCTTCAGGCCGAGAAAGTCGAACTTCACCAACCCGGCGGATTCCACATCGTCCTTGTCGTACTGGGTCACCAGGTTGGTGCCGTCTTCTTCGCAATAGAGCGGCGCGAAATCCGTCAGCTTGCCCGGTGCGATCACCACGCCCCCGGCGTGCTTGCCCACGTTCCGGGTCAGGCCTTCCAGCTTGAGGGCCATTTCCCAGATTTCGTTGGCAGAGTCCTTGTCGGAGTTCTCGTCGCTTTCCAGGAACTCACGCAGGGTTTCTTCCTGCTCAAACGCCTTTTCCAGGGTCATCCCCGGGGTGGGCGGGATCATCTTGGAGAGCCGGTCGGCCAGGCCGTAGGGTTTTCCCTGAACCCGCGCCACATCACGCACCACCGCCTTGGCGGCCATGGTGCCGAAGGTGATGATCTGGCTCACCGCGTCGCGACCGTACTTGTCGGCTACGTAATTGATTACCCGGTCCCGCTTCTCCATGCAGAAATCTACATCGAAGTCAGGCATGGATACCCGTTCCGGGTTGAGGAAACGTTCGAACAGCAGGTCGTAGCCGATGGGATCCAGGTCGGTAATCTTGAGGGCATAGGCCACCAGGGAGCCAGCACCGGACCCCCGTCCCGGCCCCACCGGCACCTCGTTATCCTTACCCCACTGGATAAAGTCAGCAACGATCAGGAAGTACCCGGGAAAGCCCATCTGGTTGATGATATCCAGCTCGAACTTGAGCCGGTCGTCATACTCTTTACGCTTTGCGGGATACTCCGGGTCGTTTCTATCCAGCAATACCTCAAGGCGCTGTTCCAGCCCATCCCGGGACAGCTTTTCGAAATATTGCTCAATGGTCATGCCATCCGGAATCGGGAAGTCCGGCAGAAAATTCTCGCCCAGGCGAATATCCAGGGTACAGCGGCGAGCGATCTCGACAGTGTTTTCCAGCGCTTCCGGCAGATCGGAAAACAGCGCCACCATCTCATCTTCCGATTTCAGATACTGCTCTTCGGAATACTTCTTGGGCCGGCGAGGATCCTCCAGGGTGTTGCCATCATGGATGCAGACGCGAGCCTCATGGGCCTCGAAATCCCCACGGCGAATAAAACGTACGTCATTGGTTGCCACCACAGGCATACCCAACTCGGCGGCCAGGGCCACCGTGGCATGCAGACAATCCTCATCCCCCGGCCGGGAGGTGCGCTGGACTTCCAGGTAGATACGATCGCCGTACACGGACTGCAGCCAGCTCGCCTGCTGACGGGCCTGGTCGGTTTTTTCGGCCAGCAACAGCTGCCCCACTTCGCCCTGACTGGCGGCAGACAGCACAATCAGGCCTTCATGTAACTCTTTCAGCCACTCCGCTTTCACCAGGGCCCTGCCCCGGTCCTGGTTGGTCTGCCAGGCGCGGCTGATCAGCAACGTCAGGTTCTGATAGCCCTGTTCGTTCTGTACCAGGAAAGACAGCTTTGCAGGTTCTTCAATATGGGCGCTTTCCACCCATAGATCCGCCCCCATCAACGGCTTGACTCCAGCATTCATGGCTGCGGAGTAAAACTTGATCATGGCGAACAGGTTGGAGTCGTCTGTCACGGCCACAGCGGGGATGGCCTGACTGGCACAGGTCTTGATCAGTTCCTTGACCCGCACCACCCCGTCCACCAGGGAATAATCGGTGTGCAGGCGCAGGTGGACAAAACGGGGGTCACTCAATGGGGTGTTCCTCAGTGTTTCTGTGTTCGTATCGTGTGTCGGCAAGCTGCCCGGATCGGATTTCCCGCTCAGGCATGGGTCCCGAGAATTCTGGCCACCGGTGCAAAGGAGCGACGGTGTTGAGCCAGAGCACCATGTTGTTCCAGTGCGGCCATATGCACCTTGGTCGGGTAACCCTTGTGGCGATCGAAGCCATACTGGGGGTGCTGCTCGTGAAGCAGCTGCATTTCCCGGTCGCGAGCCACCTTGGCCAGAATGGAAGCCGCAGAAATCGCCGGCACCCTGCCATCGCCCTTCACCACCGCCTCTGCCGGGCAGACAAGTTCGGGGACGCGGTTACCGTCCACCAGCACGCCGTGCACGTCAAGGGGCAGCGCCTGTACCGCACGCTGCATGGCCAGCAAGGTCGCATGGAAGATATTCAGCTCATCGATTTCTTCCGGCTCGGCCCGTCCCAGCGACCAGGCCAGCGCATGAGATTTAATCTCTATTTCCAGCTGTAACCTTTTCTTTTCACTGATTTTCTTGGAATCCGCCAGGCCGAGGATTGGGCGCGCCGGATCCAGTACGACGGCGGCGGTTACCACCGCCCCTACCAAAGGACCGCGGCCGACCTCATCCACACCGGCCACCCGCATCCCCGGTTGCCAGCGAAACACGGAAGGAATGAAAGGCTCGGCCAGGGCGTATTCGGAAAACGGATCCATCAGCTGCGCTCCAGCAGTTGGCTGACCGCATCCGCCGCCTTTTCACTGGCCCCACCACGCAGCTGTTCATGCACCGCCCGGAAGCGGGACTTGAGGGCATCCGCCTGAGCCGGGTTATCGAACCAGTGGCTCACGGACTGCACAATGGCATCGGTGGTCAGGCCGTCCTGAATGAGCTCGGGCACCATTTCCTCGCGACAGAGCAGGTTGGGCAGCGATACGAACTCGCTTTTCACCAGCCGACTGGCGATAGCATAGGTAATACTACCCACCCGATAGCCCACTACCATGGGTTTACCCACCAGCAGGCCCTCAAGGGTAGCGGTACCCGAGGCCATCAGAATCACATCTGCCGCCGCCATCACGGTACGGCTTTGGCCATCCACCAGGGTCACCGGCAAATCCGTTGCTGTATCCAGCAGTGCCTGAATCTGTTCACGGCGGGCACTATTGGCAGCGGGAATCACAAAGTGCAGATCCGGACGCTCAGCATGCAGGGCCACCATGGCATCCAGAAAAGCGGGCATCAGCTGCCCCACCTCCCCGCCCCGACTGCCTGGCAGGACAGCCAGAATGTCGGCGCTTTCCGGCAGATCAAGCTCGACACGCGCCGCCGGGGTATCCGTTTCCAGGGGCACACGATCCGCCAGGGGATGACCCACAAATGCCACCGGCACCTGGTGCTGCTCATAAAAGCGCGCTTCGAACGGCAACAGGCAGAGCATCAGGTCGATGCTGCGCTTGATGCCCTTGATCCGGCCCTGTCGCCACGCCCACACGGACGGGCTCACGTAATGGACGGTTTTCAGGCCCTGGTCATGGAGGCGACGCGCGATAGGAAGGGTGAAATCCGGGGAGTCGATGCCGATCACCACATCCGGACGCTGTTCGAGCAGGAAATTCACCAGTTGTTTACGCAGGCACAGCAGTTCCGGCAGATGAGCCAGCACCTCGGTGATTCCCATCACCGAGAGCTTTTCCATGGGAAACAGGCTGGAGAGACCGGCAGCGGCCATTTCTTCGCCGCCAACGCCGATAAAACGAGCCCCCGGGTAGCGGGCCTGCAGCGATTGCATCAACCCCGCTCCCAGAATATCGCCGGAGGCCTCTCCGGCGATCAGGGCAACAAGCGGTGCGTCCTTGCCGACGTCCATGTCAGCGGGTGATGCCGCGTTCGGATGCCTTGAGGGAATCAATAAGCAGCTGCAGCTCGTCGGAGGCATCCATGGCTTCCATCTCTGCCAGAGCCTGCTCCAGGGTCAGCCCCTGGCGATACAGCATCTTGTAGGCAGTGCGCAGGGACGCAATGGTCTGCTTGGACCAACCACGGCGTTTCATACCCTCGAAATTCATGCTGCGCGCCTGGGCCGGGTTACCGGACACCATCACGTAAGCAGGAATATCCTTAAGCACCAGAGAACAGCCGGAGGTCATGGCATAGGAGCCGATCTTGCAGAACTGGTGGACACCGGTCATGCCGCCGAGAATCACTCCATTACCCACATGGGCGTGCCCGGCAATAGAGGCATTGTTGGCGAAAATGCAATCATCACCCACCATGCAGTCATGGGCCACATGGACGTAGGCCATCAGCAGATTACGGCTGCCAATCTTGGTCAGGGAGTTATCCTGGATAGTCCCGCGGTGAATGGTCACCGACTCACGGATCACATTGTCATCACCAATCTCCAGCCGGGTCGGCTCACCCTTGTACTTCTTGTCCTGGCAATCTTCACCCACGGACGCAAACTGGAAGATATGGTTGTTCTTGCCAATGGTGGTCGGTCCCTTGATGACCACATGGGAGGCAATGACGGTGCCGGCACCGATTTTCACATCGGGGCCGATGACCGTATAGGGGCCGACCTGCACATCCTCTGCAAGCTCCGCGGCCGGATCAATAAGGGCGGTCGGATGTATCATGGAATTTTCGCTTTATTCTGCTGTAAATACAGGGAGTATACGCCAAACCGATATGGCATATAGCGCCCGGCTCAGACCTTCTGTTCAGCCACAAGCATCTCGGCACTGGCGACGATCTTGCCGTCAACCTTTGCCTCACAGGCGAACTTGAGGATATTGCGTTTGGTCATGATGAACTCGGCACTAAGGTGCAGCGTGTCACCCGGCACCACACGACGCTTGAAGCGCGCGCGGTCAGTGCCAACCAGCAAATAGATAAAACCGTCGCCAGGCTTCTTGTTCTCGGTAACAAAACCGAGAATTCCCGCAGCCTGAGCCATGGCCTCGATGATAAGCACACCCGGCATGATCGGTTCGTGGGGAAAATGACCATTAAAGAAGGGCTCGTTAATGCTCACGTTCTTGATCGCTTCAATGCGCTTGCCGGGCTCCACATCAAGAACACGGTCAATCAGCAAAAAAGGGTAACGGTGCGGCAGGTATTCCCTGACCGCCTGAATATCCATCATCATGTGTTCCACACAGGCAAGTGCCGCAATACGCGGTCGTTAATCGCTTGAACGTTCCAGTTTGCGCACGCGGCGAGCCAGATCATCAAGGTTTCGGAAGCGAGCCACATTTCGACGATAGCGACTCTGGGTATCCACAGGTAACGCTGAGCCATAAGTACCAGGCTCTTTGATGGAACTCGACACCAGTGACATGGCCAGTATCTGCACCTTGTCACATACCTCGATGTGCCCGGCAATGCCGGCAGCCCCACCGATCAGGCAGTAGGCACCAATTTTCGCAGAACCGGCAATACCGGCTTTACCCGCGATAGCCGTATGATTCCCGATGACCACGTTGTGGGCAACCTGGATCTGATTATCCAGAATCACACCATCACCAATCACAGTGTCTTCAATGGCACCCCGATCCACGGTGGTACCGGAGCCGATTTCCACATCGGCACCGATGATGACACCGCCAACCTGATGCAGCTTGGTCCAGCCGCCGCCATTGAAGGCGAAGCCGAAACCATCGCCGCCAATCACGCAATTGGCATGTATGATAGTGCGCGGGCCCAGTGTCACACCATGATAAATTGTAACATTTGGCCAGATCTTGCACTGATCTCCGATCACCGAACCGGCGCCCACCACGGAATTGGCCATGATCACGGCCCCCTCACCCACAGTGACACCGGCATCGACCACCGCATTGGGACCGATGGAGGCAGAATCAGCGATCTGTGCCTGCGGATCCACCACGGCAGAGGGGTGAATGCCCGGCGTTGCCACCGGCGCGGTTTCGAAAAAAGCGCTGGCCCGGGCAAAGGACAGATACGGGTCTTTCACGATCAGCGCTGCCACCGGACAGAACTCCCGCTGGGACTCGGGAATCAGCACCGCAGCAGCTCGCGTCTGTTCCAGGAAGCTGCGATAACGCGGATTAGCCAGAAAGGTCAGTTGGCTGTCCGTGGCAGATTGTATTGTACCCAGACCGTCTACCGGCTGGTCGGGATCGCCGACCAGCTCGGCATCCAGCTGCCGGGCCAGTTCACCGAGAGTCAGCATTACTTCATCTTGTTCAGTTGTTTGGTCACTGCTTCAGTGATATCCAGATCCGGCTTGGTGAAAATCACTGCCTGGGCACTGACTACCAAATCCAGGTTTTCTTTCTTGGCCACTTCGGCAACGGCGCTTTGCAACTTCGGCTCCATTTCCTGCAGCAGTTCACGCTGGGCATCGTTGGCACGCTTTTGCAGTTTCCGCTGCAGGCTCTGGATCTCGATCATTTTCTGCTGGCCTTCGGTCTGCATCTGCTCCTGCTGCTCGGAAGACATGGTCATGCCTTCTTTCTGCATTTTTTCCTGCATCTTGCCCACTTCCTGACGCAGGCTGTTAAGGCGCTGCTCATCGGCACCCAGCTCTTTTTCCAGTGCGCTCATGCGGGATTTCACGTTGTCAGCCGCCTGCAACGCGCCGATGGGATCAATCACACCCACACGGCTTTCAGCCATGGCCAGAGCCGGCAACATTACAGCAAAAACAGCAATCCATTTTTTCATCATTATTAAACTCCTAAAAAGTCTGTCCCAGAGAAAATTGGAAAACTTCCGTATCATCGCCGGACTGGTCATTCAGTGCCTTGGCGAGGTTGAAACTGAGCGGGCCAATCGCTGTCAGCCAGGTCAGGCCTACCCCCACGGAAGTACGCAGGTCTGTGGCTTCGAAATCGGCCACAATATCAGTACGTTCGGTTTCAAACACGTTGCCCGCATCGGCAAACAGGAAGGTTCGCACGCTTCGGGATTCCGGCGCAAACGGCGTCGGGAAGATCAGCTCCAGGCTGGCTTCGGTGAGCAGGTTGCCACCGATGGGGTCCGGGTCCGGATCACGGGTGCCGTTGAGGAAAAACGCCAGGCCTTGAGAACGTGGCCCCAGGGAACGTGATTCATAACCCCGGACTGAGCCGATGCCACCTGAGTAGTAATTCTCAAAGAACGGCAATACCGTATCGTCCCCGTAACCATCCCCGTAAGCCACATCTGCTCGGGTACGCAATGTCCACCGCTGAGTGATCGGGAAATATTTCTGGCCGTTCCAGTTCAATTTATAGAAACCATAGTCCGAGCCGGGGACAGCCACTTCCAGGCCAAGGCTGCTGGACCAACCGCGATCCGGCAGCACCCCTCTGTTCAGCGTGCTGGTCTGCAAGGAGGCATTGAACTTGTATTCGTTGAACTCAGTGCCTTCCTTCTCCAGGAAGTTGAAAATATCCACGGCCACGAAATCACCGGTGGTGATATCGGTTTGCACATAGGTACCGCCGAAGCTCAGCCGTGAGTATTCTGAAATCGGATAACCGAAGGTCACCGAACCACCCAGACGATCCGCCGCATAGGAGGCTACCGACGTTTCATCAAAATCGATTTTGGAATAGAACAGGCTGAAGCCACGGCTTACCCCGTCCAGGGTGTAATACGGGTTGTAATGGGAAAAGCTGTAGGAATCACGGATATCCGAACGGCTCAGCGCGAAAGACACCCGGTTACCGGAACCTCGCCAGTTGTTATGGGTCACGTTCGCCCCGAAGATAAACCCGGAGGCATCGGAAAAGCCCACATTGGCGCCGATGGAACCGGAAGGCTGCTCTTCCACCTTGTATTCCACATCGACCAGATCTTCGGAATTCGGTACACGAGGCGTGTCGGCTTCTACCACACTGAAGTAGCCAAGGCGCTGCAAACGCTGTCGAGACAGGTCCACCAGAGAGGTATTGGCTGGTGCCTGTTCAAACTGGCGCAGCTCACGACGCAGCACTTCATCATCGGTTTTCGCGTTACCGCTGAAGTTGATCCGGCGCACGTATACCTTGCGACCGGGCTCCACGTAGAACGTCACGTCGACGGTGTTGTCTTCATCATTGGCATTGTGGTCACGACCGTTGACCTCGGCAAAGGTATAACCCTCGTTACCCAGACGGCGTTTGAGCAGATCATTGGTGTAAGTCACCAGTTGCTGGCTGAACACCTGCCCTTTTTTGACAATCAAAAGCGGCTTGAGCTGTTCCTCATCCACCACCAAATCACCCGCCAGGCTCACCTCATTGACGGTGTACTGCTCACCCTCTGCCACATTGACTGTGATGAACACACTGCGACGGTCCGGCGTCACCGATACCTGGGTGGATTCGATGGAAAAATTGATGTAACCGCGATCAAGGTAATAGGAACGCAATCGCTCCAGGTCGCCGCTCAATTTCTGCCGGGAATATTTGTCATCGCCCTTGATGAAGGACCAGAAGCCGGTGGAATTCAGCTCAAAATCCTTGAGCAACTCTTCATCATCAAACAGATCGTTGCCGACAATATTGATATCACGAATACGGGCGGCCTTCCCTTCGTAGATCTCGATCTTGAGTCCTACCCGGTTGCGAGGCAACGGCACAGATTCGGTCTTGATATCGGCACCATAACGGCCCTGGCTGACGTACTGACGCTCCAGCTCACCGGCGATGGCCTGCAATGTGGAGCGCTGAAACACCTCGCCTTCGGCAAGACCAGCTTCGGTGAGCCCCTTGCGCAGGTTTTCCTCGTCGATGGACTTGTTGCCGGATAGTTCGATGCGGGCAATGCTGGGACGCTCCGCGACCACCACTACCAGATCATCGCCATCACGACCCAGTTGCACATCCTCGAAGTTGCCAGTGGCAAACAGGCGCTGTACCGCATCAACGATCTGATCCCGGTCCACCGTGTCGCCCGCCTGAATCGGCAATTCCGCATAGACCCGCTCTACCGGCAGGCGCTGCAAACCTTCCACCCGTACATCGTGCACCTTGAAAGGCACCAAGGATTCCGCGTTCACCCAAGGTGCCAGACACAGGCAGGCTACCGCCAACAGGCCCTTCAGGGGGCGGTTTAGTTTGTCCCCAAATCTCATGAAAACTGCTTCACCAAGTCGTTGTAAATGGCCAGTAGCATAAAGCTGATCACCAGCGTCAGCCCTACTCCTTGTGCGGCCATAAGAAACCGCTCCGGTAAACTGCGACCGCGGATCATTTCAATGATTCCAAAGAAAATCCAGCCGCCATCCAGCATGGGTACCGGGAGCAGATTGATAATACCGAGAGTGATGCTCAAATATGCCAGCAATGCCAGAAAGCTGGCGATGCCATAGGAGGCGCTCTCCCCGGCCACTTGCGCAATGGTAATGGGGCCGCCCAGATTATCCAGGGACAACTTGCCAGTCGCCAGTTTTGTCAGGCTTGCCCAGACCACTTCACTCTGTTCCGCAAAGCGTTGGGAGGCGGCCACAATGGCACCACCGGGCCCGAATTTCTGCTGGTAAATGCCCCCCATGGCGACGCCGATTCGGCCGAAACTCTGCTCTCCTTCTGTCACTGTTTCCGGGGTGACAGCAAAGCGCCGCATTGCCCCCTCTCGCAGTACAGTCAGCTCCAGAGTCTGGTCCGCAGATGCCATGATGGTTTCCTGCCAGGCCTGCCAGCCGCTGATCGGCTCGCCGTCCAGTGCAATCACCTGATCACCGGCGCGCAAGCCTGCCTGATCTGCGGCACTGCCCTCGACAACCTCGCCGATCAACACCGCCTGACTGATGCCCAGTGCATCCAGTGGCAGCTTCTCCAGGTCCGCAGACCAGGGCGACGTATCCAGCTCGCGCACCGCCTTATCACCGGAAGCGGTGGCTACCGTTACCGGGAGTTTTTCCTTTTCCCCCAGATGCAGAATCAATTCGTTGTAGAAAGGACGCCAGCCCTCAACAGCAGTACCACCCGCCTCCAGAATCCGATCTCCTGGGGCAAACCCGGCCTCTTCCGCCACCGTCCCAGGCGCCACAGGCCCGACTACCGCCTGCATGCGACTCTGCCCGAAACCGACCATCAGCAGCCAGTAAATCAGCATAGCAAGAATGAAGTTGAATACCGGGCCAGCGGCATAGGTGATCACCCGTTGCCACGCCTGCTTACTGGAAAACTCACCAGGGTCGCCTTCAGCGGTCTCATCTTCACGGGCATCCAGCGGCTTCACGTAGCCACCCAGAGGTATCCCGCTGATAACCCACTCGGTTCCTTTCTTGTCTGTGAAACGGAACAGCTTGGGACCAAACCCCACAGAGAAAGTCAGTACACGAACGCCAAAAGCACGCATGGCCAGAAAGTGACCCCATTCATGGAAGGCCACAATAATGACGATGGTGACAACAAAAGCCAGAAGCGTCAGCATCCGCGTTCCTTGATCAGGCGGCAGGCCCGCTCACGGGCCTGGCGGTCAATTTCCATCACAGCATCCACATCCATACAGGCGGGTGATGCCTGCTTCTCCAGTGTCAGTTCAACGACTGCCGGGATGCCCATAAAGTCCAGCTTGCCAGCCAGAAAGGCAGCGACGGCCTCTTCATTAGCCGCATTCAATACCGCAGTGGCAGTGCCTCCTGCGCGCATGGCATCCCGCGCCAGACCGAGGCACGGAAAACGCTGCAGATCCGGGGCCTCGAAATTCAGCCCGATCAGGGCGGAAAAATCCAGGCGCTGGGCGCCGGATTCCACCCGCTCCGGCCATGACAACCCGCAAGCGATAGGGGTTCTCATATCAGGCGTACCCAGTTGTGCCAGTACCGAGCCGTCCCGGTAGGCCACCATGGAATGCACCACACTCTGCGGGTGCACTACCACATCGATCATGTCGGGGGACACATCGAACAACCAGCAGGCTTCGATAAATTCCAGCCCCTTGTTCATCAGAGTGGCGGAATCCACCGAAATCTTCGGGCCCATGTCCCAGTTGGGATGTTTCACCGCCTGCGCCGGGGTCACCGTCGCAAGCTCGGCAGCACTGAATTCGCGGAACGGACCACCGGAGGCCGTTAGCAACAGGCGCTCCACACCCGCATTGACGCCCTCTTCCGGCAAGCACTGAAAAATCGCGTTGTGTTCGGAATCCAGTGGTAACAGCGTGGCGCCATGACGCTTTACCGCATCCATAAACAATGAACCGGTGACCACCAGGGCTTCCTTGTTGGCCAGCAGCACTCGCTTGCCGGCTTCTACCGCCGCCAGGGTAGGTCTGACGCCAGCGGCACCGACGATGGCAGCAACCACCGTATCCGCATCCGGATGGGCCGCCAGATCCGCCAGGGCCACGGGCCCTGACAAGACTTCCACTTGAGACCCGGCCTCGGCCAGATGGTTCCTGAGTGCCGCCGCCGCCGCCGGGTCAGACATGGCGGCAAAACGGGGATCGACTCTCAGACACAGCTCGGCCATCAGCTGCCAGCGGGAACTGGCCGTGAGGGCAAACACCTCGTACCGTTCCGGATGACGGCCGACCACATCCAGGGTCTGCTGGCCGATGCTGCCAGTGGCACCAAGAATAGTCAGACGTTGTCTGGCAGAGGGTGTCACAGACTGCCTCCCGGCAGGGCAAACCAGTTGAACCCGGCCAGGGCGATGGGCATGGCCGCGGTCACACTGTCGATGCGATCCAGCATGCCACCATGGCCAGGCAGGACGGTGCCGCTGTCCTTGAAGCCGCGCTCACGCTTGACCATGCTTTCGAACAGGTCACCCAATGCGGAGGCCAGTACCGTCAACAGGGCCACAATCATCAGTGGCAGCAAGTTGGCCTCGAGAAGACCGGCCGCATAGACACCCGCCACCACTGCCAGTGCTAACGCCACACCACCGGCAAGCCCTTCAATGGTCTTGCCGGGGCTGACCAGCGGTGCCAGCTTGTGTTTACCGAAGGCTCGGCCGGCAAAGTACGCGCCGGTATCCGCTGCCCACACCCAGAGCAGGATGAACATCAGCGCCCAGGGGCCAGCCAGCCCCAGAGCACCCACGTCCTGAAGTTGCACAATTGCGGCCCAGGAAGGCACCAGCAGCAACAGCCCAACCAGCGCCATCAGGACCGGGCGATACCAGACCCGGGCATTGCCCGGATAGCCGACAACCAGAACCAGGGCCAGCAACCACCAGACAGGGATAGCATTAAGCAGCCAGGCCGGGCGATAGATCTCTGCAAGGGCCATCACCACACCAAGGCCGATAACCCAACCGCTTCGCACCGCAGCAGACACCTTGCCCATCATGGCCGCCCATTCCCAGCCGGCCATCAGGAAGAACACCCCCGCGACCAGGGCAAACGGCAAACGGTCCAGCCCGAATACCGCGCCCAGCACAATGGGCAGCAGGATTAGCGCAGTAATCACGCGCAGTTTCAGCATTCTTATTCTCCTTTCAGTCCGGCCACATCTTCACCTGAGCGCCCAAAACGACGCTGGCGACCGGCATAGTCCTGCAAAGCGGCAGCAAAGGCGTCCGCATCAAAATCAGGCCATAACAACGGGGAAAAAAACAACTCGCTGTAGGCCAGTTGCCACAGCAGAAAATTGCTGATGCGCTGGTCACCGCCAGTGCGAATCAGCAGGTCGGGCAGAGGCAAGTCGGCCATGGCCACATGCTGCCCAAGAGCTTCAGGTGTTATCTGATCGGAGGTGATACGCCCCTGCTCCACCTGAGAAGCCAGCTGACGGGCCGCCTGGGCAATATCCCACTGACCGCCGTAATTCACCGCGATGACCACCGTCATGCGAGGATTATCAGCGGTCAGCGCCTCGGCGTCGGCCATGCCTTTCTGCAGGCCCTCCGCAAAAGCACTGCGGTCACCGATAAAGCGGATACGCACACCGTGACCATGCAGCTCTTCCACACGACCACCCAGAGCCTTGAGGAACAACGCCATCAGGTGGTCCACTTCCCCTTGAGGGCGGCGCCAATTCTCCGAGCTGAAAGCAAACAGGGTCAGCGCTTCGATACCCCGCTCTGCGGCAGTGCGGATAATGGTCTGCACCGTGGCTTCGCCGGCACGATGCCCTTCTTCCCCGGGCAACCCCTGCTTGCGGGCCCAGCGGTTGTTGCCGTCCATGATAATGGCCACATGCCGGGGCAGTTCGCCTTGATGGGAATCGATGTCCGGGGCACTGGAGTGGATGTTTTCGCTGGCCATACTGCATCCGCCAATAACAAAAAAGCGGGCTGACGTGCACCTGAATCCTTGGCTTCAGGTCACAGCCCGCATCCGTGAATGATGACCGGTTGTGCTAAACGGTCATCAACTCCTCTTCCTTCTCTTTCAGGACGCGATCCACTTCCACCACCATCTTGTCGGTAAGCTGCTGGACCAACTCTTCCCCGCGGCGCTCCTCGTCCTCGGAAATTTCTTTTTCCTTGAGCAGTTCCTTCAGATCATTGTTGGCATCACGGCGAACGCTTCGCACGGATACCCGTGCCTGCTCGGCTTCAGCCCGAACCACCTTGACAAGATCCCGACGGGTTTCTTCCGTCAGCGGAGGCAGTGGCAACCGGATCATGCTGCCAGAGGTAGAGGGGTTCAGGCCAAGGTCAGAGGTCATGATGGCCCGCTCGATCTGCGGAATCAGGCTCTTGTCAAAGGGAGAGATGGTCAGGGTACGACCCTCTTCCACGGAGATGTTGCCCAACTGCTGCAGCGGGGTAGCCGCGCCGTAGTAATCTACCGTGATATTGTCCAGCAGGCTGGGGTGGGCACGACCGGTACGCACACGTTTCAGCGCGGTATCCAGCGCAGCCAGGCTCTTCTTCATGCGGGATTCCGCATCTTTGCGAATATCGTCAATCACCGTTATTCCTCGCCTTTCTTTTCAGCAGAGTCTGGCAAGCCTCGAAACGCCAACCAGACCCTTGTTATGCAACGTCCGCAGGGCGGACAACAAAAACTTTCAACAGCGGTCAACCGGGGATTAGCCGGCCTCCACCAGGGTCCCTTCGCTGCCACCCAGCATCAGGTTCAGCAGCGCGCCCTTCTTGTTCATATCAAACACACGCAGAGGCATGGAGTGATCGCGGCACAGACAGATAGCGGTCAGATCCATGACTCCAAGCTTTTTATCCAGCACTTCGTCATAGGTCAAGGTGTCATACTTGATTGCCGCCGGATTTTTCTGCGGGTCATCACTATAGACTCCATCCACCTTGGTGGCCTTGAGAACCACATCGGCACTGATCTCGATACCGCGCAGACACGCCGCAGAATCAGTGGTAAAGAAGGGGTTGCCGGTGCCGGCACAGAAGATCACCACTTCACCGTTCTTGAGATGGCGATTGGCATTCCGGTGATCATAATGCTCCACCACCCCGCTCATGGGGATAGCCGACATCAGGCGAGTGCGGATATTGGATCGCTCCAGCGCATCACGCAGCGCCAGGCCGTTCATCACGGTCGCCAGCATGCCCATATGGTCACCTGCCACCCAGTCCAGACCAGCGCTTTGCAACGCCGCGCCACGGAACAGATTGCCACCACCCACTACCAGGCCCACCTGGACCCCGATACCGACGAGTTGACCGATTTCCAGAGAAATCGCATCCAGCACTTTGGGATCAATCCCAAAGCCCTCGTCACCCGCCAGCGCTTCACCGCTCAGCTTGAGCAGAATCCGGTTATAGCGCGGCGAGCGCTCCTTGTTCGTCGGCATGTCTTGTTCTCCACCACTCATAAGAAAGCGCCACCCATGAATACCCGCTTTTACACTGTTACCGGGCTGGCAGCTGCTGCCAGCCCGGCCTTTACGCTGCACTCATCCCGCGTCGGTCTATGGCCTGCTAGCACAGTACCGCCCCGCACGATGGTTGCAAGCGCTTTTCCCTGAATCGCCCGTAACAGCCAGTCAACAGGCGAAAAAAACGCCCTGCTGATCTCGCCAGCAAGGCGTTCTTTGGTCACCGATCGATGCTCAACCTCAGCCTTTGGCCGCAGCCTGTACCTCGGCAGCAAAATCGGTTTCTTCTTTCTCAATACCTTCACCCACAACCAGACGCTCGAAAGCGACGATCTCGGCGCCAGCACCCTTCACCAGGGCACCGACAGAGGTATTGGGATCCTTCACGAACGGCTGGTCCAACAAGCTAACCTCTTTCAGGTACTTGTTGATCCGGCCGCCGAGCATCTTCTCGACGATCTCAGCCGGCTTGCCTTCCATGTCAGGCTGGGCACGGATGATCTCTTTCTCTTTTTCCAGCACTTCCGCCGGAACCTGATCACCGCTGATCACCATCGGGTTAACCGCAGCCACATGCATGGCCACATCTTTACCCAGCTCGGCATCGCCACCCTTCAGGGCTACCAGCACACCAATACGGCCGCCGTGAACGTAGGCACCAATAGCACCTTCCGCTTCCAGCTTGGCAGCACGACGGATCTGGATGTTCTCACCGATCTTCTGAACCAGCGCCTGACGGGCTTCTTCAACGGTGGAGCCATCTTCCAGCTTCAGCTCGCCGATTTTGGCGGCATCGGTTTCGCCAGCGGCCAGAGCAGCGCCAGCCACTTTGTCGCAGAAACCCAGGAAATTGTCATCGCGGGCCACGAAATCGGTTTCGGAGTTGATTTCTACCATTACAGCCACGGTGTTGGCGTCGTTGGTCGCAACCACAACACCACCTTCCGCAGCGGTACGGCCGGCTTTCTTGGCCGCTTTGGCCTGACCGGACTTACGCATGTCATCAATGGCTTTTTCGATATCGCCATCCGCTTCCACCAGCGCCTTCTTGCACTCCATCATGCCAAGACCGGTACGCTCGCGAAGCTCCTTAACCATTGCAGCAGTTACAGCAGCCATGATTATCCTCTCAATTTGGTAAGTTTCGGTAATATAGGCAGGCCGCAGGGGCCTGCCTCGACGGATCAACCTTCGGCTTTCTCGCCTTCGGCCTCGTCGGCTACCTCGACGAATTCGCTTTCACCACCGGTCTGGTTCTGGGCGTACTGCTTGCCTTCCAGAATGGTGTCGGCCGCCGCTTTCACGTACAACTGAATAGCACGGATGGCGTCGTCGTTACCCGGGATCACGTAATCCACGCCATCCGGGTTGGAGTTGGTGTCCACCACCGCTACAACCGGAATACCCAGCTTGCGGGCTTCCTGCAGGGCAATGTCTTCGTGATCCACGTCGATCACGAACAGGGCATCGGGCAGGCCGCCCATGTCCTTGATACCACCGATAGAACGCTCAAGCTTGTCCATCTCACGCTTGCGCATCAGGGCTTCTTTCTTGGTCAGCTTGTCAAAGGTACCGTCCTGGAACTGGGCTTCCAGCTCGCGATACCGCTTGATGGACTGACGGATGGTTTTCCAGTTGGTGAGCATGCCGCCCAACCAACGGTGATCAACGTAGGGCATACCGCAACGCTGAGCTTCTTCGCTCACCGCTTTCTGCGCTGCACGCTTGGTACCAACAAACAGGATCTTGTTGTTGCTGGCAGCCAGCTTGTTCAGGAACGCCATGGCGTCGTTGAACAGAGGCAGGGTTTTTTCCAGGTTGATAATGTGAATCTTGTTACGGGCGCCAAAGATGTAAGCATTCATCTTCGGGTTCCAGTAACGGGTCTGGTGGCCGAAGTGAACACCGGCCTTCAGCATATCGCGCATAGTTACGCTAGACATTGTTAATACTCCACTTTGGGTTAGGCCTCCACGCCCCCGCATAAACCCAACCAGCACCCTTAAACAGGAATGCCAGCACCCGGAGCTATGTGACGGGGCATGTGTGATTTCCTTCCCCACCCAACGGCGGTTACAATGCGGCACTTGTTGCCACAGGGCCGTCACTGAGCGGGAAAGCGCGCGCTTTATACCACAGACGCCCTTTCCGAGCAACGCCAAAGGCGCATGGCCGGCACAGAGAGCGCTAACTCACACCCGCTCAACCCACTGAAATAGCTGGAGTTTCCTCAAGTCTCATGAATGTTGTTATCAAAACCCCCGAACAGATCGCCAAAATGCGCGAAGCGGGCAAACTGGCCGCCGAAGTCCTGGAAATGATCGGCGAGCACGTCAAGGCGGGGGTCACCACCGAGGAACTGGACCGCATCTGCCACGATCATATCGTCAACAAGCAGCATGCCATCCCCGCCTGCCTGGGTTATGGCGGCGCGCCGGGTCGCATTCCGTTCCCGAAATCCGTCTGCACCTCGGTGAACCACGTGGTCTGCCACGGCATTCCCAATGACCGTAAAGCCCTCAAAAACGGCGACATCGTCAATATCGACGTCACCGTGATCAAGGATGGCTGGCACGGCGATACCTCCAAGATGTTTTATGTGGGAGAGCCCTCGGTGCTGGCCCGCCGGCTGGTGGAAACCACCCGCGAGTGCATGATGGCCGGCATCAGAATGGTCAAACCCGGTATCCGTCTGGGTGATATCGGCCACCGCATCCAGAAAATGGCAGAAAGTGAGCGCTTCTCTGTAGTGCGCGAATATTGCGGCCACGGCATCGGCGAGGGCTTTCATGAGGAGCCCCAGGTGGTGCATTACGGCAAGCCTGGCACGGGGCTTGAATTGCAGGAAGGCATGGTGTTCACCATCGAACCCATGATCAATGCCGGCAAGGCAGCCAACAAGCTGCTGCCAGACAACTGGACCGTGGTCACCAAGGATCGCAAATTGTCTGCTCAGTGGGAGCACACTATCGCGGTTACCGCCGATGGTTACGAAGTTCTCACTGCCCGAGGCGAAGAGACCGATTTGTACTGACACGGGCCGCCAACCGGTTTCCTGCCAGTAACCGATACGGTTACTGGCCTGCCCGCAACCCCACCACAGGACATTCATGACCTTCTCCCCTGCCCTGCCCCAGAAAGAACTGTTTGAGGCCCTCCAGGAAAGCGCCCAACCGGGCCAGTATGCCCGCCAGTATCTGGAGCAGGGTCAGGAGCGCCTTAACCAGGCCTTTGCCTCCACCGACATTACCGAGCTGGTCCGCGCCCGGGCCGACCTGGTGGACCAGGTGATGATTGCCGCCTGGTCCCTGTTCGGACTCGCCGACCGGGATGGCGTAGCACTGGTGGCCGTGGGCGGCTATGGCCGAGCCGAGCTTCACCCCTGTTCCGATGTGGACGTGCTGGTATTGATGGCTGATAGCCCGGATCAGAGCCTGCGCGACTGCCTGGAGCGTTTCGTCGCCTTCCTCTGGGATATGGGCCTGGAAATCGGCCATGCAGTGCGCACTCTGGATGAATGCGTGGCGCTGGCCCGGGAAGACATCACCGTTGCCACCAATATCATGGAAGCGCGCACCCTCGGCGGCAATGACGACCTTCGCCTGCAGCTGGAAGAGCGCACCGGCCCCGAGCACATGTGGGATTCCGCGGCTTTCTTTGCTGCCAAGTGGCAGGAACAGGTGGCTCGCCACAAGCGTTTCAATGACACCGAATACAACCTGGAACCGGATCTGAAGAATGCGCCGGGCGGCCTGCGCGATGTGCAGATGATCGCCTGGGTGGCGAAACGCCACTTTAATGCCGACAGCCTGGAAGCCCTGGTGGATGTGGGCTTTCTCACCGCCGAAGAATACGGTGTGCTGCGCAAGTGTCTGGATTACCTCTGGGAAGTGCGCTGGCAATTGCATGTGCATACCGAGCGCAACGAAAACCGGCTGCTGTTTGATCACCAGCGCCAGCTCGCCACCCGTCTGGGCCACGAGGACTCCAGCGCCAATCTGGCGGTGGAGCATTTCATGAAAGGCTTCTACCGGGTGGCACTGGCTCTGTCGGTACTCAACGAGATGCTGCTGCAGCTATTCGATGAAGTGATCCTGCACAATGAGAAGCCGGATCAGGTGCGGCCTCTCAACCGCCGCTTCCAGGTGCGCAACGACTACCTGGAAGTGACCAGCCCGCAAGTCTTCGAGAAGCACCCCAGCGCCCTGCTGGAAGCCTTTGTGCTGATGGCGCAGAACCCGGAATTGAAAGGCATACGCGCCTCCACGGTACGGGCCCTGATCTACAATCGTCGACAGATCAACGAGGCGTTCCGCAATAACCCGGAACACACCAGCCTGTTCATGCAGTTACTGCGCAGCCCCCATGCCCTGTTCTCGCAACTGCGGCGCATGAAACGCTACGGCATCCTCGGCAAATACCTGCCGGAGTTCGGCGGCATCATCGGCATGATGCAGTACGACCTGTTCCACATTTACACCGTGGATGCGCATACCCTGCTGGTGATCAAGAACATGCGCCGGCTGCGCTATGAAGACCTGCGCGAGGAATTCCCGCTGGCCAGCGAGGTGTTCTATCGCCTGCCCAAGCCGGAGCTGCTCTACGCCGCCGGCCTCTACCACGACATCGCCAAGGGTCGTGGCGGCGATCATTCCGAACTGGGCGCGGAAGACGCCATTGCCTTCTGCCAGCGTCACGGGCTCACCGCCTGGGATGGCAAACTGGTGGCCTGGCTGGTGAGAAGCCACCTGATCATGAGCGTGACGGCCCAACGCAAGGATATCTCCGACCCGGACGTGGTCTACGAATTTGCCCGCAAGGTGGGCGACCTGGTGCACCTGGATTATCTCTACGTGCTCACCGTGGCCGACATCAACGCCACCAACCCCACCCTGTGGAACTCCTGGCGCGCCTCCCTGTTGCGTCAGCTCTACACGGAAACCAAGCGCGCCCTGCGCCGGGGTCTCAACAACCCGGTGGAAAAACAGGACTGGATCGACGAAACCCGCGATGCGGCAATGAAAATGCTTGCCGAACGAGACCATGACCCCAAAGCGATCGAATCCCTATGGGCGAACATCGGCGACGAATATTTCCTGCGCGAAAC
>NZ_JBNPEC010000140.1:0-5292 GCF_051117345.1 Alcanivorax sp.
CCACCTGCAGCGCCGCCTGTAGGCATTCGCGCTCGCTGATCCAGCCTACCAGCGTGCCGGCGTCATCGATCACCGGGCTGCCCAGCATTTCCAGTTTGATCAGTCTGCTGGACGCTTCCACCACTGGCATATCCGGGTGAATCGTCGCAAAACGGGTGCACATCAGGTCTTTCAGGGAGACAGAATCCATCGGTTACCTCTCTTTCCCTGTCGGGAAAACATAACAGTTCTGCCGGTTTTCGAGCCGGCCACGGAATCTGATACTGCGGGAACCGTGCCAACTATGGGCGAGAGGGGGTTCGGCGCCTGCATGGCCAATACGAGACCGGGGCAGCTAGCAGGATGGAGGGCGGTGATTAGTAAGCTATAAGCGCCTTGCGCTTCGCCATTGACGCGCAGGGATGTTCAGGTGGGTTCCATGATCATGGTTCGCTGTGCGGGGCACGATTGGCCGAGGTGCACTTAAAGGCCATGCAGCTCAGCGAATACTTGCTGACTGAAAACCTCTGCATACCTGGCAATGGAAGGCCAGATAGTTACGGCTTCACCCTGCTGCTCGAATATCTTGCCGTGATTTCGGTCCACCGCAAAATAACAGTGCCGCAAACTACAGGCCCCCTATAACGTGGTATTACCCGAGGCGGCCGGGCGGCACTGGATCGCTGATCAACAATGAATTACACCGTGACTTTCTTGTCCGGCAGGGTTTGCAGAACCCATTCGCCGCCGGTCCTGAAGGTATCTGCTGTGCCAAAGGTGTCTTCCATATATTGGAAGTAGGTGACCTTGCCGTTGCTGTTAACCTTGGCAAAGATGGCAAATGGCGACTGGCAGGCTTTGTCCTGTGTTCTGGACCGCAACGTAAAGCTCCCGAAAATGGCAACGTTCTCGCCATCGTCGAAAGCTGCCTGGGGAGTGAATTCGTCTCTGATCCAATGCTCCTCAACCCCTTTGAAGGTATCGGTAAAACCACTGGGACCCTGGTGGGTGCCCGCCCAGGGCATGACCTTTTTCAGATTTTCATTTTTGTAGTTCAGCGATACGTAGACAAAGTCGTCAGAAAGATACTGGTGAACATGTTCCGGGTTCGCCGGGTCTTCAAGTAGCTTTTGAACGGTTTGGGTGGGGGTCATTGCGTTAGTCATGGTTGTCTCCGATTTCCTGTGATGTCTAAAACGCGTTCTGATGAGCCCTGGTGGTTGAGCTGCCAGGGTTCATCAGTTCTTCCTTGTCGATGACCGTTGTGCTTTCTAGCGGATATCCAGCTGCTCGATAAGGAAGGCGATGCCTTCCTCCAGGCCGGGCTCTCCGGCGGGATGAGTGGCCTTGTCATTAAAGAACTGGATAAAGCCGTGTTCCGCGTCGGGGTAGGACGTCCATGTGGCTTTGACGCCGGCGCTCACCAGTTTGCTGATGTAAGCCTCTCCCTCGTCGTGTAGCGGGTCCAGAGTGCCGGCTTGCAGCAATGTGGGCGGCAGCCCTTCATGTTGCCCCCAGAATGGCGCTATCAGCGGGGATAGCGGGTCGCCGCCGGGTGGCAAATAACAGGCAAGACACAGCTCGAAAGCCGGGCGTGTCGGAAAATAGGTGTCTCCGCGCTGTTGCCCTGACGGCGTGTCCAGAACATTTCTCACGCACGGGTACATGAGCCACTGGGCGCTGATGTTCGGCCCTCGACGGTCATGGGCAAGCAGGCTTGCAGCGGCGGCCAGATTGCCGCCGGCACTGTCACCGGCAATGGCAAGGCGGGCCGGGTCGCCGCCAATTTCGGCAGCGTGGTTGGCGGCCCATTCGAGCACCGCATAAGTGTCATCCAGACCGGCCGGGAAGGGGTGTTCAGGGCTTAACCGGTAGTCCACCGACAGCACCAGCGCGTGCGCCCGGCTGGCAATGGCACTGGCCAGTACGTGGTGAGTGTCCAGATCGCCGGAGACCCAGCCGCCACCGTGGATAAAGACAACGACAGGAAGAGAGGGGGCTTGTGCATCTGTTTCGGGACTATAGAGCCTGATCGGGATGTCTCTTGTCGGGCTCTCGGCAGCAATGGTGAAAGCGCGAATCTCCGCTACTGGGTCAGGGGCGCCGGCGCTTGGTATGAGCGCCCGATAGTTGGCACGCATCTCGGCGGAGAATTGCATCAGTTGTTCACTTGCCACGTTGCACCTCATTGATTCAGGTTGGTGATGTTGCCTGGTCCTGAGCTTGCTACGTTCTCTAGCCGGGGCAATATTTTTTCCAAAATGGCAGGGCCTGCTCCCGCCCTGGTGGCTGTCAGCAGGATGTGCCCAGTGTAGCGTTATCAGGGAGGGGCACGAAGTCCTGCAATATGACCCGGCTATGAACGGTTATCTGGCCACAATCGCTGATTATTGTTGGCCTCAGGGTGTGTCGCATTGCATGGTGTCACGCCGATTTTCTCATCACGGATACCGTTTCCTTGATCGCCACCAGCAGCAGAACAAGGGTTGTCACAACGGAAACCGTGACCGGAGAAATCAGCGGCGCTATAGCAGCAAGTGCGACCAGCATGCCAAGGCCGATGTAGTGTGATGTCGGGTGGCTTTTGAAAATCAGGCGCTTGAAGAGAATGTTCGCCAGAAGATAAAGCGCCGTGCCACCAATCATCGCGACCATAGTGCCGGTGCTGGTATGACCATGAGGATGCGCCAGCACAAACTCGTCGGCCACCGCCACCAGAACAATGGCGATGATCAGCAGTAGATGGATATAGGTGTAGACCACTCGCCCCAGATGACCGCTGTTGTTACTTCGGGCAATGACGTCACTGGCACGTTCGGCGCTGAGGCTGAAATACACCCACCACATCGCCACCGTGGTGACAAAGGCACTGACAAAGGCGGTGATGGTTGCGCTGTCCCAGTGGGTTCCCGAGAAGGTGTTTCCGGTGACCAGCAGGGATTCGCCCAGTGCAATAATCAGCAGCAGCCCACAGCGTTCTGCCATGTGCGCGCCGGAAATATCCCACTCCTTGCTGTCCGAGCGGCCCAGCCCGGGCACGGCGAACGACAGCGAGGCAGAGACGTACTCAACCGCAATGGCCAGGCTCCAGAGCAGGGTGCGCAGAGCATCCTCCTGCAGGGCGCCGATGATCCAGATTGTCCCCGATACGGCAAACCAGAGGGTCATGCGAATGAATCCCTGGTGCAGCTCCGGGCGGTGTTTACGGCTGCAGACACAGATAAAGACGGTGCGGCCAATCTGCATGGTGACATAGCAAAGCGCAAACAGCAGGCCGTGTTTGCCGAAGGCGTCGGGGATGGCGATGGAGAGCCCCATACCCAGTAACATCAACACGAAGAGCATGAGTCGGACCGGCACGGTTTCCGGGTCGAGCCAGTTGGTGACCCAGGTGGTGAATACCCAGACCCACCAGACTGCAAGAATGACCAACATGCCCTGAAACACCCCGTAAGGAGTGAAGTGAGCGATCAGCAAGTGGGCGCTCTGGGTAATGGCATAAACAAAAACCAGATCAAAGAACAGCTCCGAAAAGGCAACCTTGTGCTCGGCATGACTACCCTTGGGACGGAATAACCCGAGGCGCTGAGTTTCCATGGTCACTCCTGTCAATACGCGGTATGAAAGATGTGGCCCCGCAAGGCGGGGCCGGTGGGATTATTTCCCTTCGGTCAGGGTGAAATAACTGGTCATCAGGTTACGGTAATCCGGAACGTGGTTGGAGAACAGGGCGCCCAGCCCTTCGATATCGTTGCGCCAGTCGCGGTGCAGTTCGCAGGCGGTACCGAACCAGGTCATCAACTGTGCACCGGCGGCTGTCATGCGGGTCCATGCCGCGTCGCGGGTCATGGGGTTAAAGGTGCCGGAGGCATCGGTAACGACGAAGACTTCGAAATCTTCTTCCAGTGCGGACAGTGCGGGGAAGGCGACGCAGACTTCAGTGACAACGCCGGCGATGATCAGCTGCTTCTTGCCGGTGGCTTTGATGGCGTTGACAAAATCCTCGTTGTCCCAGGCATTGATCTGTCCCGGACGGGCAATATAGGGCGCATCAGGGAAGATTTCCTTGAGCTCGGGGACCAGCGGGCCATTGGGGCCATCTTCAAAGCTGGTGGTTAAAATGGTTGGCAGGTTGAAGTACTTGGCCAGATCAGCCAGTGCCAGCACATTGTTCTTGAACTTGTCCGGCTCAATGTCGCGCACCAGTGACAGCAGGCCTGCCTGGTGGTCAACCAGAAGTACTGCGGCATCATCTTTGCGAAGGCGGTTGTATTGCTTGCCCATGGTTAGTCTCCTTGGTGATAAAAAGGGCGATAATGGCCCCGGTTTGTCGCCATAGCTTATGGCGTTAGTCATCCATTTTTCCGAAGGTGCCGTTTTGGAAATCACGGACGGCGTCGCGGATTTCTTGCTGGGTATTCATGACAAATGGCCCATAGCCGACGATGGGTTCATCAATCGGCTCGCCACTAAGCAGAAGGAGGCGGGCCTGACCGTTGGCTTCCAGGCAAAGGTGTTGACCGCTGGGGGCGAGCAATGCCATCTGAGCATCACGTATTACGGTGTTGCGATTAAGCTCAACGATCCCGTTCAGCACCACAATCGCGGTATGCCAGCCTTCCGGCACTTCCAGCTCACACATTCCGTTGTTGTCCAGGGCAAGGTCCCAGACATGCATGGGCGTGAAGGTTTTGGCGGGGCCCGAGTGCTCCTGATAACCGCCGGCGATCACTCTCAGTGTGCCCGCACGATTGGGAAGCGTTACAGCGGGGATGTCCTGATCGGTTATTGCCTGGTAGCGCGGCGGTGTCATCTTGTCTTTTGCAGGCAGGTTGACCCAAAGCTGGACCATTTCCAGCTCGCCACCGGATTGCGTGAACGATGGGGAGTGAAATTCTTCGTGAAGAATACCGGCGCCGGCTGTCATCCACTGAACATCGCCGGGGCCGATGATGCCCCCTTGACCGGTTGAGTCCCGGTGAGCGACCTCGCCCTTGTAGACGATGGTAACCGTCTCGAAACCACGGTGGGGGTGCTGGCCGACCCCGCGTGGCTTATCGGCAGGCGGAAAGTGAGCCGGGCCGGCATAGTCCAGCAACAGGAAAGGACTGAGCGGTTTGCCGTGGCTGTCATAGGAAAACAGTGAGCGTACCGGGAAGCCATCGCCGACCCAGTGAGGGGTGGGTGCTGAGTAGATGCCGAGAATCGGTTTCATGAGAGGCCATATGTTCTTGGGACGTTATTGGGGGGTATTAGAAGGACGATGGGCTGTGGGGGAGGCAAAAAAACATTATAGTGTCTCAATAGTGTGAC
>NZ_JBNPEC010000083.1:0-5207 GCF_051117345.1 Alcanivorax sp.
CAATAGGAAAACACGTCCAGCACCCGCGCCCCTTTGGCCAGTGGCACCATGGCCTGACGCGCACTGCGGTGGTCGTAGAACCAGCCTGTTTTCTGCCCTTCCGCCAGCGGCGCCACAAAGCGGGCGCCGTTTTCGGTGAGCGACACCTCGTCGACCAGATCGCCTTTCAACGCTTTGGTATAGCGCTCCATACCCTCGATTTCCCGGGCCGCGGCTTCGTTCTTGGCAATGATATGGGTCGGGTCAAGCACCGCATCCAGAGCACTGACGATGGTGTCCAGGTGCGCTTCCATGGCGCCGGAACCGGTCTGCACCACCAGCACATCACCGAAACGGTCCACCACCAGGCCGGGCAGGCCGTCGGCTTCGCCGAAGATCAACCGGTAGCTGGGTTCATCGAACAGGGTCTCGCGCAGGGCCAGTGCCTGCTCGATGCGTTTCTTGAAGAAACTGCGCGACAACTCCTGCTTTACGTCACGGCTGTAAAGGCGGGCAGCAATCAGCGAGTGGGGGCTGAGCAGGGCCCGACCCAGCGGCTTGCCACGGCTGTCTTCCACCACGCAAGCGACACCGGCAGGCAGTTCCCGCAGCGGTGTATGGCGGGTATCGATCTCATTGGCGTAGACCCACAGGTGGCCGGCCTTGAGGCGGCGTTCTTCGTTCTTGCGCAGGCGGATAACAGTGGTTTCGCTCATGGTGCTCACAGACGGCTGGCGGGAAAGGCCGCATGATAGCACAGAGGTCAGGCGCCACTGATCCTCCAACGGTGGCGAGTGACGAGAGGCGAGGAACGAAAACCTGGGAAGCCTCTCGTATCTCGCAACCGATCTATCGCACCGGCATTGGCAGGCCTGCGAGCGCCCAGCGACCCTGTTTGTGAAAACAAAAAAAGGGCGCCCGAAGGCGCCCTGTCATTTCAAGGAAATCGTTGTGAAGGATTAACCTTTCACGAATTCCGGGTAGGCTTCCATACCGCAGTCGGCGATGTCCATGCCTTCGTACTCGTCTTCTTCGGAAACCCGGATGCCCATGACGGCTTTCAGGATGCCCCAGACGATCAGGCTGGCCACGAATACCCAGATGAAGATGGTAGCCGCACCGATGATCTGACCAGAGAAGGACACATCGCTGTTGGTGACCGGTACCAGCAGCAGACCCAGCAGACCCACCACACCGTGTACGGAGATGGCACCAACCGGATCGTCGATCTTCAGCTTGTCCAGAGTCAGGATGCTGAACACTACCAGTACACCACCGGCGGCACCGAACAGGGTAGCCAGCAGCGGCGTCGGAGTAGACGGCTCGGCAGTGATCGCCACCAGACCGGCAAGCGCACCGTTAAGCAGCATGGTCAGATCGGCCTTGCCGAACAGGATGCGGCCAACAATCAGGGCAGCAACGGCACCACCAGCGGCAGCAGCGTTGGTGTTCAGGAACACCATGGCGACGGAGTGCGCGCTTGCAGCATCACCCAGCTTCAGTACAGACCCGCCGTTAAAGCCGAACCAGCCCATCCACAGGATGAAGGTACCCAGGGTCGCCAGCGGCAGGTTGGCACCAGGGATAGCGTGCACCTCACCGTTCGGACCGTACTTGCCTTTACGGGCACCCAGCAGCAGCACACCCGCCAGAGCAGCAGCAGCACCAGCCATGTGAACGATGCCGGAACCAGCAAAGTCAGAGAAGCCCAGGTCGCCCAGGTTGTACATGCCAAACACGTCGGCACCACCCCAGGTCCAGGAACCTTCCAGCGGGTAGATCACGCCGGTCATGAATACTGCGAAGACCAGGAAGGCCCACAGCTTCATGCGCTCAGCAACCGCACCGGAGACGATGGACATGGCGGTAGCCACGAACACCACCTGGAAGAAGAAGTCAGACGCACCAGAGTAAACGGAGTCACCATCGAATCCGTTCTCGGTAGATGTGCTCAGCACACTGGCCAGATCGAAAGCTTCGATACCGTCCAGGAAGATGCCGCCGCCGTACATGATGGCGTAACCACACACCAGGTACATGATGCAGCTAATGGCAAACAGCGCCACGTTCTTGGTGAGAATTTCGGTGGTGTTTTTCGCACGCACCAGACCGGCTTCCAGCATGGCAAAACCGGCAGCCATCCACATTACCAATGCGCCACACACCAGAAAATAAAAGGTGTCCATGGCGTACTGAAGTTCAAAAATTTGATTTTCCACAATGCAACCCTCCGAAAATGGAAGCGTGTTCTCTAAACCCTGGCATGGGTCGATTTACAACACGGTAAAACTTAAATCGCGTCCTCACCGGTCTCGCCGGTACGGATACGAATGGCTTGCTCCAGGGAGGTGACAAAGATCTTGCCGTCACCAATCTTGCCGGTATTGGCAGCTTTCGCGATGGCTTCGATCACCTGGTCCAGAGAGGACTCGGCGATGGCCACCTCGATTTTTACCTTGGGCAGAAAATCCACCACGTACTCGGCACCCCGGTACAGCTCGGTGTGACCTTTCTGGCGTCCAAAGCCTTTCACCTCGGTAACGGTGATGCCTTGCACGCCGATCTCGGAGAGTGCTTCACGCACGTCATCCAATTTGAACGGCTTAATTACGGCAGTAACCAGTTTCATTTCATTCTCCTCAGCTTTCACCGCGTCCGGTGTCGTCCGTTTCACTTCGAGCCCCGTTATGGTTCCCGATCCACAGTTTGCTCGAACGCTCTGACCCAATAAGTGCACGACCCATGCCAGGTTTAGAAAATCATGCATTTTCAGTAGGTTACATCCCGATCCCGATTCAGGGAACGGGTTCGGCGCGCCATTATAGCGCACCACCTTGGGGCGGGTTCCAACTTGGTGCAGCGCTGTTGCCCTGCACCGCCGGTGCCGCGCCAGCGGACACCGTGCTACCATCCGCCCACCAATACAAGCACCGCCGCCACAGACCGCATTCCCGGCGGCCCGGGCCAGCCATTGACCCTGGTCCCCGATGGAGATTCGTGATGCCTGATCAACCCTTTATCGACCGCCTGATGGCCGACATCAGCGGACGCCTGCCCACCGATCTGGGCGGCCTGCGCAACGAAGTGGAGCGCAATGTGCGCAGCGTGCTGGCGGAAGCCGTCAGCCGACTGGATCTGATCACCCGGGAAGAGTTCGATATTCAGCAGCAGGTACTGATGCGCACCCGGGAAAAGCTGGAAGCGCTGGAGAAGCAGGTGGCGGAGCTGGAGAAGACGACTGACGCCTGACGCCTGACGCCACCGAAAGCGAGGTACGAGTTTCGAAGAGCACAACCGGCCCAGCCTTTCGCAACTCGTTTCTCGTAACTTGTAGCTCCGGGCAAGTGATCCGTTACGCTTGTGCAGAAAGTCCGATTTCCTACATCTGCCGCCACCAACCTCGCACACGTACCGTCTCCGCCGCCCCGTACACTGCCTCGCACACCCTGAATTCTGCGAGACCACGTGACGCACGCATTGCTCTACAGCCGGGCACCACTCGGCATTCAGGCCCGGGAAGTGCGGGTGGAGACCCATCTGGCTCCGGGTCTGCCCGCCTTCACCATCGTCGGCATGGGCGACACCGCTGTGCGGGAAAGTCGCGACCGGGTGCGTTCGGCACTGGTCAACAGCGGCTTCGAGTTTCCCCAGCGGCGCATCACCGTGAGCCTGGCACCGGCAGATCTGCCCAAGGACGGCGGCCGTTTTGATCTGCCCATTGCCCTGGGCATCCTGCTGGCCAGCGGCCAGCTCGGAAAACTGGACAGCAATCAGTACGAATTTATCGGCGAGCTGGCATTGAATGGCGCCTTGAGCCCGGTGCCCGGCATGCTGCCCTGTGCGCTGGCCTGCCAACCCACCGGCCGCACGTTGATCGTTCCCCGCGACAATGCGGATGAAGCTGCACTGGCAGGTGCCAGCACCGTGGCCGGAGACCAGCTCGCCCAGGTGGCAGCCCACCTGGTGGGCCAGTCGCCACTGCCGCTCCACGATCACCCGGCACCGGAAACCGCCACCTATGAGGGCGGTTGCCTCTCCGAAATTCGCGGCCAGGCCGCGGCCAAACGGATACTGGAGATTGCCGCCGCCGGCGGCCATTCGCTGCTGCTTAGCGGTCCACCTGGTGCCGGCAAGAGCATGCTGGCCTCACGGCTGCCGGGGCTGGTGCCACCATTGCACCCGAAACAGGCATTGGAAGTAGCGGCCATTCATTCCCTGAAACAGCCTCGCCCGGCCCGTCTGTTTCACCAGCGACCCTATCGAGCCCCCCACCACACCGCGTCGGCCACCGCCCTGGTGGGTGGCGGCAGCCACCCGCGCCCGGGAGAAATTTCCCTGGCCCACCACGGCATCCTGTTTCTCGATGAGTTGCCGGAGTTCGACCGGCGAGTGCTGGAGGTGTTACGCGAACCGCTGGAAACCGGCGAGGTGAGTATCGCCCGTGCGGCCCAACAACTGACCTTTCCGGCCCGCTTCCAGTTGATCGCGGCCATGAATCCCTGCCCCTGCGGTTATCTGGGCGACCCGGAAAAGGGCTGCGGCTATCGTTGCGATAAGGCCAAGCGCTATCAAAGCAAACTGTCCGGGCCCTTGCTGGACCGTATTGATCTGCACCTGGACGTACCGGCGGTGGAAGCGCAGGAATTGCTCGGCGACCGTCAAGGGGAAACCAGCGATACGGTCCGTGCCCGGGTCCGCGCGGCCTGGCAACGGCAATGGCAGCGCCAGCGACAACTGAACCGGGAGCTGCGCAGCGACGACCTGGACCCACTGCTACGCCCCCATCGCGACTGGCTGGCCAGCGTCATGACCCGCATGGGCTTGTCCGCCCGCGCCCTGCACCGCAGTGCCCGGGTAGCTCGCACCATCGCCGATCTGGCCGGGACGGATACTGTTGACCGGGGTCACTTGCGCGAAGCTCTGAGTTATCGGCAAACGGTAGCGGACAGCCGTTAATCCTGCCCAGATTACCCGCAGTCTCTCGGCGTATCAGCCGGCGACCAGTATCGCGACCAGTACAGCCAGCAGTGACAACGGCACGATGATGAGCGAGCTCTTGAGGAATTTTTCCGCATAGAGCTGCCTAGTGTATTGATCCAACATGATGTAGTGTCCCACAACCCGTTAAAATGGCAGCCTCGCGACTACCCCCACAGAAGTACGCTTTTTTTATTTTTACTGACTGTTACCCAGCATATGCCCTGCCCGCGGCTGGCTTGCGGCTTGGC
>NZ_JBNPEC010000011.1:0-5183 GCF_051117345.1 Alcanivorax sp.
GCCGCGCCACTCATTGCCATTGATGAAAAAGCCAGGGGTGTAGACGCGACCGGCGTCGTGAATCTGTGCGTAGCGACGTTGCCGGTCACTAAAGGCCGGGCTGCCATAAGGATCAGCCCAGCCGATGTAATCCCAGTAATCCACGTGAAAAGCCAGCGGGATAAACGCCGAAAACAGTCCTTCTTGTTTTCCCAGGGATCGGATAAACCGGTCGGCCGGCGGGCAGCTGCTGCAGCCCTCGGATGTGTAAAGCTCAATCAGTGAGACTTTTTGTTCGCCACTGCTGAATGTCAGGGGCATGCTGCCGGCATTCAGCAGGGCAGGCACAAGAAAAAGAAACAGGCTAAGCGGCGCTCGCATAAGAGAGGTCCTATGTTTTCCGTTAGCGCTTTGATGTCAGTCCGCAGGGTTCGTTACAGGCTGGTTTGTACGAAAGAGCGAGACGGCTCTGGATGAGGGCAACTTCACAGAAAGAGGGAGGCGGAAGCCTGCTTCTTAAGGAGGGGAGTGAGGGAGGGAAATCCGGGGAAGATGGAATTTGCGTGAGCCATCCGCCGTATTCATGCATGCCCCGGATAAGCGCCCCGGCAGTGGGGCGCTCAGAGGCTCTCTAGCTGACCCGGCTCTTCCCCCGAATCATATCCACCGCTTTTTCCGCAATCATCATTGCCGGCGCATTGGTGTTGCCGCCGATCAGAGTGGGCATGATGGACGCATCGATGACACGCAGGCCGTCGATGCCATGGACGCGCAATTGTGGATCGACCACAGCAGCTTCATCGGTGCCCATCTTGCAGGAGCCCACCGGGTGATAAACGGTGTCAGCGCGCTGGCGGATCACGTCGCGGATGTCGTCGTCAGTTTTCACGTTTGCGGTGAACATATCTTTTTTCATCCACCGCTTGAGGGACGGCGCTTCCATGATTTTCTGCGTGATCTTGTAGCCTTCCACCATGTCTTCCAGGTCCTGGGGATGGTCCAGGAAGGCTGGATCGATCAGGGGCAGGTCGTCCGGGTTGGCGCTGGCCAGTTGCACGCTGCCCCGGCTGCGTGGCCGTAGCAGGCAGACATGGCAGGAATAGCCCTGGGTGAAGTGCATCTTGCGACCGTGATCATCCACCAGGGCGGTGACCATGTGTAGTTGAAGATCCGGTGCGGACAGTTCCGGCCGGGTTTTCAGGAAGGCACCGGCTTCGGCAAAGTTGGAGGTCCACAGCCCGCGCCGTTCCTTGCGGTAGGTGCCCATGGCCATCAGCGCCCGCCACATGCCCCCCGGTGACAAGCCAAAGGTGGCCGGGCTGTCGGTGGTGTAGCCGAAGATGAAATCCGGGTGATCCTGCAGGTTCTTGCCCACGCCGGGAAGATGATGCACCACCGGGATGCCGTGCTTTTTCAGTTCTTCCGCATCGCCCACCCCGGACAGCATCAGTAGCTGGGGAGACTGGAAGGCCCCGGCGGACAGCAGCACTTCCTTGCGGGCCCGCACAGTACGCACCTGCTTGCCCTGCTTGAATTCCACGCCGACGGCGCGCTTACCCTCGAACAGGATACGCTGGACCTGGGCATTGGTTTCCACAGTCAGGTTGTTGCGATCCATATGGGGAAACAGGTAAGCCCGCGCGCTGCTCCAGCGCTCGCCATCCTTCTGGGTGACCTGAAAGACCCCGGCGCCCTCCTGCTCGGCGCCGTTGAAGTCATCGGTAATGGGGATGTCGCACTCTCTGGCGGCATCCAGGAAGTAATCCTGAAAGGGGTTGCCGGTGCGGCTGTCGCTGACCCAGAGTGGCCCGTCGGTGCCGTGGTAGTCGTTATCGATGCGCTCGTTGTGTTCATTGAGGCGGAAGTAGGGCAGCACATCCTCATAGGACCAGCCGTCATTGCCCTGTGCAGCCCACTGGTCGTAGTCCTCGCGGTGGCCACGTATATAGACCATGGCGTTGATGGCGGACGAGCCCCCCAGGCATTTGCCGCGGGGCTGGAAGCCCTGGCGGCCGTTCAGGCCTTTCTGTGGCACAGTTTCCATGACCCAGTTGTTGATGGGCTTGGAGAGCATGGCCACGGCGCCGGACGGTACATTGACCAGCAGACCATCCCCTTGGCCGCCCGCTTCCAGTAAACAGACGCGGGTGTCAGGGTCTTCACTCAGTCGCCCGGCCAGGGCGCACCCTGCGGATCCCCCACCGATGATGAGATAGTCAAAGTCGTTTTCCATGGCTGGGTCCCTTTTCTTGTTTGTTATTCACGGTGCGGCTCGACAGCGGCATCTGTTCCGGCAAGCGTTCGTTGGTGGGGGCTGGTACCGATATCCATCACAACGTCTGGGAAACAGATTATCACCGGGTTTTTGTGGTGGTAAGTACTGTTTGTGTGACCGACAGGACGCTCGTGAGAGCTTTTCCATACAAACCCGGGGCAGCAGAACGTCGCCCTGATAAGGCCATTATCCATGGTGCTTTCCTGTATGCTGAATCAAGCCTCAGATGGCCTTAACGGCTATGCGTAATGGCTTTCGCGATGCAAGTTTTAGCATCGTGCCAAGGGTCCCTGCGTATGTTTAGATGAGGCTCTTGTTTTCCCGGCATGCTGTCAGCCTGCCGGGGGCGTGATGATCAATGGAGATAACAATGAAAAAGCTGTCTGCAGCGCTACGTCTGGTAACGGATAATACCCGCGCAACGCCCATGCTGGTGCCGACGCGCAGGAGTATTCGCTTCAATGTGGACCCCAAGCGGATTTCCGACTGGCACACGCCGGGCGGCCCCGTGCTGACGGCGTTTCTGAATACGTTCTCCACCATCCTGCCTGTGGGTGAGCGCTTTTTTATCGACAGTGTGCGTGCCTACCGGGATCAGATTACCGATCCCGATCTCAAGAAGGCGGTCACCGCGTTCATCGGTCAGGAAGCCATGCATGGCCGGGAGCATGAAGAATATAACGATGCCCTGTTTGCGGTGTCCTCGGTGGCACCCAAATTTGAGCGCCTGGTGGAGGGCGTGCTCAAGAGGTTCAACAAGTACAGTGCGCCGGTGTCTCTGAGTGGCACCATTGCCCTGGAACATTTCACCGGACTGCTTGCGGATAGCGTGTTGAGTGATCCTCGCGTGGTGGAAGGGGCCGACCCGGCCTACGCCGCGCTGTGGCGTTGGCATGCACTGGAAGAAACCGAGCACAAGGCGGTGGCATTCGATGTCTGGACAGCGGTCATGGGTAAAGGTGTCGGTGCCTATGGGCTGCGGTGTTTCGGCCTGGGCCTGGCGACGGTGGTGTTCTGGGGCCTGGTGATTCCGGTCTTCCTTGAAGTATTGCGCGAGCAGGGCAAGCTGACTGACTGGAAAGGGTGGCAGAAATTTTTCCACTACACCTTCGGTGATATCGGCATGCTGCGAAAGCAGATCGGCAACTACCTGGATTATTTCCGCCCGGGTTTCCATCCCTGGGATCATGATAACCGTGAGTTGTTGCTGCAGATCGATAGTTTCCTGGCTGAGCAGGAAGCTGCTGCCTCCGCCTGATCTTTCCCGCCTGTTCCTTCTGGGCTGGCACCATGGTCGTGGTGCCAGCCAGCGTTTCTGACCTTCTCTTTTCTCACCGATGATCACGTTTCTGTGCCCCTGTGACGACAACACGACTTACGGCTTCCGCCCTGCCTTCGACGCTTTGCGCGGATGTTGCATAGAGAAAAAATCTGCGTTTCAGTGACAGATGAGAGCCTGGGTTAATGTGGCTTGTGTGTTGGTTCGTTCGTTGTCGCCTGGTGCGCCTTGCAGCGTGCCGGGCAGGCGGGAGTGCAGATGGCGCGCGTGAGCACAGCGTTGGTGATTCTGGCGGCTCTATGCTGGGGGTTGTCAGGCGGCATCGGCGGTATGCTTATGGCCGATGGCTGGAGTGCGTACCTGGTGTCGTTCTATCGGGGCGCGATTGGTCTGCTCCTCGTGCTGGTCTGGCTGATGCTGCAACCGGGTGACCATGGCCTGACCAGTCAACGGTTATGGTGTTGGTCTGTTATTGCCGGCCTGGGTGTAGCAGGTAATTTCGCGTTCTATTTTCTCAGTATTTCCCGGAGCAGTGTCGCGGTGGCGGCCACGCTGATGTATTGCGCCCCGGTGTTCGTGTACCTGGTGTCGTTTGCTCTGAAGCTGGAGCGCCCTTCTGCATTAAAGTGGGCCGCTATTGTCGTGGTGCTGCTGGGTATCGTTTTACTTACCCGCGTTTATGGCATGGAGGCGGGAGGGGTAACGGCGATCGGCGTTGCTGCGGGTTTGCTGGCCGGGGTCAGCTATGCCGTCTTCATTTTTGGATTCAAGTATGCCGCACCCCATGGCAGCCCCCAGGCGATTCTGTTTATTGCGTTTTCGGTGCTGGTGATGATCCTGGTGTGGCCGGCGGATGTGGGGCAGATTATGACTGCCGCCTACTCATCGGACTGGCCGTTGTTTGTCGGGCTGGGTGTGCTGGGGGCCGGGTTGTCGTTTGTGCTTTATGTGGTCGGCCTCAGGAATGTGGCACCGGCCGTGGCGTCTATCGTGGCCATGGTTGAGCCGGTAACCGCGTCGTTGTTTGGTGTGTGGATATTGAATGAAAGCCTGGCTGGTTCACAGGTCATTGGCATGATGTTGATACTGGTGGCGGTGACGGCACTGAGCGTTTATTCCGGTGCGAGCCGCCTCCCGTCCCGCTGGGGTGTTCACTGATCGAAGAGCCCTGACGATAACGGCCAACAATCCTGATTTTTTTGTGGGAAGCGATGGGTGCATCGCTTCCCACAGTAGAAACGAGACTGTTCAGAATCTTCAGGCCTGGTGCTTGTTCTCTCTGGCGCGAAATGGCGCCACCTTTCTGTCGTTGTCCCTGTCTGCGATGGCGTCGTCTGCAGAGCGATCCTTGCGCGACACATAATCCGCCGGCGGGGTTTCAAACAGGCTCTGGTAGCTCAGGTTGACGATGGATTCCGACGTCTTCGGCAGCAGGTAATACATGGCCAGGGCACCCTTGCCGAAGATGCCCAGCTTGCGTTTGTTCTGGGTGATGATTACATCCAGCAACCAGTTCACCGCAGTGTCCGGCGACATGACAGGCAGGTAGTCATAGATTTTGGTGGGCGCAATCATCGGCGTGCGCACCAGCGGATAGTTGATGGAGGAAAAGCGCAGGCTGGTATGGGCATATTCATTGGCAGCCACCCA
>NZ_JBNPEC010000122.1:0-5164 GCF_051117345.1 Alcanivorax sp.
GGCCGGTGGTATCTCTGATCTGGTTGACGATCTGGGTTTTGTTCATCGGTTCGGTGATGGTTTTAACCTTGCGAGCCGCAGTAGCGCTGGTGGCTTTGGCAGCTGTCTTTTTCTTTGCAGCCATGGATTACTTACCCCTTTTTGGTGTCTTCCTGAGAATGTGTGTCTCCGCCGAAAGGCGGGGAACCGGTCTTGCTTCCCTGATCAGGTACGCCCCTGGACTGCGCAAACTCAGAGGGCCACTGAATTGGTTCGCATCTGTTATATGCCATGAATTTTCACTGCACAAGCCGTCAAACCACTATTTTTTACGGAGTTTCAACAAAAAAGAGGCGGATGTGGCCTGTTTGGCAGGGAATCGCCCCCCGGCATGGCTCGCAGGCGGTGGAATCGCTATACTGTGGCGCCTTTTTCAGCGACTCGGGGTTCAGCCCTAAGTCAGTCAGGCTGCTGGCACTGCCGACAGATGCGGTCGGCCCCGGGTAGCGCCCTCAGAAATACAAGCGGAAGTTAAGCATGCGAAGCCATTATTGCGGTGATTTGCGAGCCTCCCACGATGGAGAAACAGTTGAGCTTTGCGGTTGGGTCAGTCGCCGCCGTGACCACGGTGGGGTGATTTTCCTCGACCTGCGAGACCGTAATGGTCTGGTGCAGGTGGTGTTCGATCCGGACACCGAGGAAGCCTTTGCGCTGGCCGACAAGGTTCGCAGTGAGTACGTGGTGCGCCTGACCGGCCGGGTGCGTATGCGTGACGAAGCGGTGCGTAACAGCAAGATGTCCACTGGCGATATCGAAGTGCTAGGCAAGGAACTGACCATTCTCAACGAGGCAGAAACGCCGCCGTTTGAGCTGGATGCCCATTCCGCCGCCGGGGAAGAGGTGCGCCTCAAGTACCGCTATATGGACCTGCGCCGGCCTGAAGTGCTGCGCAACTTCCAGTTTCGCTCGCGTCTGACCCATGTGGTCCGCGCTTTCCTGGAAGGCGAAGGCTTCATGGATGTGGAAACGCCGATCCTGACCCGTGCTACCCCGGAAGGTGCCCGTGATTATCTGGTGCCGAGCCGAACCCATCCCGGTAGCTTCTTCGCGTTGCCGCAGTCTCCGCAGCTGTTCAAGCAGCTGCTGATGGTGGCGGGCTTCGACCGTTACTACCAGATTGCCAAGTGCTTCCGCGATGAGGATCTGCGCGCCGACCGTCAGCCGGAATTCACCCAGATCGACCTGGAAGCCTCCTTTGTGGAGGAAGAAGACATCATGGGTATCACCGAACGCATGGTGCGCTCGGTGTTCAAGGAGCTGCTCGATGTGGAGCTGCCGGACTTCCCGCGCATGCCGTTCTCGGAAGCCATGCAGCGTTTCGGTTCCGACAAGCCGGACCTGCGTATCCCGCTGGAACTGATCGACATCGCCGACCTGCTGGCGGGTGTGGACTTCAAGGTATTCTCAGGCCCGGCCAACGACCCGAAAGGGCGTGTAGCTGCCATGAAAGTACCGGGTGGCTGCAGCCTGTCGCGCAAGGATATTGACGGCTATACCAAGTTCGTCAGTATCTACGGCGCCAAGGGGCTGGCTTATATCAAGGTTAACGACCTGGCTGCGGGAGCCGAAGGGCTGCAGTCGCCGATCCTCAAGTTCCTCACCGAAGAGGCTATCCAGGGCATTCTCGAGCGCACCGGCGCCGAGACCGGCGACCTGATTTTCTTCGGTGCCGACAAGGCCAAGATCGTCAACGAAGCGCTGGGTGCGCTGCGCGTCAAGGTCGGCCACGACCTGAATCTGGTACAGGGTGACTGGGCGCCACTGTGGGTGGTGGACTTCCCCATGTTTGAAGAGGATGACGGCCAGTACTACGCGCTGCATCACCCCTTCACCATGCCCAGCTGCAGCCCGGAAGAGCTGAAAAGCAACCCGGAAGGGGCGCTGTCCCGTGCCTATGACATGGTGCTCAACGGCACCGAGCTGGGTGGCGGTTCCATCCGTATCCACAACCCGGCCATGCAGCGTACTGTGTTCGAGGCGCTGGGTATTTCCGATGAAGAGGCTGACGAAAAGTTCGGCTTTCTGCTCGACGGCCTGAAATACGGCGCGCCGCCACATGGTGGTCTGGCTTTCGGTCTGGATCGCATGGTCATGCTGATGACCGGCAGCGAGTCTATCCGGGATGTGATTGCCTTCCCGAAGACCCAGACTGCAGCCTGCACCATGACCAACGCGCCGTCCCCGGTGGACAACAAGCAGCTGCGTGAAGTGGGTGTACAGGTTCGCAAGGACGATAACTGATTCGATAACAACCGGCGGCGCGACCTGCTCGCGCCGGTCTGTTCGTAGCAATTACGGGAGACACCATGGCAGGACACAGTAAATGGGCCAATATCAAACATCGCAAGGCGGCCCAGGATGCCAAGCGCGGTAAGATCTTTACCAAACTGATTCGCGAAATCACCGTGGCGGCCAGAATGGGCGGCGGCGAGGCGGCGGATAACCCACGCCTGCGGGCAGCGGTGGACAAGGCGCTGGGTCAGAACATGACCCGCGACACCATCGACAGGGCGATCAAGCGCGGTGCCGGTGGTGATGACGATGCCAACATGGAAGAAATCACCTACGAAGGCTACGGCAAGGGTGGCGTGGCGGTACTGGTGGAAACCATGACCGACAACGTGAACCGCACCGTGGCCGAGGTGCGCCATGCATTCTCCAAGTTCGCCGGTAATCTGGGCACCAGTGGTTCTGTGGCTTTCCTGTTCACCAAGCGCGGCGAGATCTTCTTCGAGCCTGGCGCCGTGGACGAAGACAAGCTGATGGAAGTGGCTCTGGAAGCCGGTGCCGAGGACGTGGAAGAAAATGACGATGGCAGCTTCCTGGTGATCACCACCCCGGACAAGCAATTCGGTGACGTGATCGATGCCCTGCGCGAAGCCGGGCTGGAGTTCGCCGATGCGGAAGTGACCATGCACCCCTCCACGGACGCGGAAATGGATACGGACACCGCCGAAACCGTTCAGAAGATGATCGACATGCTGGAAGATCTGGACGACGTGCAGAACGTCTACACCAACGCCAGCTGGCCGGCGGAAGAAGAGGAGTAGCTACTAGCTGTGAGCTGCTAGCTACGAGGAATACAAAAAACCCCGCTATGTCGGGGTTTTTTGCTATTTGGCTTGTGGATCCTTCGGGGCGGCTCACAATCCTTCTAGAAGCTAGAAGCTAGAAGCTAGAAGCTAGAAGCTGCTTCAACTGGACATATGGACAGCTGTCAGGTACAACTGGGCCAGCTTTTTATTTTCGGGTCAGCGGCTTATGGCATTACTACTGGGGATCGATCCCGGCTCCCGGCGCACCGGCTACGGTCTGGTGGAGCAGGTGGGTAACCGCAGTCGAGCGGTGGCCTTCGGGACTATCGCCACGACCCACAAGGAGATTCCTCCTCGCCTGGGCGAGATCTTCACCGGCATCCATCAGGTGGTGATGGAATACGGCCCGGCGGAAGTGAGTATTGAAAAGGTGTTCATGGCCCGCAACGCGGATTCAGCCCTGAAACTGGGGCAGGCCCGGGGGGCAGCCATTGCGGCGGTGATGCAGGCCTCCCTGCCGGTGTTTGAATACTCTGCCCGTCAGGTGAAGCAGGCGGTGGTAGGGCGCGGTGGTGCGGAAAAAGGGCAGGTGGCAGAAATGGTCAAATACCTGCTTGGCCTGGAAAAGCGCCCTCAGGAAGATGCGGCCGACGCACTGGCCATCGCCCTTTGTCATGCCCACATGCGCGTGTCGCTGGCTCGTATGGGCGGTGCCACCGCGGTAAGAAACGGACGAATACGGTGAAAAGTACGGTGATGACACAGCCATGATAGGACAATTGCGCGGAACCCTGCTCGAGAAACGCCCGCCAGTGCTGCTGCTGGATGTGAACGGGGTGGGCTACGAAGTGGAAGCCCCCATGACCGTCTTCTACGGTCTGCCGGACACCGGTGAGCCCCTGACCCTGTATACCCATTTCGTGGTGCGCGAAGATGCCCAGTTACTGTATGGCTTTGCCGACCGCTATGAACGCGAACTGTTTCGGGCGTTGATCAAGGTCAACGGCGTGGGGCCGAAAATGGCCCTGGCCATTCTCTCCGGCATTGAGGCGGATCATCTGGCGCAGTGCATTCACGATCAGGACACCACCTCGTTGGTGAAGGTGCCGGGTATCGGCAAGAAAACCGCCGAGCGACTGGTTATCGAAATGCGTGACCGCATCGACAAGATTGATGGAGGTCCGACCTACATGCCGGGCAAGGTGTCACTGGCACAGCCCGACGCTGCCCGTTCCGACGCCCTTGCCGCCCTG
This sequence comes from Alcanivorax sp., assembly GCF_051117345.1. GTDB lineage: Bacteria > Pseudomonadota > Gammaproteobacteria > Pseudomonadales > Alcanivoracaceae > Alcanivorax. The sequence continues at coordinate 4,328 of NZ_JBNPEC010000122.1, forward strand.
GAGGCGCGTGGTTATCGTACAAAAGATGCCGCTGCTGCACGTGGCAAAGTGGCGGAAGAGGGCGCTACCAGCGAGCAACTGATCCGACAGGCGCTGAAAAGCCTGGCGCGTTGATAGGGGATGAGTTGAAAGTTCAACGTCAAACTTTGAACTTTCAACTGTTTGCATCCACCGGGTGACTGCCGGGAACAATCCGTCTACGCTAGCTCAAAATCATTCTCACAACGCTGGGTCTCTTTACTGCAAGCATGGAAAACGACCGTCTGATTTCAGCTGCCGCTGTCGGCACCGGTGAAGAACAGCAGGACCGGGCTATCCGTCCGGCCAGTCTGGCTGACTACAAGGGCCAGCCAAAAGTCCGCGAGCGCATGGAAATCTTCATTGATGCCGCCCGTGGCCGTAATGAAGCCCTGGACCATACCCTGATTTTTGGCCCCCCTGGCCTGGGTAAGACGACCCTGGCGCACATCATTGCCCGGGAAATGGGCTGCGAACTCAAATCCACTTCCGGCCCCGTGCTGGAAAAGGCCGGTGATCTGGCCGCCATCCTCACCAACCTGGAAGAGGGCGACGTGCTGTTCGTGGATGAAATTCACCGCCTGTCCCCGGTGGTGGAGGAGATCCTCTATCCGGCCATGGAGGACTACCAGCTCGATATCATGATCGGCGAGGGACCGGCGGCCCGCTCCATCAAGCTGGATCTGCCGCCCTTCACGCTGGTGGGGGCCACCACACGGGCGGGCTTGCTTACCGCCCCCTTGCGTGACCGTTTCGGGATTGTCCAGCGGCTGGAATTCTATTCGGTGGAAGAGCTGTCCGGGATTGTGATTCGGTCCT
>NZ_JBNPEC010000248.1:0-24254 GCF_051117345.1 Alcanivorax sp.
ATATCCATCAACTGGAGAGTATCGTCGCCGCCGGTTACATCCAGGCGCACCAATCGACGGGTATCCCGGGCCATGGTGGTTTCGCGCAGTTGCAGCGGGTTCATTTCGCCCAGGCCCTTGAAGCGGGTGACGTTGACCTTGCCGCGCTTCTTCTCGGCTTTGATACGGTCCAGCACCCCTTCGCGCTCTTCCTTGTCCAGGGCGTAGTAAACCTCCTTGCCCACGTCGATGCGGTATAGCGGTGGCATGGCGACGAAGACATGGCCATTTTTCACCAGCGCCGGGAAGTGGCGCAGGAACAGGGCACAGATCAGGGTGGCAATGTGCAAGCCGTCGGAATCCGCATCGGCGAGGATGCACACCTTGCCGTAACGCAGGGCGCTCAGATCATCGCTGCCCGGTTCGATACCCAGGGCCACGGCGATATCGTGAATTTCCTGGCTGCCCAGCACTTCGGCGGAGTCCACTTCCCAGGTGTTCATGATCTTGCCGCGCAGGGGCATGATGGCCTGGTAAACCCGGTCCCGGGCCTGTTTGGCAGAGCCACCCGCCGAATCCCCTTCCACCAGGAAGATTTCACTCTGGGAAGGATCATCGCTGGTACAGTCCGCCAGCTTGCCGGGCAACGCCGGGCCGCTGGTCACTTTCTTGCGGGTGACTTTCTTGGCCGCGCGCAGACGCTTCTGGGCATTATTGATGCACAGATCCGCCAGCTTCTCCGCCTCATTGGTGTGCTGGTTCAACCACAGGGAGAAGGCATCCTTGACCACACCGGACACAAACGCGGCAGTCTGCCGGGAGCTGAGACGCTCCTTGGTCTGGCCGGCGAACTGCGGGTCCTGCATCTTGACGCTGAGCACATAGGCCACCCGATCCCAGATATCTTCCGGGGTCAGCTTTACGCCACGGGGCAACAGGTTGCGGAACTCACAGAACTCACGCATGGCTTCCAACAGCCCGGAGCGCAAACCATTGACGTGAGTACCGCCCTGGGGAGTGGGGATCAGGTTCACATAGGATTCCTGCACCAGCTCGCCGCCTTCCGGCAGCCACATCACCGCCCAGTCCACCGCTTCGGTTTCCGCACTCATGGCGCCATTGAAGGGCTCATCCGGTACCCGCTCCCAGCCACGACCGGATTCCAGCAGGTATTCGATCAAACCATCGGCGAACTGCCAGGTGTCGGTTTCACCGCTGACCTGGTTGTCCAGGGTGACCAGCAGCCCCGGGCACAACACCGCTTTGGCGCGCAGCAAATGTTTGAGCCGGGACACGGAAATCTTCGGGGAATCGAAATACTTGGCATCGGGCCAGAAACGCAGAATGGTGCCGGTGTTGCGTTTGCCGACGGTGTCGACTACTTCCAGGTCACTGCGTTTTTCGCCGTCTCCGAATTCCATCCGGTGCAGCTGGCCGTCCCGTTTCACCAGGATCTCCAGCTTGGTGGACAGAGCGTTAACGACGGACACGCCTACGCCATGCAGACCACCGCTGAACTGGTAGTTGTTGTTGGAGAACTTGCCGCCGGAATGCAGCGTGGACAGGATCACTTCCACCCCGGGCTTCTTCTGCACCGGATGCATGTCCACCGGCATGCCGCGACCGTCATCTTCCACTTCCACGCCGCCATCTTTCAGCAGGGTGACCTTGATGGATTTGGCATGGCCAGCCAGGGCTTCATCCACCGAGTTATCGATGACTTCCTGGGCCAGGTGGTTGGGGCGGGAGGTATCGGTGTACATCCCCGGACGCTTGCGCACCGGGTCGAGGCCCGATAACACTTCAATATTTTCGGACGTATACGTATTGGCCATAGAGTTTCCAGAAGCGCCGGACGCATGACGCCAGACGCTGAACGCTTGGCAGGATCAAGCGTCTGGCGTCTGGCCTCGGGCATCAGGCGTGTATTTCAATACCACAAAACCGCAGTATCAGCGGAATGAAGGCGTCAAAGTTATCAAAGCCGTGGCTGCCACCCAAGCCGCAATAGCGGTGACAGTCCCCGTAATAGTCCCAGCCGTCTTCCCAGTCGAGGGTTTCATCGCCGGTCTGGGTGAGCAGAAGCAGGTTTTCCGGCTGGCTGATGACCGGCACCTCATAGCGCTTCAGCTCGTCCAGCCAGGCCGGATTGAATTCCCAGGCCTCGCCGGTGTGATAGTTATGCTGGATACCTGTGTATTTGTCCAGTAGTCGCCAGGGTCGAACCGCAGGATTTACGATTACCGCCTGCAAATCATGGTGCTCGGCCAGCCAGGTGGCATAGAAACCACCCAGCGATGACCCCAGCAGCGCCACCGGCCCGGCCCCGGCAATCACCGCATCCAGCTCCGCCATGGCAGCCTTGGGCTCCACCGGCAGCGCGGGCACGTGCAACCGCTCAGGACAGCCAGCGCGTTCGAACACCTCTCGCAACAGGCCCGCCTTGTGGGACGCTGGGGAGCTGTTGAAGCCGTGAACGTATATGAGAGAGGTTTCTGGAGCCATAGGAATTCAACAGGTCGAAGGATGAAACAGTGAACAGTGAACAGTGAACAGTGAACAGTGAACAGTGAACAGTGAACAGTGAACAGTGAACAGTGAACAGTGAACAGTGAACAGTGAACAGTGAACAAGGCTGCCCGACCCGTCAGCCCAGTCAAGCCTTTTCTCTTTAAACGCAGGAGGCCGCATCCATCATCTGCACGCGGCCTCCAACATACCAGCCCGGAACACCGCCGCCCGCGCGCTGTTAACTATTAACTGTTCACTGTTAACTAAATCAGTAGCCCTTCACCGAGAAATCCACCTCAAAGGTAATCCCCTCCACCCGACTGACGGCGGTGTCGATGCGGCCGTCCGGGTACAGATCCAGCCAGCGATAACCCGGGTTGCTGTCGTCGACGGCGAAGTCTTCGCTTTTCGGTTTGAACTGCACGCAGGTGCTGGGCACGGCCAGCAGGCGCACGCCGTTGCGCAGGTCATCATACTCCTGGTGCACATGACCCCAGATAATGGCACGCACACGGGGATGGCGGTCGATGACGGCAAAAAACTGCTCGGCACTACCCACCACCTGGGTGTCCAGCCAGGCACACTCCATCGGCACCGGATGGTGATGCAGGCACACCATCAGATGTTCACCACGGGCGTTGGCCAGGGCGTCATCCAGAAATTTCAGGTCTTCGTCAAACAGGTCGCCAGGGACTTCACCGGGAATGGTGGAGTCGAGCATGATGATGGTCCAGTTGCCGATCTCCAGCACGCAGGGGCTGATGCGCTCGCGATGGCAATCCAGGGCCTGGAGCATGGGGGCGGGCTTGTCGTGATTGCCTTCCAGCCAGTACACCGGCGCGGGAAAGGCGGAAAGGGCCTGTTCCAGCCGCTGATACGACTCATAGGAAGCATCCTGGGACAGATCCCCGGTGGCCAGAATCAGGTCCGGGCTGGGCTGCTCACCACGGATCAGCTCCAACACCTTGTCCAGACTGAACTGTGTATTCAGGCCCAACAGCTTGCCTTGTGTATCGGCAAACAGATGGCAGTCTGATAACTGCACCACTCGAAGGGGCTGCAACTGCTGCGTCAAGATCCCCGCTCCCGTCCTCGATTTATTATTCCCGTTTGGGAGGCAGCGAATGCTCTCCCGAGCATTCCCTCAACACTCATGGATCACTTATAACCAAGATGATGGCACTTTTCTAGGAAAGACGTCCAAGATCAGGACATGGTTAGCAATTCTTTACAGCGACTGTCAGGAATTACCGGTCACCTGCCGGCGCCAGTCGTTGCCTGCATCACGACCGTGGTCGTGGACATGGCGCAGCCACTCGGCCAGGAAGCGATTCCACTGCACCTTTTCATCACGCTGGTGCATGTGGCGGTTGGGATAGGCATAACGGGCATTGACCCGCCGAAAGGGACGCGCCTCGGTAACTTCCGCAAGGCGCGCATCGTGATACAGACGCACGGTCAGACGAGAGGCCGGTAGCACATCCAGCAATTCCTGGTCTTCCAGGCGTACGGTGGTGGTGTAGGGGGAGCGCTCCAGCACCCGCAGTTGCAGAGTGTGAGTGTGCTGGGTATGGCCCAGCTCCACGGCCATGCTGTCGCGGTCGCCCATGGCGTTCATCAACGGCAGCATGCGGGCGTAGTTTTCCTCGCACTGGCTCATCAGGGCACGGAAATCCAGCCGGTAGCGATCGCGGCGTTTCATACTCCATCCCAGGCCGCATCCAGCCGGTCGCGGTGCAGTAACAGCCACTGCAGGGCGATCAGCGACGCCGCATTATCCACCAGGCCGGATTCCAGCAATTCGGGAATGTCGGTCACCGGCACGGTCAGGGCACGAATGTCCTCGCCTTCGTCCGGGCAACCGAAGATACCGCCAGCGCCAGCCAGGTCCGCCTGGCCAACGAACACCTGCAGGCGCTCGTTGGTACCACCGGGGCTGGGCATGTAGGCGGCGATGGATTCCATCTCGCCCAGGGTAATGCCCGCTTCCTCCATGGCTTCACGGCGGATCAGGTCGGCGGCGCTTTCGCCGTCCTTGTCGGCGATGCCGGCGATCAGTTCCAGGCACCAGGGGGAATGCCGCCACTCCAGCGCGCCCACACGGAACTGCTCCACCAGCAGGATTTCACCCCGGCGAGGATCATAGGGCAGCACCGCCGACGCCTGCGGACGCACGAACAGCTCACGACGCACCGGATTGCCCCAGCCTCCGTTGTACTGCCGGTGCCTCAGGGTCAGGGTGTCGACACGAAAGAAGCCCTGAAACGGGGTATCCCGTTCCAGCACTTCCACGTCATCGGGGCCGAACAGCGGCTTCAGATCACTCATTGGCTTCATGATAAAGGGCGCTGCCCTTTTCACGGAACTCCTTGGATTTCTCTTCCATGCCCGCTTCCGCGTCGGCCTGCGCCACCTGCTCCCGGCCATCGCCGTAAATCTCACGGACTTCCTGGCTGATCTTCATGGAGCAGAATTTGGGCCCGCACATGGAGCAGAAATGCGCCACCTTGTGGGCCTGCTTGGGCAGGGTTTCATCATGGAATTCGCGGGCACGGTCCGGGTCCAGGCCCAGATTGAACTGGTCTTCCCAACGGAATTCGAAGCGCGCCTTGGACAGGGCATTGTCGCGCAGCTGGGCGCCTGGATGCCCCTTGGCAAGATCGGACGCATGGGCGGCAATCTTGTAGGTGATGATGCCTTCCTTCACGTCTTCCCGGTTGGGCAGACCCAGGTGCTCTTTCGGAGTCACATAGCAGAGCATGGCGGTGCCGTACCAACCAATCATGGCGGCACCAATGGCGCTGGAAATATGATCGTAGCCCGGAGAGATGTCGATGGTCAGCGGACCCAGGGTGTAGAACGGCGCCTCGCCACAGTGCTTGAGCTGCTCGTCCATGTTGGCCTTGATCATGTGCATGGGCACGTGTCCGGGGCCTTCGATCATCACCTGCACATCGTGCTTCCAGGCGATCTTGGTGAGCTCGCCCAGGGTGCGCAGTTCGCTGAACTGGGCTTCGTCGTTGGCGTCGGCAATAGAGCCGGGGCGCAGGCCATCGCCGAGACTGAAGGTCACATCGTAGGCCTTCATGATCTCGCAGATGTCTTCGAAATGGGTATAGAGGAAGCTCTCTTTATGGTGCGCCAGGCACCACTTGGCCATGATCGACCCACCGCGGGACACGATACCGGTGACCCGGTTGGCGGTCATCGGCACGTAGCGCAGCAGTACCCCGGCGTGGATGGTGAAGTAGCTCACCCCCTGCTCGGCCTGCTCAATCAGGGTATCGCGGAAGATTTCCCAGGTCAGGTCTTCGGCCACACCGTTGACCTTCTCCAGTGCCTGGTAGATCGGCACCGTGCCGATCGGCACCGGCGAGTTACGCAGAATCCACTCGCGGGTTTCATGGATATTGTCGCCGGTGGACAGATCCATCACCGTATCGCCGCCCCAGCGGGTAGCCCAGGTCATCTTGGACACTTCTTCCTCAATGGAAGAGGTCACCGCCGAATTACCGATGTTGGCATTGATCTTGGTGAGGAAGTTACGGCCGATGATCATCGGCTCGATTTCCGGATGGTTGATATTCACCGGAATCACTGCTCGACCACGCGCCACTTCGTCACGGACAAATTCCGGGGTGATTTCCGCCGGGATGCTGGCACCAAAATCCTGCCCCGGATGCTGATCCATGGGCAGCCCCGCTTCCCGGTGCTCACGCAACCGCTGGTTCTCGCGGATGGCGATAAATTCCATTTCCGGGGTGATGATGCCCTGGCGGGCATAGTGCATCTGGCTGACATTCTTGCCCGCTTTGGCACGACGCGGAACGCGGGTGTGCTGGAAGCGCAACCCGGCCGTTTTCAGGTCCTTGGCGCGCTTTTGCCCGTATTCACTGGTCAAACCATCCAGTTGCTCGGTATCATCCCTTTCCTGAATCCAGTTCATACGGATTGGCGCCAGGCCCTGCCGCACATCAATGGTTACGTCCGGGTCGGTATAGGGACCGGACGTATCATAGACGCTAACCGGTGGGTTATCCTCGAACTTTCCGTCCGCCAACGGGGTCGGACTCTGGCGTATTTCTCGCATGGGGACACGAATGTCGGGGCGAGAGCCGGTAACATAAATTTTTTGCGAGCCGGCGATAGGCTGGCAGGATTCATCAATCGTATTAGCGGTGATGGGGCGCTGATCGTCTGGCACGTCGGCCTCCGGAAAACATGGGAAAAGACAGGAATGGCCGACACTATACGCCAGCGCCTATCGGCCAAACAACCGCGACACCGGTGTGACAGAAGCCGTATCAATTTTCTGTACCACCCAGTACTATAATGACCAAACTCACCCAGGAAAGAGTGCACCAGAATGAAGCGCAGCCCAACCAAGATCCTCGTTCTCATGCTGACCTCACTGGCCAGTTCCGTCCACGCCGCCGATCTGGTCGAGATCGCCAACGCCGCCTGGAGCTATGACGGCACCTGGCGGGCCGCCCGCATGAGCTGGGACGCGGACCAGCAACTGTTGGTGCAGGGCCGAGCCGCCCTCTTTCCCAATGTGTCCGCCAGCTATGGCCGGTATGACAATGAGAGAAAACTGGAAGAGCTGGGGGTCACCCAGGATTTCGGCACCGAAACCACCACCCTGCAACTGACGCAGCCTTTGTTCCGTGTTGATGCCTGGTACGGCTACAAGGAAGCACAGTCCAGCACCGATATTGCGCAGGCCAATTTTGAACAGGCCCGGCAGGATTTCGTGTTGCGGGTGGCCCAGGGTTACTTTGGTGTGCTGCGCGCCTGGGACACCCTGGTGTCGGCCAAGGCCGAAGAAAAAGCCATCGGTCGGCAACTGGAACAGACCCAGGAACGTTTCGATGTGGGGCTGGTGCCCGCCACCGATGTGGAAGAAGCCCAGGCCACCTATGACCTGACCCGGGTCAACCTGATTGTCGCCCAGCAACAATATGATATCGCCCGCGATCAACTTGAATCGCTGAGCGGTCAGCGCTGGGAAACACTCTCTGAACTGAAAGACGAACTGCCCATGAAAGGCCCACAACCGGCCAACATGGCAGACTGGATTGACAAGGCGCAGGCCCAAAACCCTCAGGTGCTGGCCGCCCGCTACAACTCCGAGCTGACAGAAAATACCGCCAAACGTCAGCTAGGGGCGCAACTCCCCCAGGTGCAGTTTGTCGCCCAATACCAGCATTCTCACACGGCACCTGAAGGTAACAGTGCTGCGGGCTTTTCCACCGGGGTTAACCCGGACAGCGAATCCAAACAGATCGGCGTGGAAGTGAGCATGCCCCTGTTCCAGGGTGGGGGCTTGAACAGTCGCCGGAAAGAAGCCGCCTTGCGAGCTGATGCTGCCGTCTACCAGTACCAGCAAGCCCTGCGCGATATCATTCAGCAGGCCCGCAGCGCCTACCGCACAGTGGAATCCGATGCCCTGCGCGTGAGCGCCCGCAAGCAGGCCATCCGCTCCGCTCGCTCGGCCCTGGAAGCCACCCAGTCAGGCTATGAGGTAGGCACCCGTAATGTGGTGGACGTACTCAACGCCCAGCAGGCGCTGTTCGCCGCCGAACGGGACTACGCCAACGCCCGCTACGACTACATCATCAACTCCCTGACCCTGAAATCCACCACCGGTGACCTTCAGCAGGGCGACCTGGCAGGGATCAACCAATGGCTGTCGGATACCGACACCCTGAACATCTACCAGCCGGATCTGGAAGGCCGCAGCGACGCGCTGGTGCCAGACGCGCGGTACTGAAAAGGCAGTGAATAGTTGCGCGCGTGAGCGCAACACTGCTCTGAAAGCCAAGAGGCCGCGCCCACTGTATGGGCGCGGCCTCTTGCGTTTAATGCCGTAAAAGCTTTTTCGCGTCGCTGTTAACTTTTCACTGTTAACTGTTCACTAATCAGTTCAAGCCCTTTCTCCAGCGCCCCGCGATTGGCTTCCACCACCGCCGCTGCCGCCTGCCCCTGACGCTGGCGTTGATCCGGATAACGGAACAGCGCCTGCAGCGCAATGGCCAGGGCATCCGCATTGTCCACCAGGGTCAGGGCGTCAGCGTCGTCCAGTAGCCCGGCGATGGCGGTAAAATTGTGCAGGTGGGGCCCGGTGAGTACCGGCTTGCCCCAGCCGGCAGGCTCCAGCAAATTGTGTCCGCCCACCGGCACCAGCGAGCCACCCACAAAGGCCACATCCGCCACCCCGAACAGCATCAGCAGTTCGCCCATGGTATCGGCCAGATACACCCGGGTGTCGGCAGTGATAGCCTCCTGCCCACTGCGCCGGGCCAGCATGAACCCCTGCTGGCGAATCAGTTGAGCCACATTGTCGAACCGTTCCGGATGGCGGGGCACCAGCACCAGCAGCGCATCCGGCAGGACTTGCAGCAATGCCTTGTGGGCGGCCAGTACAGGCTCATCCTCGCCCGGGTGAGTACTGGCGGCAATCCACACCGGGCGCTCGCCAATCTCCACCCGCAAGCGCGCCGCCGCCTGCCGGACCGTATCGTCCAGGCTCATGTCGAATTTCACGCTGCCGATGGCGTGCACCCGTTCCGGCCAGGCACCCAAGGCGATATAACGCTCCCGTTCCACCGGGGTCTGCACCGCCAGGGCATCGAAGCGCGCCATCATCGGCCGTACCAGACGGGGCAACTTGCTGTAGCCCCGATAGCTTTTTTCCGACAAGCGCCCGTTCATCAGCATCAGTTTGGCACCGTGACGTTTCACCGCCGCACACAGGTTGGGCCACAGTTCGGTTTCCAGCACGATCACCGTTTTCGGATCAAAGGCGCGCAGGAAGCGGTTCAGAGCAGTGGGCAACTCCCAGGGGCAATAGACATGGGTCACCCGATCTCCGAACAGGGCCTTCACCCGCTCCGACCCCGTGGGTGTCGTCGTGGTCACCAGCAGTGGCGTATCCGGGTAATCCGCCAGCAACCGCTCGATCATCGGCACCGCCGCCAGGGTTTCCCCCACCGACACCGCATGCACCCAGATACTGCTTTTCAGGGTGCCGGGGCGATACCCCCAGGCCATGCGTTCCTTCCAGCGTTGTCGGTAGGCCGGTGCCTGTCGCCCGCGCAGCCACAAGCGCAAAAACAGTAACGGGAGCAGTAAATACCAAAGAAAGGAGTAAAGGGTTTGCATAGGCGCTCTTGTCTCGGTGTAAGGACTGCTTGCCTGCATAACGCTACAGGAAAATCAGGGTGATGCCTGTTGCCGGCTTGCGTGCCCGCAGCGCAGCCTATGCTAGCATAGCGGCAACTTTCTCCGATGGTGAGCCATGAGTCACTCCCCTCTGAAACCCGACATTCTGATCTTCGGCGGCGGCATTGCCGGCCTGTGGCTGATCAACCGGCTCAACGCCGCCGGTTATCAGTGCCTGCTGCTGGAAACCGGCACCCTGGGCGGCGACCAGACCCTGGCCAGCCAGGGCATCATTCACGGCGGCCTCAAGTATGCTCTGGGCGGCAACCTGTCCAGCGAGTCGGAATCCATCGCCGCCATGCCGGACCGTTGGCGCGCCGCCATGGCCGGCGACGATCCGGTGGACCTGCGCCACCTGCAAGTGCTCAGCGATACCCAGCACATGTGGTCCAGTGGCTCAGTGGCCTCGCGCATGACCAACTTCTTCGCCAGCAAGATGCTGCGCGGACGCATCGAAAAACTGAAGCGGGACCACTTCCCTTCCGCCCTGGCGGACAAGGCCTTCAAGGGTAATGTCTACAAGCTGGATGATCTGGTCATCAATACCGAATCATTGATCGACACCCTGGCCGTGCCGGTACGCGAACGGCTGCTGGCTTTCGATATGGAACGCGACACGCTGGAGTGGGGAGAGAAGGGACTGAATGCGGTGACCGTCAATGGCCAGCGTATCGAGCCGGCCCTGACCATCCTGTCCGCCGGCAATGGCAACCCGGCACTGCTGGACGGCGCCCATCAGGCCCACCTGCTGACCGAGGAACACAGCCAGTTACGCCCGCTGAAAATGTTGCTGGTGAAGCACGACCTGGGCCACCGCCTTTACGCCCACTGCGTCGGCACCAGCAACAAGCCGGTGCTCACCGTGACTACCCATGACTGTCCGGATGGCAAGGTAGTCTGGTATCTGGGTGGCGACCTGGCAGAACGGGGCGTGGAACGCAGTGACCAGGAACAACTGGCCGCTGGCCGGACCGAGTTGACGCAACTGTTCCCCTGGCTCGATTTCAGCCAGGCCGAGTTTGCCGTCCTCAACGTGACCCGCGCCGAGCCGAAACAGCAGGCGATGGTGAAACCGGATAATGCCTACGCCCACCGCGATCACAACCTGATTGTCGCCTGGCCCACCAAACTCACCCTGGCCCCGGACCTGGGCGACCGGGTGATGGCGCTGCTAAAGGAGAGCGGGCTGGAACCGGGGGCGCCATTAGCGGTACCGGAAACGCTGGAACAGGCACCCATGGGCGTGCCGTACTGGCACCGCTGTTTTTGATTACCTCACCGTAGGAGCGTCGCTGGCGGCGCGATTATCCACGCACGGAATCGCGCCGCCAGCGACGCTCCTACGGCAAGACGAACAAGGAAGCTTTCATGTCCTTCATGCGCCCGCTGGGCAACACAGGGTTAACCGTCAGCGCCCTCGGTCTGGGCACGGTAAAGATCGGCCGCGACAAGGGGGTTAAGTACCCCAGCACCTTTACCATTCCCGATGACCGGGCAGTAGTAGAACTGTTCGCCCAGTCCCGGGACCTGGGCCTGAACCTGATCGACACCGCACCCGCCTATGGCCGCAGCGAAGAGCGACTAGGGCAACTGCTCCGGGATCGCCAGCACTGGGTCATCGTTACCAAGGTGGGCGAGGAATTCGACAACGACAGCGGCGACAGCCACTTCGATTTCTCCCCAGAACATGTACGCACCTCGGTGGAACGCAGCCTCAAGCGACTCAACACCGACTACCTGGATTGCGTGCTGGTGCATTCCGACGGCAACGATCTGGACGTCCTCAACATGGGCACCCTGGATGCACTGAACGATCTGAAGAAGGCCGGCCTGATCCGCGCCACCGGCATGTCCACCAAAACCGTGGCCGGCGGCATCGCTACCCTCGACCAGGCGGACATGGCCATGGTCACTTACAACCTGGCCCATGATGAAGAGCTACCGGTGATCGAACAAGCCGCCGCCCGGAACAAGGGCATCCTGATCAAGAAGGCCTTTGCCAGCGGCCACCTGCACAATCAGGGAAAGGACCCGGTGCAGGAAAGCATGAACAAGATCCTTGGCACCGCCGGCGTCGGCAGTATTATTGCCGGCACCATCAACCCGCAACATCTGCGGGAGAACGTGGAAAAAGCACGCCGCGCCTGCGGCGAATAACAACAAAAAAGGAAGCACTATGCGCAGGTTGCTCAGTATCGCGCTGTTATTACTGGCTTCAAGCAGCCAGGCGGACAAGGTCTATCTTCTGGAAACGCCACCCAGCGACTGCCAGGGCGGTGATACCGTTACCATAGAAACCGGCGGCAAACTCCAGGGCCTGCTTTTCAGTGACGCCTGGATCGAAAACAACGCCAAAAAGAAACTGTTCAAGGCCATCAAGAAAGCCGACGGCAATCGGGCCGTCCTGAAAGACCGGCGCGTGTTCCTGATGGATAACCATCATCGCGGCATTCAACGCATTGAGCTGGAAGCGTGGACTTGGCGCTGCGAAAAGCCCGTTAACAGTGAATAGTTAATAGCGAACAGCGACAAACCCCAGGGGCCGAAATGACTCTCTGCCATGGCGTGGCCATTGAGTGCAGGCAACCTTACCCCACCGCTTCGAGAAACTGCTCGCCCAGCGCCACCGACGCCGCCTGATGCCCTTGCCAATAGCCCTGCTCCAGCTTCTGGCCATTGGTGGTCAAGCGACTCACCGGAAAGTCCTGACCCGGCGCAATCACCGTCAGCCGGCAGTCCGTCGGTGGGTTATCAATAAATTCCAGCGCGTCATTGTAGGTTTGCGAACGCTTCAGCATGCCGGCATACAAGCCCGGCATATCCTTGACCCAGGGTTTCAGCAGTGGCGTCAACGCGCTGGGCTTCTTGCGGTAACCCTGATGTCGGGACAGCACCACAGTGATATCCCTGGCGCCTTGCTCATAGGCCCAGCGCACCGGAATGGAGTCACCCAGTCCGCCATCGGTCATGGGGTGCCCGTTCACCGTGGGGAATTGCCGGTAAGCAAAAGGAATGGAACAGGACGCCGTCATGATCTCGTCCAGATTGCCGGGCGTCGCCTGATAGTAACGAGGCTCGCCATCCTCCACCGAGGTGGTAACCACCCATAGCGGCGTCTGCGATTGCCAGTGTCGATCCAGACTGAGCGGTACATCCTGCAAGGATTGATGCCACAACCAGTGCACATCACACAGGTGGCCGCCGCTCATGAAGCGCTGCCAGTTAATGAAATCCGCCCGGCAGGCGTGATCGGTAATGATGCGCCGACTGCGCCCGTGATCCCCGGCCAGGTAACCGATCAGATTGGTGGAACCGGCGGACACTCCCACCGCGAAATCGAATTCCCGGTAATCTTTTTCGAGAAAGGCATCCAGCACCCCGGCGGCAAAAATGCCGCGCATGGCGCCTCCTTCCACAACCAGCGCTCGCGAGGACATGCACGCCTCCTGTTTGATCTGACAGTCCTTATCAACCATGCCAAAACACCGTCAAAAGTGGAAATAGCACACCCCTTTGCCAGCGATCGTTGCCGGCAATAGCAACTCTTTATCGCAACGCACCCTTTTGCACTCTTACAGCGCAGCTGCATCAGCGTGGCGCATACCAGCCTGACGGTTGAAGCCGATGACGTCAGCCATCAGACATTTAATTTTTGTAAAAACAGTCACTTAAATTATTTTTATCTGTTTGGCACCGCCTTTGCACAAGTCCGCATACCAACTTGTGTACAACCAGGTGTGCTAACGAATGATTGGCTGGACTCTTGAACAATGGCAGGCGGCCTACCGCAGCGGTGACCTCACCCCGGTACAGGCTATGGAACAACTGGCAACGCGGCTGCACGACAGCGAGCGCGCCCTGTGGATTCACCTGCTGGACGAGTCCTCCCTGCTGGCCCAGGCCAATGCTCTCACCGACCCCGACCTGCCCTTGTATGGCATTCCCTTTGCGGTGAAAGACAATATTGATGTGGCCGGCATTCCCACCACCGCCGCCTGCCCCGACTTTGCCTATACACCGCAGCAAGACGCCACCGTGGTCAGACTGCTACGCGAGGCCGGGGCGATTGTGGTGGGCAAAACCAATCTGGATCAGTTCGCCACCGGCCTGGTGGGTACCCGTTCGCCCTACGGCGAGGTTGCCAACCCTTTCAATCCTGACTACCTCAGCGGCGGTTCCAGTTCCGGGTCTGCAGTCAGCGTCAGCCAGGGGCTGGTGCCCTTCTCCCTGGGTACCGACACCGCCGGCTCCGGGCGAATCCCCGCCGCCTTTACCAATACTGTGGGCCTGAAACCCACCCGCGGTGCCGCGAGTACCCAAGGTGTGGTGCCGGCCTGCCGAACGCTCGACTGTGTCAGCGTCTTTGCGCTGAACGTGGAAGACGCCCAGACCATTTACCGCATCATCGGCCAGTTCGATCGCGACGATGCCTTCAGCCGTCCGGCGCCGTCCCGGCAAAAAAACGGGCTACCCGCACGGCCAAAGCTGGGCATTCCCAAAGACCTGCCCTGGTTCGGTGATACCCGGGCGAAAGCGCTCTGGGAACAGCAACTGGAAAGCCTAAAGAGTATTGCCGAGCTGGTTAGCGTGGACACCATGGTGCTACAGGATGCCGCCGCCCTGCTTTATCAGGGGCCCTGGGTCGCAGAGCGCTTCACCGTCACTGAGAACCTGTTACAGGAAAAGCCGGAGGCGCTGCTACCGGTGATTCGTGACATCCTCGAACCCGCCGCCCAGCTCACCGCCGTTGACAGCTTCCGCGCCCAATACCGGCTGGCCGAACTCAAGCGCCAGTCCGACACCCTGCTGGCCGAGGTGGATGCTTTACTACTGCCCACGGCACCGGGCATCTACACCCGCGACGCGGTGCGCGCCGACCCCATCACCCTGAACAGCCAACTGGGGACCTGGACCAACTTCGTCAACCTGCTGGACCTCTGTGCCCTGGCCTTACCCGGCGGCTTTCGTGATGACGGCCTGCCCGGTGGCTTCACTCTGGTCGCCCCGGCCTGGCACGACCATGCCCTGGTCGAATTCGGGCAGCGCTGGCAGCAACACCAGCCCTGGCAGGCCGGCGCCACCGATCTGGATCTGCCCGCACCGCAACCCCCATCAGCCATTGACGATAACAACACCATCACCGTGGCCGTGGTTGGTGCCCACCTCACCGGCATGCCGCTCAATAGCCAGCTCACCGAACGTGACGCGGTGCTACTGGAAGCCACTCACACCGCCCCCTGCTACCGCCTTTATGCCCTGGCCAACACGGTGCCACCCAAGCCCGGGCTGATCCGCAATGAAAAGGACGGCGGCGACAGCATTCCCATCGAGCTGTGGCAGATGCCCATCGAACACTTCGGCAGCTTTGTCGGCCTGATTCCCGCCCCGCTGGGCATCGGCAGCCTGGAAACCGTGGATGGCCGCTGGGTGAAAGGCTTTATCTGCGAGCCCTGGGCCATCGACGACGCTACCGACATTACCGAACTGGGTGGCTGGAGAAACTACATCTCGACATTGAAAAAAGACGGAGCCCTGTAATGTTGAAGAAAGTGCTGATCGCCAACCGGGGAGAGATTGCGGTACGTATCTGCCGCACCCTGAAGCAGATGGGTATCGCCTCGGTAGCCGTATATTCCGATGCGGATCGCAACAGCCAGCACGTCAGCGTGGCCGATGAGGCCGTGGCCCTGGGTGGCCAGACCGCCGCAGAGAGTTACCTGAAAACCGATCTGATTCTGCAGGCGGCAAAGGACACCGGCGCCGATGCCATCATCCCCGGCTACGGCTTCCTCTCGGAAAATGCCGAGTTTGCCGAGGCCTGCGACGCCAACGGCATCGCCTTTGTGGGCCCCACCCCGAAGCAACTGCGCGAGTTCGGCCTCAAGCATGAAGCCCGTGCCATCGCTGAAAAAGCCGGCGTACCCCTGGCCCCCGGCACCGACTTGCTGGCCAGCCTGGAGGAAGCCAAACAGGCCGCCATCGATATCGGCTATCCGGTGATGCTGAAGAGCACCGCTGGCGGTGGCGGCATCGGCCTGTCTCGCTGCAACAACGAAGACGAACTGGTAGCCGCTTTCGAATCGGTAAAACGTCTGGGGGAAAGTTTCTTCTCTGACAGCGGCGTTTTCATCGAACGCTTCGTCGCCCACGCCCGCCATGTGGAAGTGCAAATCTTCGGTGACGGCAACGGCACCGTGCTGGCCCTGGGCGAACGGGAATGCTCCCTGCAACGCCGCAACCAGAAAGTGGTGGAAGAAACCCCGGCCCCCAACCTGCCCCAGGCCACCCGCGAGCAACTGCATGCCAGCGCTGTACGCCTGGGCCAGACCGTCAAATACCGCTCCGCCGGCACGGTGGAATATATCTACGACGACGAACGCGACGAATTCTATTTCCTGGAAGTGAATACTCGCCTGCAGGTGGAGCATGGCGTCACCGAATCTGTGTTCGGCGTGGACCTGGTGCAGTGGATGCTGCAACTGGCTGGCGGCGAACGCCCGCCGCTAGATGACGACTACACCAGTCAGGGCGCGTCCATGGAAGTGCGCATCTACGCCGAAGATGCGCTGAAGGATTTCCAGCCCAGTCCCGGTGAACTCACGGAAGTGTCCTTCCCCGACAACATCCGTCTGGATGGCTGGGTGGACACTGGCACCGTGGTCAGCCCCCACTATGATCCGATGCTGGCTAAGGTCATCGTCCACGGCAGCAATCGCACCGACGCTCTGGAGAAGATGCAGACAGCGCTGGCGGAAACCCGCCTCTCTGGGATTGCCACCAACCTGGATTACCTGCGGCAGATTCTCCGCGATGACAATGTCATCGCCGGCACCGTTTCCACCCGCTATCTGGAAACCTTTGCTTATACGCCCATGGCCTTCGAGATTGTCGAGCCGGGCACCTACACCACGGTGCAGGATTATCCGGGCCGGGCCGGCTACTGGGATATCGGCGTGCCGCCGTCCGGCCCCATGGATGATGTCGCTTTCCGTCTGGGCAATCGTATTGTCGGCAACCACGGCAGCGCCGCCGGCCTGGAAGCTACCCTGGTGGGGCCCGGCCTGAAGTTCCATTGCGACACTGTGGTGGCGCTCACCGGCGCCGCTTGTGAGGCGGAGCTGGACGGCCAGCCGGTATCCTTCTGGGAACCCATTACCATCAAGTCCGGCCAGACCCTGACCACCGGTAAAGTGAGCAGCGGCTGCCGCACTTATATCGCCGTACGCAACGGCATCGACGTACCGGATTATCTGGGCAGCAAATCCACCTTCGTGCTGGGCAAGTTCGGCGGCCACGGTGGCCGCACCCTGCGCAAGGGCGATGTGCTCTCCCTCTGCCAGCCACAACTGGCCGGTTGTCCCACACCGGCGCCGGTGGCCGAACCACACCCGGCCGAAGACAATCTGATCCCGGACTACCCGCAACAGTGGGATATCAAGGTGCTGTACGGTCCCCACGGCGCGCCGGACTTCTTTAGCGAAGATGCCATCGAGGAATTCTTCAGCGCCGACTGGCAGGTGCACTACAACTCCAACCGGCTGGGCATCCGTCTGGTAGGCCCCAAGCCGAGCTGGACCCGTACCGACGGCGGCGAAGCCGGCCTGCATCCGTCCAATGTTCACGACAACGAATACGCCATCGGCTCCATCAATTTCACCGGTGATTTCCCGGTCATCCTCACCAAGGATGGCCCGAGCCTTGGGGGGTTCGTCTGCCCGGTGACTATTGCCAAGGCCGAGCTGTGGAAAGTGGGCCAGTTGAAGCCCGGCGACAGCATTCGCTTCTCACCGATCAGCTTTGCACAAGCCAAAGCCATGGAAGAAGCCCAGGATGCCTCCATCGAAAATCTGGGTGTGATTCCGGTGGTAAACCCGGAGATCAGCGACCACAGCGACACCTTTACCTCGGCGACCATGCTGGCGGAGAAGGATGCGCTCGGCCATGTGCCACGCATCGTCTACCGCCAGGCCGGCGACAAGTACATCCTGATCGAATACGGCGACAACGTGCTCGACCTGGCCCTGCGCATGCGTGTCCATGCGCTGATGGAAAACCTGAAGACGTCGCCGGTGGACGGCATTCTCGAACTGTCCCCCGGGGTACGCAGCCTGCAGGTGCATTACGACTCCCGCCGTATTGATCAGGGCTCACTGGTCAATGCGCTGCTGGATCGAGAACAATCCATCGGCAGTGTGGACGATATGGTCGTTACCTCGCGGGTACTGCACCTGCCCATGGCCTTCGAAGACAGCGCCACCCTGGATGCGGTCACCCGTTACCAGGAAACCATTCGCAGTGACGCCCCCTGGTTGCCCAACAACGTGGAGTTCATTCGCCGCATCAACGGCCTGCAATCCACGGACCAGGTACGCGATATCATTTTCAGTGCCAGCTATCTGGTACTGGGCCTGGGTGATGTGTACCTGGGCGCACCCTGTGCCGTCCCCATTGATCCCCGCCACCGCCTGATGACGTCCAAGTACAACCCGGCGCGCACCTACACCGCCGAAGGCACCGTGGGCATCGGCGGCGTCTACATGTGCATCTACGGCATGGACTCCCCCGGCGGTTACCAGTTGGTGGGTCGCACCCTGCCGATCTGGAACAAGCACCTGAAGAACACCCAGTTCCACAGTGGCGAGCCCTGGTTGCTGAAGTTTTTCGACCAGGTGCGTTACTACCCGGTCAGCGAGGAAAAACTCACCGAGATGCGCGAGGCCTTCCGCCACGGTCACCTGCAGGTGGAGATCAGCGAAGAGCCCTTCAGCCTGGCCGAGCACCGCCAGTTCCTGACAGACAACCAACAGGAAATTGCCGACTTCAACGCCCGCCGTGATGTGGCCTTCCGCGAAGAAGTCTCGCGCTGGCAGGACGAGGACGCGGCGGTGGAATCCGCACTGATGGGCAACAAGGCAGATATCGGCGAAGTGGATGGCCACCTGATCAGCGCCGAAATCAGCGGCAACGTCTGGAAGCTGCTGGTGGAAGAAGGCGCCCAGGTCAGCGAAGGCCAGCCCCTGGTGATCGTGGAAGCCATGAAGATGGAATTCGAGATCGTCGCCAACGCCAGCGGCAAGGTCACCGGCCTGCACTGCCAACCGGGCTCCATCATCAATGCCGGTGATCCGGTACTGGTCATTGATCCGAAAGCGGTTGCCTGAGAGGACATGCCATGAAAGCGCGTGCAGAAAAAAAATCCAACAATCTGGCTGATCGCATCTATCAGCAGCTGAAAAGCGACATCTTCGATTTCCGGCTAATGCCCGGTGACCGTTTCAGCGAAAACGAGATTGCCGAACGCATGGGCGCATCACGCACGCCAGTTCGTGAAGCGCTGTTTCGGCTGCAACGCGAATCCTATGTGGATGTCCTTTTTCGCAGTGGCTGGCAGGTCAAACCCTTTGACTTTGATTACTTCGAAGAGCTCTACGATGTGCGCACCATTCTGGAATGTGCCGCAGTACGCAAGATCTGCGAGCAGGAAAATAACTCATCAAAACTCGATGACCTGATTCGCATCTGGTGTGTGCCCGAGTCGGAAAGGCTGAAAGACGGCGGCACCCTGAGCCGGCTGGATGAACGCTTTCACGAAATGCTGGTGGAAGCCGCCGGCAACGCTGAAATGGCGCGCATTCATCACGACCTCACCGAGCGCTTGCGCATCATTCGCCGCCTGGATTTCACCAAACCACCGCGCATCGATGCCACCTACCAGGAGCACGGCTCCATTCTTGATGCTATTCAGCATCGGCGCTGCGAGCAGGCACAGATTCAGCTACGCGCTCATATCGAAAGTTCCCGCAATGAAGTGCGAAAGATAACACTGCATATGCTTCACGAAGCGCGTATGCACAGCGGCAAGTCTGACAACGACGACTAGTTCGCAAGCAACGATTTCATTCATCGATGGGGGGAAACCCATGTTACGAAAGGAAGCTGTAACGAGCGCGCTTGCCATGGCCGCTCTCATCACACCGATATCAGCACTCAGTGCCGAGATCGATCCGGACATCTCAGTGGGCGGAGGCCTGCGCACCAGCTTTACCAGTGTGGAAAACGCGGCACCTGACGGCGAATCCAGCTCCAGCGATTTCAATCTGGACAGTGTGCGTCTGTACATCAATGGTCAGGTCACCGACACCATCAAGATGACCGTAAACACTGAATACGATGGTGCTGAAGAAAAGATGCGGGTTCTTGATGCCATTGCCCGGTTCGAGTATTCCGACACCTTCAATCTTTGGGCCGGCCGATTCCTGCCCGCCAGTGACCGTTCCAACCTCTCCGGGCCGTACTATCTGACCACCTGGAACTTTCCATCTGTACAAGCCTACCCGGCTATTTTTGCCGGCCGTGACGACGGCGTTGCCTACTGGGGCCAGGTCAACGAAGGCCAGTTCAAATGGCAGTTCTCCGTCACCGAAGGCCCGGAAGATCCGGTCCCTGCGGAAGATGATGACGACTTGCTGTACAGCGGCCGCCTCACCCTCAACCTGATGGATCCCGAGCCGGGGTATTACAACTCCAGCACCTACTTCGGAGAGAAAGACATTCTCGCCCTTGGCCTGGTAGGCCAGAGCCAGGGTTCCGATTCCGCCTGGAGTGTGGATGCCTTGTTCGAGAAGAACACCGGCGCCGGCACCGTCACCGTGGAAGGGGCCTATTACCAGTACGACGGTCTTGGCGGCCTGGGTGGCGACGAAAGTGACGGCTATTTCGTGCTGGCCGGCTTCCTGTTCCCGCAGGCAATCGGTCCGGGTCAACTGCAACCGGTCATTCGTTACACCGAGGGCGAAGTCACCGATGGCGCCGAAGGCGACATCAGCGAGTTCAACCTGAACTACATCATCAAGAGCCACAACGCCCGTATCAGTGCGGCCTACCAGGACCGCAACGACGAGCTGTTCAGCGACAACGACACCTTTGTACTTGGTCTGCAACTACGGATGTAAGTGCATAACCACAAGGAGTTTTGCCATGCAAATTTCAAACACACTGAAACGACTGACTGCAGGAATCATGATTTCCGGCAGCATTATCTACAGCGGCACGGTAATGGCCGCCGATACCATCAAGGTCGGGGTACTGCATTCCCTGTCCGGCACCATGGCCATTAGTGAATCCACCCTGAAAGACACTGTTCTGATGATGATCGAGGAACAGAACAAGAAGGGCGGCGTGATGGGCAAGCAGCTGGAACCTGTGGTCGTTGACCCGGCTTCCAACTGGCCTCTGTTTGCGGAAAAAACCCGTGAGCTGATCAGCCAGCAAGGCGTGGATGTGATCTTCGGCTGCTGGACCTCGGTATCGCGTAAATCCGTGCTGCCGGTGGTGGAAGAACTCAACGGCCTGCTGTTCTACCCGGTGCAGTACGAAGGGGAAGAATCGTCCAAGAATGTGTTCTACACCGGCGCCGCACCCAACCAGCAGGCAATCCCGGCAGTGAACTATTTGATCAACGAACTGGGCGTGGAACGCTTCGTGCTGGCTGGTACCGACTATGTGTACCCGCGCACCACCAACAAGATCCTGGAAGCCTACCTGAAGTCCAAGGGCGTGGCCGACAAGGACATCATGATCAACTACACCCCGTTCGGTCATTCCGACTGGCAGTCCATTGTCAGCGACATCAAGGCCTTCGGTAATCAGGGCAAGAAAACCGCAGTGGTCTCCACCATCAACGGCGATGCCAACGTGCCGTTCTACAAGGAACTGGGCAACCAGGGCGTCAGCGCCCAGGACATTCCGGTAGTGGCCTTCTCCGTGGGTGAAGAAGAACTGTCCGGTATCGACACCAGCCCGCTGGTCGGCCATCTGGCTGCCTGGAACTATTTCCAGAGCGTCTACAACGATAGCAACGATGCTTTCATCGCCCAGTGGCATGACTTTACCAAGGACGACAAGCGCGTCACCAACGACCCCATGGAAGCCACCTATATCGGTTTCAACATGTGGGTGAAGGCTGTGGAAAAAGCCCAGTCCACCGACACGGATAAAGTGGCAGAGGCCATGATCGGTGTAGAAAGCCCGAACCTGACCGGCGGCATGGCGGTGATGAACGAGAACCACCATCTGTCCAAGCCGGTACTGATCGGGGAAATCCAGGACGACGGCCAGTTCGCCGTGGTCTGGGAAACCGACGGCCTGGTGAAAGGTGATGCCTGGTCCGACTACCTGCCCGGCTCCAAGGATCTGATTTCCGACTGGAGCGCGCCGACCCAGTGCGGCAACTACGACACCAAAACCAAGAAATGCCTTGGCAGCAAGGCCATGCAGTAACAGGCACGACCCTCTCCGGTTATCACCTTGCGTTACGGCGCAGGGTGGTGACCGGCTTTTTCGATCTACCCAGTCTGTAAGGAGCCCACTATGGGTCACGCTATTGGCCGGTTTTTGACAACCCTGCTGCTGGCAGCGTTGTGCAATACGGTTCTGGCCGACCTGGCCACAGACGCAGGCCCGGCCCCAGGCCCCGGCCTCCACGATATTCTCAACCAGTTGGCCAGCCGCAGCTTTGACGACAAGGAAGCGGCCATTCGCCAACTGGCCGAGCAGGATCACCCGCGCGTGGTGCCTTTGCTCAATGCCCTGATGAACCGCGACCTGGTGCAACACAGAGACAGCGGCGCCATTATGCTGGGCCGCAAAAACAGCGACGGCTGGCAACTGCTCGACCCGGTCAGCGAAGCGGAACAGCAACAGGTGGGCTCACGGGATGCCCGCCCGGTGGTGATCAACAACCGCCTGCGTACCGTCATCAATAATCAGCTGGCCCTGCGCGACCTGGTCAGCCCGGACAGCGAGCAGCGCTATCAGGCCGCCGGCCAGCTGATCGGCAACGCCGACCCGGAAATGCTCTCGGCCCTGGCTGCACGCCGGGCCCAGGAAACCGTTGCCCGGGTGCAGGACCGTATTGATGTGGCACTCAACATCGCCACCCTGGACAACGACGATCTGGCCGCCCGCCTGAATGCCATTGCGGCACTGGCCGGCAGCCTGCATCCCGCCGCCAAGAACGCCCTGCGCGATCGGGTCGCCGCCAGCGACAACCCGGCGGAAGTGCGCGCCGCAGAAAAGGCGCTGACCCGCATCGAAGCCCGCATCGAACGCTACCAGACCGCCGATACCCTGTTCTTCGGCCTCAGCCTGGGCTCGGTGCTGCTGCTCGCCGCCATTGGCCTGGCCATCACCTTCGGCGTTATGGGCGTAATCAACATGGCCCACGGCGAACTGATCATGATTGGCGCCTACACCACCTATGTGATTCAGCAGGTTTTGCCCAACAGTCACGAATGGTCGCTGCTGATCGCCATTCCCGCCGCCTTTGTGGTGTCGGCATTGGTGGGCATTCTGATTGAACGCTTTGTGATTCGTTTTCTGTATGGTCGACCACTGGAAACGCTACTGGCCACCTTCGGGGTCAGCCTGATTCTGCAACAGGCGGTGCGGGTTATCTTTTCGCCCCTGAACCGCACCGTGATCACACCGGAATGGATGAGTGGCGCACTGGAAATCAACCCGGTGTTCTCGCTCACCTATAACCGCCTGTACATCATCTTCTTTGCCCTGGCCGTGTTCCTGGCCCTGCTCACCCTGCTGAAGAAAACCCGCCTGGGTCTGCAGGTCAGAGCGGTCAGCCAGAACCGCACCACCGCGCGTGCCATGGGCATTCGCAGCGAACGAGTCAATGCGCTGACGTTCGGCCTGGGCTCGGGGATCGCCGGCGTCGCCGGGGTGGCCCTAGCGCAGCTCACCAATGTGGGCCCCAACCTGGGCCAGAGCTACATCATCGATTCCTTCATGGTGGTGGTGTTCGGCGGCGTAGGTAATTTGTGGGGCACCCTCACCGCGGCCTTCAGCCTGGGCATCGCCAACAAGTTGCTGGAGCCCGTGGCCGGGGCGGTACTGGCAAAAATCATCGTGCTGATCTTCATCATCCTGTTTATCCAGCGCAAACCACGGGGTCTGTTCCCGCAACGTGGCCGGGCCGCGGAGGAATAATATGCGAGACTCAACCTTCAAAAGCGCCTTCAGTGATCGCACTGCGCAAACCTTCATGGGCGTACTGCTGGGCGCCACACTGGTGGTTACCCTGCTCAACCAGTTTTTTCCGCCGGATTCGCCACTGCATGTGAGCGCCTACACCGTCACCCTGCTGGGCAAGTACCTGTGCTACGCCCTGCTGGCGCTGTCGCTGGATCTGGTGTGGGGTTACTGCGGCATTCTCAGCCTGGGTCATGGCGCCTTCTTTGCCCTGGGCGGCTATGCCATGGGCATGTACCTGATGCGCCAGATCGGCGACCGGGGCGTGTACGGCAATCCGGAGTTGCCGGACTTCATGGTGTTCCTGAACTGGAGTGAACTGCCCTGGTACTGGCAGGGTTTCGATCAGTTCTGGTTTGCCGCCCTGATGATACTGCTGGTCCCCGGCCTGCTGGCCTTCGTGTTTGGCTGGCTGGCATTCCGTTCCCGGGTCACTGGCGTCTACCTGTCGATCATCCACCCGGCACTCACCTATGCCCTGATGCTTGCCTTTTTCC
>NZ_JBNPEC010000024.1:0-24112 GCF_051117345.1 Alcanivorax sp.
ATACGTGGTGGATGACGGTGGCGACGATGTCCGCCGTGGGCCATTCGCGTCTACCGTCTACCCGGGCTTCCCTTGCGCCAGCAGTACCGCCAGCCAGGGCGAAATTGACGCCGGCACTCAGGGCGTGTGCGTGTCTTCCAGCCCGGAAGCGGATCAGGTTGTGATTGATCAGTTGCCCATTGTTGGGTTGCCTGCCAATCGTCCGGTCAAGGTGCGTTTCTCCCAGAACATGGACCCGAGCACCCTGGTGCTGGGTGACACCGTGCTGGTACAAGCGGACGACAACGGTACCTGGGTCGATGTGGAGGGTGAGCTCACCGTGGAAACGCGCGGCTTCACCTTTACCCCGAATCAGCCCTGGGACGACACCGGCGCGACCCTCTATCGCTATGTGATGGTCGGTAATGGTGGTGGCACTGGCTGTGCCGGCATCTGCTCCGCTGATGGTTTGCCGCTGCAAACGGCGCCACTGCTGGGTGGTGGTCTGAAAGAGGGTGGTCCGGACATGGAGATCCTGTTCCGTGGCGAAGCCCCTGCAGATACCATCTTCCAGGAGCTGGCCAACCTGCCCAGCGCCGATGTAAACAACAACTTCCAGATCGACAGCAACGAACCGGTACTGACCGGGGATACCGTGGATCCGGCGGATACCCCGGCCAACGCCACCTTCATCGTGCCCCGTGGCACCGGCGGGGAAGGCTTGGTCTCTTATGCCAACACCGGTTGTGGGTTTGATAACGTTGCTGATGGCACACCGACCCAGTGTGACAGCGATAAAATCATCTACATCACCGGGTTGCTGAATACCGAGATTCTGGATTTCGATGACGAAAACCAGGGTGTGCCAGTGGTGATTTATCCCACCGCCGTGGCGCTGACCAATCTGGATGCGACAGCGGTAATTGGCCTCAAACTCACCGATGATGGCGCGCTTGGTTCTATCCCGGTAATTGGTGATATCGCTCAGGATGTGGTGGATGCCTTGTTGGATGCAACCGGTCTGGGTGACCTGATCGAGGCTACCAATCTGGACAACATCGGTCTGGCGCCGGTCCCTACTGCCACTGGCCCCAATATCATGCGGGTGCGCTACGAGCCGGAAGATCCCAATGATCCGAACAGCCCGCGCACCGTGCCGCCGGTAGGCCTTATCGTGGATACCCCGGATGGCCCGGTCTTCCGTATCCAGTTCGACCTGCTGTTTGATGCCCCGGCCCTGAGCCTGCCGCTGGGTCTGGAGCACAACGTGAAGAGCCTGCCCATCGACAACGTACAGCTGGAAGGTCCGCTGGACTTCCTGCCCGATGGCCGTCTGTTCATCGGTCTGCAGAACCAGGAAGCCCTGGATGTGGACCTGGAGATCACCCTGGCCGGTTTCGATGGTGGCAAGGTGCTGCTGCAGATTCCGCCGGGCGGCATCAACCTCAGCTACCAGAGCGCATCCATTCAGTGATTTCTCTCCAGTAGTTCCTTGAAATATGCCCCGGCTTGCCCGGGGCTTTTTTTGCTTTCCCTGAAGCAGATGCCCTCGACCTGTTGGAGCCTTGCTCGCAAGGTGACGCCCGGACGATCCGGACATCTTGATTGATGCTCTGGCGGTTCCCGATGATTTTTTGGGACAGTCGTGCATGACGCAGCGCCGCTTAACCCTGCCAAGTGCATCACTGTTTTCAACAATTTTACGAATATGCTTCGCGGATTACGCGGATTACCGCTTTCTTCCTATGTGAATGCCTGTGTACTCCTGACTAGGGTGTCATCCCCCTGTCGCCACCCCCGCGACACAGAAAAAGAAATCAGGAGTGCACAATGTCTGTTTCATTCAAGGGACGCGCTGCCGTCGTTGCCGGCGGTTTGCTGATGCAGTCTGTTGCCCTGGGCAGCATGGGTAACATCGGTACCACCTACGGCGTGTTGCCATTCGATCTGGCCACCGCTCAGGCGCTGAGCCTGTTCAACAGCCAGACCTCTGCCACCTATTACAACCCGGCCTACCTGGCCAAGGACCCGCGCGGCGAACTCACCGCCGGCTTCATGCACGCCGAGCATGAGCTGCGCGCCAACAGCCTGGGTGGCGCCGATGCGCCGGTGCGCAAGGGCGATGTGATCCAGGATTCTCCCTCCCAGCACGTGCTGATCGGCATGAAGACCGATCTCACCTCGTTGACCAAATACGATCACCCCCTCTATCTGGGCCTGATGCTGGGCGTGGAAAAATACGGTGAGGAAATGCTCGCCTTCGAGTCCCAGACCTCGCAACAAGGGCAGTACTTCGAATACGGCCGTGAGCCCCTGTTTCTGAATCTGGGCGGCGCTACCCAGCTATGGCGCGGTATCGACGTGGGCGCCACCGCGCGGATCACCCTGCACGCGGAGGCCGACCTGGCTGCCACCACTGACCTGGCCGGCAACACTCGCTACGAAAGGCTGGAAGTGTCCGCCAAGCCCGCCATTCGCCCGATCTTCGGCATCAACATGGATTGGGGCGAAACCTTCTGTGCCGAGGGCGATGACTGCTGGTTCAATGGCCTGGAAACGGCGCTGGCCTATCGCGGTTATTCCAATACCAAGACCGAGGTGAACGCCAATGCGATCATCCCCGGCGTGATTTCCAGCCCCGGCCTGATGCTGGCCATCAACACTCTGGATTCCTACCAGCCCAACATCCTCAGCGGTGGCCTGCATTATCAATCCGGTCGCTGGCGCACCGGGGTGAGCGTGGAATGGCAGGAGTGGTCGGCGCTGGAAGAAGAATTCGAGCGCGACACCATCAAGGACCAGACCGTTAATGGCGATGTAGGCCAGCTGCGTTTCAAGGACGTGGTGATTCCGCGGGTGGGTGCCCAGTACCGTCTCAACGACACCTTTACCGTCAATGGCGGCCTGGCCTTCAGCGAATCCCCGCTGGATTCCGACGCCTCCGTGGACGTGAACTATCTGGATAGCGATAAGTGGATTGTCGGTCTGGGCGTGGCCGCCGAGTTCAAGGAACCGTGGCTGCTGGCCTACCCGGTACGCCTGGACTTCGGTTACCAGTACCAGAAGCTGGAAGCTCGGGAATTCGATATCTACGACACCCAGTCCGCCGTCTATCCGCAGCCCAGCGAACGGGTGGAAGCGGAAGGTGACGTCCACGTCTTCAGTGGTTCCCTGACCCTGAAATTCTGATTGCGGAGGCAAGCATGATGTTGCGAATACTTTCCCTGATTGCCGCCGCGTCGCTGCTGGTCGCCTGTGGTGGCGGTAGTGAGCAGACGGTGGATTACAGTGCCCGTAAAAAAGGGCAGGTCTATTACAGCTATCCGGCGGATGAACAGACCGGGGTGTCCGTGCATGCGCCGGTGGTGGTGCAGTTCTCCGAGCCGCCGGCACTGGCCGATCAGGATGTGAGCCTGGTCGGGCCGGATGGCTCGGTGGATGTGGTGCTGTCCCGCGCCGACCAGGACCGGTCCCTGGTGGTGACCCCTCAGGCGCCGCTGGCATTCAACAGCGATTACCGGCTGCAGCTGGACGGCATGACGCTGGTCGGTTTCAGCGCTGGCGAGCTGGCCTTCACCACCGGCAGTGCCGGCAAGGGCCCGGCCAGCGAGCAGCAGCAGGCGGATGCCTTCACCGTCAGCCGCTTTTCCCCGTCCGGTGACGACACACGACCGCTGATGGATTTCTCCACCCTGCACGTGCAGTTCAGCCAGCCGCTGGACACCGGTACCGTGGAGTACGGCACCACCGTCAGCCTGGAAGATGGCAGTGGCACTCTGGTGGAGGCCAGCGTGCTGGCAGGCAGCAATCGCCTCACGGTCGACCCGGCCGACGACCTGCAACCGGGGCAGAGCTATACCCTGGTTCTCGATGGTGCCCTGAGCAGCCGTTTCGGCACGGCCCTTACCGGCGACACCGAGTTTGCGGTGAACCCGCAGGACTCCCAGCCCCGTGAAACCCTGGCACTGGAAGCCATGGCCGCCGACCCGGTGAAAGGCTGTAATGAGGAGGGCGTGACACTGTCCCCGCTGACCGGCGCGCCGATCAACTGTGTGCCCCTGATTGCTCGCTTGCTGGGCAACACCACGGTGTCGAAACTGTCCGGGGATCTGTTTGCCGACCTGGCCTTTATTCCCAACTACCCGGACGCTTCGCCGCTGCGGATTCGCAAGGGCGCTCTGCTGAAAGGGGCGCCGCTGGAGGTGCTGATCGGTGGCCAGTTGCCCGCCGGCTTTGATTCCGGCGAGGTGACCGTGAGCTTCCTCTCCGATGCCACCGGCTACCTGCTACCGGCCCCCTACAGCGCCCGCCCGGAAGCCCCGCGCCGCATCATGCTGACCCTGGATCTGGCGGTTTCCACTGCCGATTCCCGTGCCAACGGCGCCTTCACCCAGACCCTGCTGCAAGTGGAGCTGGTGGGTCGTGCCATCGTCGAAGAGGGGCGCATGGAGATCGATGCCCTGGGCGTGGTGGAGCCGGAGGTGCTCGGTATCGAAACCGCCTTTGGTGTGCTCAGCTTCCACATGGAGTCCTACCTGGATCAGGAAAATGCGCCTGAGCCTCCAGTGGATATCACCGGTCCCAGCCTGCAAAGCTGGCAGCCCGGTGATTACGCAGATCGTTTCCGCCCCGGTGACCCGATTGTCCTCAATCTCAGCGAAACCCCGGATCAGGACAGCATTGAAGCCGGCGTCAGTGTCACTGTTACCGACCAGGGCGCGGCGGTGCCGTTCGACTGGACCCTGGATGGTGCCTCGCTGATCCTCACCCCGGAGCAGCCGTTGGCGTTCGGCCGTGAGTATCAGGTCGCCCTCACCGATGGGGTAGAGGACCTGTACGGCAATCCGGCGTCGCCGGAAACCCTGCTGTTCAGTATGCCCGCCTACAGCCCCGATGCACCGCGCACGCCCTACACCATTACCGTGTATCCGGGCTTCCCCTGTGCGGTGGACCCGGCCAGCCGTGACCTTGCCAATGGCATTCAGGGCCAGTGCGCCAGCGCCTTCCAGAATCAGGCCGGTGATCTGCTGCCGGTGGACAAGATGCCTGCCAACCGGGCCATCGAAGTGCAGTTCTCCCAGGATATGGGCACCAGCAGCATGGTGCTTGGCCAGGCCTGCGGCGAGGGCAGTGTGCGAGTGGAAAAAATCGACAGCGCTGGTAACTGCCTGGAGGCGGTGCCCGGCTATCTGTCCCGCAACACCCGCTCACTAACGGTGATTCCCGCGCAGCCCTGGGAAGAGGGCGTGCTCTACCAGTATGTGCTCGGCTCCCAGCAAAGCACCGGCTGTGGTCCGGACGTGATCTGCTCGGTGGCCGGCATGCCCCTGCAGACCGCCCAGTTGCTGGCCCCGGCGGCGAATGCCGGTGGCCCGGACATGGCCATCGCCTTCACCGGCGCCCCGGCCACCAGCAATGTGTTCCTGCCGTTGCGCAATCTGCCCAAGGCGGATGTGAACGCCAATTTCGAGATGGATACCGGTGAGCAGAAAGCGGTGGAAGACCCGCCAGGCAGCGGCGAATACCCCACGCCCACCAATGCCGCCTCCCTGTTTGTCACCGGCACCGGCGGCCTGGCCACTGGTGCCAACGTGGGGTGCCCGCTGAACCAGAGCTGCCCGGGGGAGAAGTTCACCTACCTGAATGGCGGCATCAACGCGGACATCGTTGGCTGGAACGAGGACGAGCAGGCGGTGGAAGTGCTGATTTATCCGCCGGTGCTGATGACCACCAACAGCAGCGTCTATGCGCAGATTCTCGGCCTGGTGGAGCCGGAAGTGCCCACCGAGCCGCTGGTGATGCGCGCCCGCTATGCGGATGATGGCAATGGCAACCGTACTGAGCCGGTGCGTGGCTTTATCCGTCATGATGGCAATTCGCTGACCTTCGACACCACCCTGGACCTGTTTCTGGATGCCCCGGAAATGGAAGCGCCGCTGGGGTTGCCGCACAACCTGCACAGTCTGGAGCTCAATGACCTGCAGCTGAACGGCCCGGTGGACTTTCTGGCCGATGGTCGTCTGGTGATCGGCCTGCTCAGCCTCGATGCGCAGGATATTGACGTGCGCATCGGTGGCGGCGCGGCCACCATCGACCTGCAGATCCCTGCAGGCGGCGTCAACCTGACCTTCCAGAGCGGTTCCATCAAGTAACCGCCAAACGCGAGGCCGCTCCCGCAATCAGCCCTGTGCTGCCTTGTGGGAGCGGTCTTTCGACTGCGATCGCCACCCACTCCTGCCGAATACCCGGCCAATCCGGCCCTGTCCATGCCGCCAGCCTATGCCCCCCGGCCTCGTCCCGATATAATTCCCCCTCATTTGAATAGTGGTGTTTATATGGGTCATCGCACAGCTCTGTACGACGCGCACCTGGCGGCCGGCGGCAAGATGGTCGACTTCGGCGGCTGGGACATGCCGATCAACTATGGTTCCCAGATCGAGGAGCACCATGCGGTGCGCCAGCATGCCGGCGTATTTGATGTGTCTCACATGACGGTGGTGGACATCGCCGGGGCCGGCGCGCGGGACTTCCTGCGCCATCTGCTGGCCAACGATGTGGACCGTGTCACTCCCGGCCGTGCGCTCTACAGCGGCATGCTCAACGACAGCGGCGGCGTCATCGATGACCTGATCGCCTACAAGCGGGACAATGACTACCGTCTGGTGGTAAATTGCGCGACCCGCGAGACCGACCTGGACTGGATGGAAAAACATGCCGGTGGCTTTGCCGTGGATATCCGCGAGCGTGCCGACCTGGCCATGCTGGCCATCCAGGGGCCGCAGGCGCGTAGCCTGGTGGCCGGTCTGCTCAGCGGAGCCCGGGCCGAAGCCGTGAATACCCTGAAAGTATTCGGCTTTGCCGAAGACGGTGACTGGATGATCGCCCGCACCGGCTACACCGGCGAAGATGGCGTGGAAATCATGCTGCCCGGTGCCGATGCGGTGGCGTTGTGGAAACAACTGCTGGACGCTGGTGTGGCCCCCATCGGTCTGGGTGCCCGCGATACCCTGCGTCTGGAAGCCGGCATGAACCTGTACGGCAACGACATGGACGAAAGCATTACCCCCTGGGAAGCCAACATGGGGTGGACCCTGGTGCTCAACGACCGGGATTTCGTCGGCCGTCAGCCGCTGCTCAACCAGCAACACAATGGCCACGGAGAGCTCGTCGGCCTGGTGCTGGAAGGCAAGGGCGTACTGCGCGCCCATCAGCAAGTATTGATGCCCAACGGCGAGCAAGGCGAGATTACCAGCGGCACCTTCTCGCCGACCCTGGGCAAGTCCATCGCCCTGGCCCGGCTTCCCGCCGGCGCCACTGGCAAGGTGGACGTGGAAATCCGCAACAAGCGCCAGCTCGCCCAGGTGGTCAAACCGCCTTTCGTGCGTAACGGCAAGGCAGTGTACAAAGAGCTGTAGCATTCGCGATGCAAGCATCGCTTCCCACCAGGTCTGAAATGAACCGGGGTGTGTGGGAAGCCATGCTTGCATGACGAAGACGTTGGCACCCAGGTATGGCTTGAACGACAAGCCTATAGAACACACAAATTTCGGCGTCATGCGCGCAGCATGCCGCGTGAAGCGTTAACCCAAGGAGACAACAATGAGCGAGATTCCAGCCGAGCTGCGTTATGCCGCCAGCCACGAATGGGCCAAGAACGACGATGGCGTAGTGACCGTGGGCATTACTGAACACGCCCAGGACGCCATGGGCGATCTGGTTTACGTTGAACTGCCGGAAGTGGGCCAGGTGCTGGCTGCCGGTGATGAAGCCGGCGTGGTGGAATCCGTGAAAGCCGCCTCCGATATCTATGCACCGGTTTCAGGCGAAGTGATCGAGATCAATGAAGCGCTGGAAGATGAGCCGGAACTGGTCAATAACGTTCCCTATGAAGGTGGCTGGCTGTTCAAGGTTCAGATGAGCGAAGCCGGTGATCTGGACAACCTGCTCACCGCCGATCAGTACCAGGCGCAGATCGAAAGCGAATAACGGCATTACCGTTATTCGCAGCTGCGAGCGGCGAGCTACGAGCTGCTAGTAAAAGATTTTTCTAGTCGCTCGAAGCTCGTAGCTAGTAGCTGATCCCCGGCGTTTTTTAGCGTTGTGGACTCAAAGCCAACACCCAACCTATCCAGGTACCCCAATGCCGTATATCCCCCATACCCCCGATGACGTGCGCGCCATGCTCGACGCCATCGGCGCCGACAGCATCGAAGACCTGTTCGATGAAATCCCTGCGCACCTGAAGGCCGCTGGCAAACTCGACGCCCTGCCCGAAGGGCTGAGCGAAATGGATGTGACCCGGCTGATGGCCGAGCGTGCGGCCATGGATGCCGGCGCAGTGAGCTTCATCGGTGCCGGCGCCTACCAGCACCACATCCCGGCGGCGGTATGGGAGATTGCTACCCGCGGTGAGTTCTACACCGCCTACACCCCTTACCAGGCGGAAGCCAGCCAGGGCACCCTGCAGGTGATCTACGAATTCCAGACCCTGATGACCCGGCTCACCGCCATGGACGTGAGCAACGCCTCGGTCTACGACGGCGCCTCCGGCCTGGCCGAAGCGGTGCTGATGAGCCTGCGTGCCAACCGCAAGAGCAAGTCCCGCAAGGTGCTGGTGCCGGCGGCCCTGAACCCGCGCTACACCAGCGCCACCCAGGCCATCGTGGAAAATCAGGACGTGGCCCTGGAAACCGTGCCGTTCTGTCAGGAAAAAGGGCAGACCCTGCTCGATGCCCTCAAGCCCCACGAAGGCGAAGACTTTGCCGCCCTGGTGATCAGCCAGCCCAACTACTTTGGTAGCCTGGAAGAAGTGGATGCCCTTACCGACTGGGCCCATGCCAACGGCATGCTGGTGATCGCCGTGGTTAACCCCACCGCCATGGCGCTGATTACCCCGCCCGGTGAATGGGGCGAGCAGGGCGCCGATATCGTCGTCGGCGAAGGCCAGCCGCTGGGCGTACCGCTGTCCTCGGGCGGTCCTTACTTCGGCTTCATGTGCTGCAAACAAAAATACGTGCGCCAGATGCCGGGCCGAATCATCGGCCGCACCGTGGACATGGAAGGCAAGCAGGGCTTCACCCTCACCCTGCAGGCTCGCGAGCAGCACATCCGTCGCTCCAAGGCCACCAGTAACATCTGCACCAACCAGGGCCTGGCCATGACCGCCGCCACCATCTATACCTCCTTGTTGGGGCCGGACGGCCTCACCAACGTGGCCGCCCACAGCCATGCCAATACCCAGGCCCTGGCCGACAAGCTCACCGCCATCGACGGCGTGGAGCGCGCCTTTGCCGCGCCCACCTTCCACGAAGTGGTACTGACCCTGCCGCAACCGGCGGATCAGGTGCTGGCGGCCCTGGCCGAGAAAGACGTGCTGGGCGGCGTCAGCCTGGCGAACGATTACGACATGGCCAACGCGATTCTGGTGAACGCCACCGAAGTTCATTCCGAGCAGGATTTGCAGCTCTTCGAACAAGCCCTGAAGGAGGTGCTGGCATGAGCGAGACACAACTGATCTTCCAACTGTCTCACCCGGGCCGCAGCGCCACCTCCCAGGCGCCGAAAGCGCTGGGCGATGACAAACTGTCAGCGATTCCCGTGCACCTGCGCCGCAAGCAGAAGCCAGGCCTGCCGGAAGTGTCGGAAATGCAGGTGGTGCGTCACTACACCAACCTGTCCAGCAAGAACTTCGCCATCGACAAGCAGTTCTACCCGCTGGGCTCCTGCACAATGAAATACAACCCGCGCGGCGCCAACCGGGCCGCCATGCTGCCGGGCTTTCTCAACCGTCACCCGCTGGCGCCGGAAAGCCACAGCCAGGGTTTCCTTAGCTGCATGTTCGAGCTGCAGAACTTCCTCAAGGAAGTGACCGGCATGAAGGGCGTGTCCCTGGCCCCCATGGCGGGTGCTCAGGGCGAATTCGCCGGCGTGGCCATGATCCGCGCCTACCACGAAGCCCGTGGCGATGAGGCGCGCACGGAAATCCTCATTCCCGAAGCCGCCCACGGCACCAACCCTGCCACCGCTGTCATGTGTGGCTACAAGGTCCGTGAAGTGCCGGTCGGCAAAGACGGCGACGTGGACCTGGAAGCCCTGAAAGAAGCCTGCGGCCCACAAACCGCCGGCCTGATGATGACCAACCCCAGCACTTGCGGCGTGTTCGAACGGCAAATCGAAGCCATCTCCAAGGCTGTCCACGAAGCCGGCGGCCTGCTCTACTACGATGGCGCCAACCTGAACGCCATCCTCGGCAAGGTGCGCCCCGGTGACATGGGCTTCGACGTGATCCACATGAACCTGCACAAAACCTTCGCCACCCCCCACGGTGGCGGCGGCCCCGGTGCCGGCCCGGTAGGCGTGTCCGAGCGCTTGCTGCCCTACCTGCCCACCCCCATGGCGGGCCAGCGTGACGACGGCAGCTACCACTGGGTCGATACGGATACCCTGGATACCAGCATCGGTCACCTCAGTGCCTTCATGGGCAATGCCGGTGTATTGTTGCGCGCTTACTTCTACGCCCGTTCTCTGGGCCGTGAAGGCATGATCCGCGTGGGCGAATTCTCCACCCTGGCAGCCAACTACCTGCTCAAGCGACTGGAAGCCGTAGGCTGCACCGCCGCCTACCCGGATCGCCGCGCCAGCCACGAGTTCATCCTCACCTTCGCGAAAGAAGCGAAAGAGCTGGGCGTCACCGCTATGGATATCGCCAAGCGCCTGCTGGACTACAACCAGCACGCACCGACCACCTACTTCCCGCTGCTGGTGCCGGAGTGCTTCCTCATCGAGCCCACCGAAACCGAAAGCAAGGAAGCCCTGGACGAGTTCGTGGACGCCATGGCCGCCATCCTGGAAGAAGCGCGCAGCGAACCGGATATGGTCAAGGAAGCGCCTTTCACCCAACCGGTCCGCCGCCTGGATGACGTGAAAGCCGCCAGAGAACTGGACCTGACCTGGACGGACTGATTCCCGGACACGACAAAACGTAGGAGCCATGCTCGCATGGCGAACAAAAACCCGGCGCAAGCCGGGTTTTTTTATTCTCCTCTCAGCCCCGATCCAACGGACTAATGACCCCCAGCCCACCCCGATTCATCACATGCAGATAGCGCTCGGTGGTGGATACATCACTGTGCCCCAGTAGCTCCTGCACGGTGCGAATGTCGTAGCCCTGCTCAAGCAGGTGTGTGGCGAAAGAGTGCCTGAAGGTGTGCGGCCCACAGAGTTTAGTGACTCCCTGCCAGCTTTACGTGCTTGCGAACGTTGTCCTGATGGTAATGGTGGCGCCGGATAATGCCGGTCTGCGGATCTCGGGCGGGGTCTTTTGAGGGGAAAATAAATTGCCAGATTTTCTGGGAACCCGCTCCCGGATATTTTCGGCTCAAGGCGTGAGGCATCCAGGCTGGGCCAATGCCATTCTTGCGGTCCATTTCGTAAAGATTGGAGGCGATAGCAATTTGTAGGCGTAACCTGGACTCGCAGGACTTTGGCAGAAGGGTTCTTCGGTCCTTGCCCCCTTTTCCCTGATGAATCGTGATGATCATCCGGTCAAAATCCAGATCCTTGAT
Source organism: Alcanivorax sp. (assembly GCF_051117345.1). Lineage (GTDB taxonomy): Bacteria > Pseudomonadota > Gammaproteobacteria > Pseudomonadales > Alcanivoracaceae > Alcanivorax. The sequence continues at coordinate 11,544 of NZ_JBNPEC010000024.1, forward strand.
GCGAATCCGCAACGCCTCCGAGATACGAAGCCCTGATCCATAAAGCAGTTCACAGATCAGTTGTGATGGTTCAGGGAGAAGGGCTATCACCGATTCAGCTTCCTGCTGGGAGAAAACGGCCGGAATCCGGGGTTTGCGCTTGGACTGGCGGAAATTCAGCTCCCCATAATCCATGCCGAGAAAGCGACGACAAAAGCAGTTGAGCGCGTTGAGCGCGGTTTTCTGTGTTGAAGGGCTGCAATAACGCTGAACTGAAAGATAAGAAAGAAAGCTCTGTATTTCTTTTGCTCCCATCTTTGACGGGTGGCGCAGCTGATTAAATCGGATGTACTTGATAACCCAATGAACGTAGGTCTGCTCGGTTCGGTAGCTGTATTGATTCTGCCGAAGCCAGAATCGGAACTGGTCCATCAGTCTCACAGGCTTTTCCGGAACGGGGCGAGGGATGTCATCCATGACTACTCCTGTGCTGTCCAAAATGACAGTATTGCAGGGAGGTTGAGCACTTTTCAACGGAATCAGCCCTGACAGCGGCCGAGGGCTACTGCTTTTTCTCCTAAGATACTGATGTATATACTTAAAATGAAAAACGGGAAAAATGGCGAGGGTGCGGAGTTCAAAGGAACGTTCCTTTGAACTCCGTGTAGGAAATTTGCTATTACATTCTATAGTGTTGTTATGGCAGGATTTTCTCTCAAGGAAGGGGGATCGATTCCAGAATTATAAGGAATCGAGTTATACGGAACGTTCTAATGAATACACTGTTAGGCGGAGCCATGGATTTAGCTAGGGTGCCAAAGCCACTCCACCATTTAGCTATTTTGGCTAGAAAGTATGGTGTTACAGATGACCTTGATCGTGAGCAGATTGTTGAGAGTGTTACCCCAGAGGAGCTAGACCAACTCATGCGGGCCGTTTACGGTGCTGATGACTCTTTTGATGCTTGGCTAGCAGGCCCCGAGTCAAGTGGTCCTGAGTTCTCGGATGAGTATATTGCCTTTAGTGCACTCAGAATGGCTGCTGATTATGCAGCCTCAATTAAAAAGGCCTAACAAGGCGCTGCTGCCGACAAGCGGCAGAGCGCGGCGTTAAATTTCACCAATATGAAAGAAATATACCTAGAGCAAGCCAAAGATTCAGATTTAGCTAGCCTAGCTAGCCTAGCTGGACAAGAGATATCCTCCATCAAAACTGACGGTAACAATTCAGCTTTAACCGACGAAGGCTTAAAGTACATTCCTGAGATAATTGGCTTGAAAGAACTCGATCTAGAGTGGGCCACACAAATAACCGATAGAGGTATTGAGGCTCTAAGTAGAGCTGCGTCGCTAACTTATATTGACTTGTCTTTTTGTGGCAATGTTTCCGAAAGTGCTATATCAAAGCTAAAGAAGATAAATCATGGCGTTACAATCGAGCGCTAAAAATTTAACAAGGCCAGCCACAATCGCCCCTTCGGGGCTGGACCTCGCTTCGCTCGGCCTGTGCTGGCGGCGTTATACGGGGTGAATGTGAACCTGAACAAAGTCTCTGAGATCCACGATGGAGTGTTCGAATCTATCTTGGATTTTCCAGACCAGAAGGCACTGATTGATCTTTTGGTGGAGCCTCGACTGCCGCTTGTGCTGATGGTTGAGGTATCTATAGGAAACTCCACTTGGCAGCAGGTTGAAATTTCGGGAATTAATCACCTTGAAGGGTTCGCACGAGAGGTTTCAGGCGATTTTATTGTGACCACTGACGAATTTCTGCGCCTTAGCCAAGAGGTGCGATGGATCTGGGCGGTACAAATGGAGAGAACGCCGCCAGACTACTTCGACTTCACCAAGATAAAGGGCGCGCAGAGGTATAAAATTTTGAAAAGTTGTGGATTTCGTTTCGTACTGGAGTCGCAACCTGGGGGCGGCGACTACGCCACAGTCGTCACTCAGTCAGAAGAACTGAGTCGGCGGGCGATAGACGAAACAACCGTATAACCAGTGCATGTTGGCGGACTGGTTTTCCGCTGCGCTCCAAACCAGCCGCAAATGCAGGCGTTATGCACAGGGAGGCTATGGTGCAGGTTTGTGAAACGGAGAGGTTGATTTTACGTCGGTTATCCCTCGACGATGTTCCCGAATTGACTGAAATTCTCAGCGATCCTGAGGTGATGAAATATTCGGTTAATGGCGTTTGTGATGAGGCCGCTACCCGAAAATTCGTTGAGTGGTGTTTATCCTGTTACGAGTCACATGGTGTGGGGCCGTGGGCACTAATCGATAAAAAAGCTTCTGAGCTCATAGGCTTCTGCAGTGCTGGGCCAGAAACGGTTGGTGATGTCGAGGAAATCAACCTCGGCTACCGGCTTGCCAGGCGCTATTGGAACAAAGGGCTGGCATCTGAGGCGGCTAGAGCAGTTCTGAATTATGTTTTTGGAGAGAAGCTGCTCAACTCAGTGGTAGTGATCATAGAGCCCGAGCATCTGGCATCGTTAAAGGTCGCCGAGAAAGCAGGATTTTCCAGGTTTGATGTGCTGGAATTTCATGGTCGGCCGGTGAGGCTATACCGGCTAACGTCCGAGCAATGGGAGACATTGCATAACAATGCCATGCACGCGACAAGCGCGTGATGGCCGGCGTTATAAATATTTGGCTGGTGAGCGGGGTCTATGAAGTACTCAGATAAAAATGAAGAGGGGAAGAAGAAACTAAGCGGGTTTCTCGTGTCTCAGGCTGAAAGACAGTCTGGGCATGGGCGCGATGTCTTTGAAAGCACCAGCAAATCTGTTTTGTTGGCTAACACTGGTGGGGTGGTCGTTGTTAGTTCCCTTCTTGCCTCCGGGTTCCAGAGCGACTGTATTTTTTATCTAAAAGTAGCGATTTTTATTTTCTCATTAGGTGTGGCTTCGTTCTTGCTATTCAAGTTTTATCTTTCCATTAGGATCGGATTATCTGTAAAGCGCATTAAACAGTTTCATCTTGATGTTATTGACGATAGAGAAGACGTATCAGATAGTGCGGTTCGAGAAAAGCTATCCTCTATATCGAGCGGCTTAGAAGGAAGTGAGCCAATGTGGGCTTTGGGTGTGTCGATGCTGTTATTCTTCGTCGGAATCGCTCTAGCTGCTGCGGCAATCTTCCAATAAACGGAGCGAATGCAATATTTATAACAAGGCCGAGCACGCGACAAGCGCGTGTCGGCAGCGTTATAAGAGGGCGTAATGGATCACGAGAGAATGTGGAACGACTTTCAGTTGAGTGTAGAGCTACATAAGTTCTATGTGGACTTTGCTGTAAAGCTGAACCTTTTTTACTACGCAATAACAGGAGGAATCCTGTCCTTCCACTTTTCACATAAAGATCCGCAAGTAACAATTATCGGCCTCATGTTACCTGTTTTGTTGATATTCTTCTGGGGGCTTTCTTTGTATATAGCGCCCGACTCGCGTGGAATCTGAGACACAATATCCGGCTGAGAGCCAATCAGCTAAATTTAGTTGTTTTTCCTGAAGGTATTGTTCTGGTTCTACTTTGCGTGATTTCTGGGGTTACGATGCTTAGTGTTGGGGCTACGTTGATTGGGTATCTTGTATATGCGTAGCTATTCTTATAACAAGCGGCGGCAGTCGGACCCAGTTTCCGCTCGTGCCTCGCTACAACTGGCCCGCTGCGCCGGGCGTTAACTCTATGAAGCTTATCAATCAGCCAAGTACAGAAACCGGTTGCGGGGTAGCATGCTATGCAATGGTCAAGAGGCGTGCGGGGTACGAAGCATCCTTGGTCCATATGAAAGGCAATGACTGGGTGCTACCCAATGGCAATGTTCAGGTTAAGCAAATGCGGGCAGCCTTAGGGGATAAAAAAACAACTCTTCATTATTCGGAGCCGAAGAACGAGTCAACGTGCTTGTTGTTTGTGGTGTACCAAGAAAAATATAGGCACTGGGTAGTTCGCCATAGAGGCCTCTATTACGACCCTTTGCCTCGGTATAAGAAACCACGAAAGAGAATTAGTTATAAAGTTACTAGGGCTATTACGTTGGCACAGAGTTAACAAGAGCCTCCAGGCCGACCTTCGGCGGCTGAGGCGGGCGTTAGGTTGTCATGAGATACAAGTGCCAAAATTGTGGTGACCTTTTCTTTCCTCGTGATGCGGGATGCGAAGATTGGAGGGAAAAGAAGCTGTCTTTTATATGTCCTAATTGTCGCGTGTATCTAAAAAAGCCTGAGAATATTATCCAGGAAAAGGGGTGGAAGGGTGCGGCTCCTACACTTATTAAATATGGATTGGCTGCATTTGGGTTGCAGCTTTTGGCCATATACCTAGGTGCTAACCATCCAATGGTAGCTGCCATTATTGGGGGGATTGCCTTGATTGCTTTATTATTTTACGGGTGGATGGCACCTGAAGAAGTTCGCTTGGTTGAGGCTCTTGTGCCGCAACCTAACAAGAAGCTCCAATCCGACCGCTGACGCGGCGGTTGAGCATGGCGTTAGAGTTGTAAAATATGGGTGCTGAAGAAATACTTTGGGGTGTGATTGCGGGGACTTATGTGGCTCTTTTTTATTATAGACGCCATGAAGAGAGGGATTCAGAGGGCAATTTTTTTGCTTTCTTTCGAGGCCCCCGCTGGCTTTCTCCTACCCTTCTTTCCTTGTTTATCTATTCGCTGTATAGCGCGTTTTTTACATATTCGCATGTTGATGCACTAAGTAAGGTAGTAATGCTGGGGGTGGGTGCTGTTCTTGGTTTGGTTTCTGCCATCTATTTTTGGTTTAGGCGTGTCACTTTAAAAGGTGATGTGATTGAGGCAGTTGGCCCATTCAATGGCGTAAAACGAATATGTTTAGATGATGTGGTAGGAGTAAAATCTGATTTGGAAGCGTGGGGCAGCCGTTGGACTCCTGGAAGCGGTACTGAGGTACGTAGTGCTGAAAGCAAGATTCAGATTGAGGGGTTTCTTTCAGGTTACAAACCTCTGGCGCAGGAGATAGTGGATGCATTCAATGCTAGAAACTCTAACAATAAGATGCACGGCGACAAGCGCGTGATCTAGGCGTTATGACTTCGATCGCTATGATTAGAAAAGTATGCGTGTTCTTATTTCTCCTTAGTCTGTATGGCTGCAATTCTATGATGGTGCATCATGAGAATGAATTTGGCCATCCATATGCAGGATTTCACAACTCAGTCACCACGGCTCCTTGCAATATTGCTATATCTGGAACGGTTCTGTTTGTTTATGCTCCATTTATCATTGCCGATATTCCTCTATCGTTAATTGCTGATACTTTATATCTGCCATGGGATTTAGCAGCGCAGCCCGCTATGGATCGAGAAGAGATCACCTCTTCGGTAAAAGAACACTGCGATGAATGGGTCAAGGCCATGGGTGGAACGCCTGGTGGAAGGCAAGTTCCGAATGAAGAATAATCATAACAAGCAGCGCCAGTACGCGCCCGTTGGGCGCCGGACGCACTCCGTGCGCCGCTGCGCAAGTCGTTACATGAGTGGAGAGCCATGCGTCTAGAAGATATTAATGGCATAGGCGGGGCCATAATTGAAGAGGCTCTAAGAGCAGCTTCAGTCTTGGTTGGCTATTGGCTTGTTTCCGTAACACTGGTTCGCTTAATTGATGTCTGGGGGCCAGCGTTGTGGGTGAATTACGTTGTGCCTTTCGTGGTGAGTGGCTGGAACTGGGGCGCATACGTGGTCTTTGGTGTCTCTCCGGTACTGTTGGGAATCTTGGGGTTTGTTATTTATCGTCCTCGTAACTCTTGGGCGCGCTGGGCATTTGCTCCAATGGGAATGATTGTTTGGTTGGCTGCGTTGTGGTGCATATAACAAGCCAAGTAAGAGGGAGAATTTTACTTCGCTGCGCTCAAAACGAAAAACTGCCCCTGATTGGGGCGTTATGTTTGTTGGTGGTTAGATGAATCGCATTCCCGATGATTTTAATTTGAGTGTACTTACTGGAAGAGAATTGTCTCAGCTTTGCATCGATCAGTATCAAATTCAGCTTCATTTTGATGGAGCAACTATCCAAGGCGGTGGGGAAGTATTGCTAGAGAAGGGAGGGGTTTCGAAGAAGATGTTCTCTGGTTCGTGGATAACCACATGTGGATTGGATGTGCTGATTGGAAGCAAGGTTGCTGGGTGGGAGAGAAGAGATGATTTCCATTTCGGCCTCTCGTTTTCCTGCGACGCAACCATGGTGTTTGTAACACAAGAGGGACCATGCGAAGACTTCACCATCCTACTCGAAGGAAATGGATTCTATGTCCTCTAAGCAGGGAAGACCTGGCAAGCGGCGGCAGGAAGACCAAATTTCCGTTCCTGCGTCGCTCCGATTCGCCTGGTGTGCCGGGCGTTGAAAGTATCGCTGAAATCGCTTTTCACAAAGCAGTCTGACTCTACTCATCGAGCTAAACCAATGAACATACCCCTCCTGGCGGGATCCATATTCACTATCTTCGGCATCTACCTGCTTGGCCGTGCGCTGAGCGACTATAAAAAAGCCGTGGCAAGCCTCGACTGGCCAGGCGTTAAGGGTCAGTTAACAGACCTGCGCCTTTGGGGTAAGCGTAATATTGATGGGGAAATGCAGGACACGGAGAAACTCATCGTCGGGTATGAGTATGAATTCAAGGGTAACCAGTACAGAGGGGCATCAGCGGCATTCTATACATTGGTGTATCCAGAAACGGTTGAATTCGCCAGAAGCCATTCCGTTAATAGTAGCGTGATGGTCTATTGCAACCCGAAGGCTCCGGGTGAGTCCGTGCTGGTGCCTGGCCCGAGAAAAGACAAGCCTTACAGTGATTGTATTCTCGGTGTGTTGGGGCTGGTTGCTGGCGTGGTGATTGCGGCGTTGGGTTTTCTGGGCGTGATTGGCTGAATTATCACCGCAGGCCAGGAGCATGAATGCACCCACATCCACATGTTTTGCCATTTTTTTTGAATGTTACGATCAAATTTAATGGTGCCTGATTCCTTCTTCTTTTTTGTGCAGTGTCTCTGCTGTCAAGTTTTCCCCGTACCCTCCGGCGTGCCTGTGCCTCCGGGTGTTTTTACACCCGGGTGAGCTCACCTTTTGCCTCCCTTAATTATCCCTCTATGGGTGGCCTATTGCGCAATATTGTCTGACAAAGTCAGCGGCGTAGCGGTTGTGAAAGAGGGTGATAGGTGTACGGTAAAGGGCCAATGCCAATTTTTTTCGACAGGAGGCGCTCAATGAAAAAAGATCCCAACAAAGGCTATATTGCCTTATTAGGATGGAGTTTGAACGCGGTCGAGGCGGCGGAGAAGTTTGATCGCCGTTATGTGGTGGTGGCCCCGGACTGGGCAGAGGCGTATTGCCAGGAGCATGATATTCCCTACGTGCCCTGGAATTTCGAACGCCTGAATGATCGTTCCATGGAGATTGCCCAGACCCTGAAAGATATGGGTGTGGATGTGTCGGTGCCACTGTATGAGGAAACCGTGGAGTGGGCCGGTGCGATCAATTCTGTGTTGCTGGATAATCCTCGTTTGCTGGGCCAGGCCATGCTGATGCGGGATAAATCCCTGATGAAGCGGCGTGCACAGCTTGGCGGTATCCGGGTGGGTATCTTTGAGGAAGCCCATGACCGGGAGGACGTGATCCGCTTCCTGAAGCGGGTTAACCAGACCCTGCTCAAACTTGATGGTGATCCCAATGACCCGATCCACCTGAAGGCCTTTGACAAGGCCGGTTGTCTAGGCCACCGGGTGATTCGTACTCCGGATGAGGTGGATGCTATTCCTGATGAGGAATTCCCCTCGTTGATGGAGTCGCATCTGGATGGCTGGGAATTTGCGGTGGAAGCCTGGATTCACGATGGCAAGATCTGTTTTCTCAACCTGTCCGAGTATGTGACCCTGGGCTATTCGGTGTATGTCCCCGCCTCGCCGGATCTGGAGCAGTACCGGCCGCAAATTACCCAGCAGATCGAGAAGCTGATCAAGACCTTTGATATCGAGTTCGGCATGATTCATCCGGAGTACTTTGTCACCAGCGATGGTGAGATGTACTTTGGTGAAGTGGCTTATCGTCCGCCGGGCTTCAAGGTGTTCGAGTTGCTGGAGCGGGTCTATGAAGGTTTCAATGCCTATCAGGCCACCATGCTGGTGTTCGACCCCAAGGCCACCGATGAGGAAGTGAAGGCTTACTTTCCGAAAGAGGTGGTGGATGCCAAGGGCCATGCCGGTTGTTTCGGGGTGTACCCGCGGCGGCGGGTGGTCAGTCAGCTGGAGATTCCGGAGGAGACCGAGGACCATCCCTACTTCGAGTCCCATGAACTGTCGGCGCCCATGGAAGAGGTGGTCACCAAGCGCACCGCCTTTGGTACCCATTGGGGTCTGATTTACTTCATGGGTGACGACCCGAAAGAGATGCACCGGTTGCTGAAGCGGCAGGAAGAACTGGATTTCTATGTGTGAATACGCTGTCACCATGGGGCCCGCCGGGCCCCCTCGGATTGGTTAAGGAACTGCCCTGTGTCTACCACTCATTCAGAGACGTCCGCGTCCAGTAATCTGTCTCTGCTACTGGTCAGGCTGGATGATGCCATCACCCAACTGGCAGAGGCGCCCTCGTTTACCCGACCGGCCAAGGTGCCGCGGGTGCTCGATACGGCCCGGCGGGTAATGATGCAGGAGGGCGGCTGTGCCACCCTGGGCGAACGTATCGAGACGCTGGAAACGGCGGGAATTTTCGCCGGGACGGATTGGGCGGAGCCGCACATTCTGGTCCCCGGGTTTACTACACAGTCCCTGCAAAGTGCCCAGGCTGAGCTGGTGGTGATAGAGGCCCTGAGCGAGCTGCGCATGCTGGCGGTGGCCTGTGGGGATTACCGGCACACCCTGATTTCCGCCGAGCAGGCCCACCATTTTCTCACCCAGGTGCTGGCGCTCAATCTGGCCATGCTGTTTTCGCCGCCTTCCGAGGCACAGCGTGAAACCCAGGGGCGCTTGGCAGTGCTGCCGCAGAACCTGTTGCAGCACCTGGCCGAGCGCATCGGCTATGAGCATATCGTCGACAAGCTGATTGAAGAGATCTGGCGGATTCTCAATCAGCGCCCCATTCAGACCGAGCCGGTCAAGCAGATGGTCACGCAGATCGCCATTTGCCAGGTCAATCCGGATATCGATCTGGGCAGCAGCGGGCAGGGGGCGGACCGGCTGGTGAGCAGCCTGTTCGGCCCGACCCGGGCCTGCCGTGAAGACCCGGGCGTGGAGATCTACCTGGAGCGGCTGGCCAGCATGGATGCCACGGCCTTGCAGGGCGAGGCCACCGGGTTTGCCCGGGCAATGCACGACACCGGGCTGGTGTCGCCGTACCACCCGGTGTTGTTGCGCCATTTGCTGGATCAGGGTGACCACCTGGTGGCCCAGGCCATGGGCCTGTCCTCCACCGGTCGCGATTGCCTGCTGTGTTACCGGCAGCTGGTGCAGGCGTTGATTGAAGCGGCGGTGCATCCACAAACGGCCCAGGCCATTTACGGCTTGGCGCTGGTGCTGGAGCGGGGCATTCTCTATCAGCCGCCAGTGGCGCCGGCGCTGTGGCGGCAGCTGGGCCTGGTTTTGTCAGACTGGTCCTGCCAGCGCCTGACACTGGCTTTCGGGGATCAGGTGCCGCCGCAGGCGCATCTGATCGAAGGCGTGCTGTGCATGCTGGGGCAGCCACTGGGAGTGGGGCAGGGCAATAATCCCACCTGCCAGTCCGCCCGTGCTCTGTCCATGTGGGCGTACAACGATCCGGATTACCTGCTGCAAATGGTGACCTGGGCAGCCCGTGACGATGAAATCATCATGCATTTCGAGGGGCAGCCGATTTCCTCCAGCGAAAGCGTCGGCGGTGTGGCCAGCAGCCTGCCCATGGACCTGGACCCGGTGTCTCTACTGGTGGTGCCCCACCTGGACCGGATCTACGCGGAAATGGGCCGTCGTTGTATCGAGCGTGAGGGTGATCCTCACCGTTGGGTGAACCCGGAGTTTCATGGCTGGTGGTCCGGTCGCGGTTTTCGTATCAATGTAGATGTGGAGAGCGGAAAGCTGTGGGAGTTGGATGATTTTCTGCGTCATTTCTATGCGGCCTACCATCCTTACTACAACGGCAATCAGCCACTGATACATCCGCAGCCTGCGGGTGTCGCTGTTACCGACAGTGCTGCCCGTTTTATCGGCTGGCATGCCATCAGTATCTTGCGTGTGGCGCTGGACCCTCAGGATGTCATGCGGGTGTATTTCTATAACCCCAACAACGACAGCGGTCAGGACTGGGGGGATGGCGTAGTGGTCAGCACCGCAGGCCATGGCGAACGTTTTGGCGAGGCGTCACTGCCGTTTGAGCAGTTTGCGTCGCGGCTGTATATCTTTCACTTTGATCCGTTGGAGCAGGGCGAGCTGGCGCAGGTTGGCCAGGAGCAACTGGATGAAGTCAGTGGCTATCTGCAACGCAGCTGGGGCGCAGACCGACTACCGGAGGGTGGCCTGCAGGCCAGCGAAGGGGCGACAGGGCCAGGTTGATCAAGGCCTGACTCTTAGCGCAAAGCCCGGCGACTCGCATCATTGTGTGTGAGAACGATTCGTTTGCCAGCGGACAATGGAATGGGAGTGCAGGTTGCACTGAGCGAAGTGAAAGGTCGCTCGGTGTGGGCCTGTAGGTTGTTGCCCAGCAACACTATGACGCCACATGACGTTGCGAAGACCATGCTGACTCTGGACGCCCTGTTTTTCCGGCTGGCAATTGTTGCCTGGCTGGTCGCCGCCATTGCTCCCATTGACGGTATCTGGTTTGCCGGTGTCGGGGTGTTCGTTGTGTCGGTGATGGGCAGCGTGGTCATGCTCGCCAACCTGACGCCGGATTATATTGGTAGCCTTGCCGAGGCGCTGGGGCTGCTTGCTCTTTTCATGCCCGGGTACAACCTGATTTTTCTATGGGGATTGTTTCGCTTTTCCTCGCCGGGAACGCAGCCCTGGTCATGGTGGAATCTCCTGCTTTATGTCTGCTCCCTGCATGCGTCCTGTTATGCGTTTGCGTTTCTTGTTGTCCCTTCTGATGTATCACTGACTGTCGCGGCCACAGGGATTCGCTGGGTGTTTGTGATCTGGTCCGGCTCGCTACTGTTGTCGGCGTTGGCTTTTCTGGTACGTTGTTATCGGTTGCGCCGATTATTGTGTGAAGAATAAATGAAGGCTGCGCGGTTTTATCTTGTAAATAACAGGATTTAAAAAACCGTTGGGCCGATCTTTGCTAGCATGAGCCGTTGCCAGTTACGGAGACTCGCTACAGGCATTCTCCAATCGCCAACCCTGTCATCATGGATGAAACGCTATGACGGAAAAACGCACCCTCCCTGCCTCGACGATTCTTCTCCCGGTTTTTATTCCGGCTGTGGTGGTATCGCTTCTACTGATTATCGGCACCATCAGTGATCCGGAACGGGCTGGCGAAGCCTTTAACACAGCGCAAGCCTGGATTACCTCGAATTTCGGCTGGTTTTACATGTTGTCGGTGGCGCTGTTCCTGATCTTTATCGTCGGTGTGGCGATGACTCGCTGGGGTAATATCAAACTGGGGCCGGATCATGGCGAGGCGGAATATTCGTTCCCGGAATGGTTTGCCATGCTGTTTTCCGCCGGTTATGGCATCGCCTTGCTGTTCTTCGGGGTGGCGGAGCCGGTGCTGCATTATGCGGAGCCCCCGGCCGGGGCTGCAGAAACGGTGGATGCGGCCAAGCAGGCCATGCAGATTGCCTTTTTCCACTGGGGTTTTCATATCTGGGCGATTTACGGCCTGGTGGGTCTGGTGATGGCGTATTTTGCCTTTCGCCATGGTTTGCCGTTGTCCATGCGTTCGGCGTTCTACCCTCTGATTGGTGAACGAATTTACGGGCCGATCGGTCATGCCATCGATGTGTTCGCGATTCTCGGTACCATGTTCGGTATTGCCACCACCCTCGGTTTGTCCGCCGCGCAGATCAACGCGGGGCTGAACTATCTGTGGGGGGTGCCGGTGGCCACCTGGGTGCAGATCACTGCGATTGCCATTGTTACCGCACTGGCCACCGTGTCGGTGGTGGCAGGGATGGACAAGGGGGTGAAGCGCCTGTCGATTCTGAACATGGTGCTGGCCGTGGCCCTGATGGCGTTCGTGTTTGTGGTCGGGCCGACCATCCATATTCTGGAAAGTTTTCTGCAGAACACGGGCAGTTATTTAAGCGGCATTGTCGAACGTACCTTTAATCTGCAGGCCTATACCCACAGCGACTGGATCGGTAACTGGACCCTGTTTATTTTCGGCTGGACCATTGCCTGGGCGCCCTTTGTGGGGCTGTTTATTGCCAAGATCAGCCGTGGCCGTACCATCCGCGAGTTTGTGGTGGGGGTGATGCTGGTGCCGTCCCTGTTCACCTTCCTGTGGTTCGCCGTGTTTGGTGATCCCGCGCTGAACATGATCATGAATGAGGGGGTGACCACCCTGGTAGGCGACGGTAAGACGGACAAGGCGGGGGTGTTGTTCCAGGTGTTAGATGAGCTGCCGTAGCAGTCGGTGTTGTCCTTCCTGGC